>JAKAPS010000008.1 GCA_021806925.1 bacterium | reverse complement strand
TCAAAGGTTCAAGAATACATAAAAAAAAATAAACATATACAACAAATATTCTTTCCAGCCTATTCTCCAGAATTAAATCCCCAAGAACATGTATGGAAAGAAGGACGGCATCAAGTCACACATAATAGATATATTGAGAATATTTATAACACTGGAATTGAATTTGTGAAATATCTGAACTCTCATAAATTCAATTATTCTTTTCTTAATCTTGACGCTTAGTTGACTTGTTAGATCTATATTTATAAAAAATATAGAAAGATTTAATGCAATAACTAAGCATAAAGAAGATATACTGAGTAAATATAGTGAAGTATTTGATCTATATTCATATAATAAGTGTTTTACACAAAAGCAAATTGAAGTATATAATCTAGCTGTTGGTGAAATAAATTCAGATATAAATTTGATTAATCAGAGCATGGTAGATAAGGACAGTAATAGAAATAAATTAGAAAAATTGTTGAAACTATACAAACAAATAGGTATGACTCCAACACAGCAGGGTGAATCTGTTCGAGGATATGCAGTAATAAAAGATGACTATGAACTAAAGGGAATTTTGTTATCGTTTGATGATAATAATTTAAAAGAATTCAAAGAAAAATATGTAAATATTATTAGGCAATTGGAAAGTAATATTCCTAATCTATATATAAATAAAAGTAAGATAGCAGACCTTTCATACAGCATATTGAGAAAGTGGAATGAATTAAGCTATTTAAGTGAACAGAAAAAATTTAAAAATATCTTCAAAATTGAAGTAATTGAGATTGAAGGATTCATAGACAAATTTAAGGAGAAGCTGTTGAGTATAATAAAGGAGTGCAGTGAATTTAGTAGATTAAGAGAATCATTGAATCTAGAGAATCAAGAGACTGAATATTTTTTAAAAAACGATTTAAAAAATAAGGATGCAATAAAACTATATATAGATAAATTGGTATATTTTATTAGGTTCTTAAAAATATTCAGTATAAAAAAAACAAACAGCATAAATTATGATAATGATGAATGTGAATCATTGTATAATAATATTGATATATTCATAGAGGAATATTCTTCAATATTTTCAATGTATAACAGTGTTAGAAACTATATTACAAAGGCAGTTTATGTAAATAGAAGTGAAAAATTAACATTTGACTGTAGCAGTTTACTCAATGGGTGGGATAAAAACAAAATAGTAGATAACAGAGGTGCAATTATAAGGAGAAATAAAGCTGAATATTACCTATTAATATTGAAACATGGTGTTACTATTTCACGTAACTATTTTGAGAATCTTAAAATTGATCATGGATCTAGTGAGTGGGAGTGGTTAGAATACAAGCAATTGGGAGGTGGATCTGTAAAATCATTACCCAAACAACTTTTTGGCAGTAAATTTAGTAAGTCTGAGTCAAAAGAGAAGATGAAATCTAGAAATATTGAATTTTTTAAGATTGGGCATTTGGAAGCTGAATACGAAAAAATATTCCAATGGAGGAGAGATAATGTAAATAATAAATTTAGTGAGCTTCTTGATGGAAATTCAGATATGAAAAAGATATATATTGATTTATATAGTGATATAGACAGTCAATCATATTTAGCTAATTTTAAATTAATTAACTTCTCTAATATTGATGAGAAAGTGAAGAATAATGATTTCTACATGTTTAGGATACAGAATAAGGATTTAATTAAGAAAAATCATGATTTTGGAACTAGTAATCTGCATACAATTTATTGGGAATCGCTTTTTCACGACAATGCAGTGAATAAATTAAATGGTAATGCAGAAATATTTTATAGAAAAGCAGGAGAGTTCATAAATGATAATAGATCCATTATAACAGAAAAAGATCATATTAATATTACTGAACGAAATGAAAGAGCTGTACATAATGCACGATTCAGAGTTGATAAATATTTTTTACATGTTCCAATTACTTTGAATTGGAAACAGAATAGAGAAATAGACATAAACACAATATGTAATGAATATATAAAGCATAATGATATTAATTTAATTGGGATAGATAGGGGGGAGAGAAACTTATTATATTATTCTGTTATAAATATGAAAGGCGAAATAATTAAACAGGGAAGTATGAACAAAATGAATGGAAAGGATTACAACATGTTGCTGACAGATAAGTCTAAAGAAAGAGAAAATGCAAGAAAAAATTGGGATAAAATAGAAAATATAAGAAATCTGAAAAATGGATACATGTCAAATGTAACTTCATATATTGCAAATCTAATGATTAAATATAATGCAGTTGTTGTATTGGAAGATCTAAATAGCGGATTCATGAGATCAAGGCAAAAAATCGAGAAGTCCATATATAAGAAATTTGAGGTAGCGTTGGAGAATAAATTACATTATTTAATTATTAAAGGTAAAAAATATGATGAACCGGGTGGTGTTAATTGTGCAATTACTTTTACCCCAAAAGTAGAAGGTTCCTACAAAAATAAATATCAGGCAGGCATGTTGTTATTTGTACGACCAAATTACACATCTATTACTGACCCAGTTGGTAATTTTAGAAAGGATGTTTATATAAAGAAAGGAAGTAAATCTAAAATGTTTGTGGATATAAAGAAGTATATAAAATCTATAGAGTGGGATTCAGGTTATAATTCATATAAAATAGAATACTCGAATGGCGACAAGGAAAATGCTCGTAATTATATTGTGTATACAAATGTAGATAGAGTAGTATCAGATAGTTCTGTTGAAAAAAAAGACTATAAGGATAGAAAAATAATGAATATGACAGATATATATAATAAATTCTTCTATGATAATAATATAGATAAGAATAGTAATATTCTTGATCAGATTACGGATAAAGTCACTAATAAATTTTTAGAGGATTTTATATATATGTTCAATAATGTAATTCAGTTAAGAAATACATTAACTAAAGATTCATATGATTATGACTTTATTCAATCACCAGTTCCTCCATTTTTTGATAGTAGAGTATACGAAAAAGAAGGTAAAAATGAACTAGATGATTCTGATAATGCTAAATATCCTGTTTCTGGCGATTCTAATGGAGCATATAATATAGCTAGAAAAGGATTGATTGCAATCGATGATATTAGGAATGATTCTGGTGTAAAATATATAGAAGACAGTAGGTGGGATGAGTTTCTTGATAATAATAAAATTGAATATAGAAGTAGCGGATTTTGATAATGGACTCATACATACAAATATCAAAACTAAATGATTTTATATTTTGTCCATATTCATTGTATGTACATTCTGTGTATGAAAATTATGGTAAATTTGATTATCAAAGTAAATTCCAATTTAACGGTTCATTGAATCATAAAAATATAGATGGCAATATGTATTCAACAAGTAAATATATATTTCAAGGTATGTCTGTATTTAGCGATGAATATAATTTATGCGGGAAAATAGATTTGTTAAATGTCAAAAATCACAAATTAATTGAAAGAAAGTATAATATAACAAAAATATATCAAGGATATATATATCAGTTATGGGGGCAATATGTATGTTTGATTGAGATGAAGTACAAGATAGAATCCATTGAAATATATTCGCTTAAGAATAATAAAAGTTACAATATTGATATTCCTACATATGATGATTTAAGACAGTTTAAGGATTTCTTGATAGATATAGAAAATTTTGATCCAATAAATTCAACTATTAAAACAAATAGGAATAAATGTAACAAATGCATATATAGTAAATTATGTTTAAATTCAAATGCTACAAATAAATGACTTTAAAAATAAAAAGATTTTGTTTGTTTTTGGGAATAAAGAAGTAAACTCATTGAGATTTTCAAATGAAAATATACGTCTATATAATAATACAATCCCAATAAATCAAATATCACTTTTTTCTATCTTTGCTATATTTGTTATTGGAGATTTAACAATTACAACTCAAATATTGAGAAAAATTAAGGAGCGAGGTATATCTATAATATTCCTCAATAGATCATTTAAACAATATGCTGAGGTTATGTCATATTCAGAGGCAAATTATATTCTTAGAAGCAAACAATATTTACTTCCTGAAGATTCTAATTTATCAATAGCAAAGTTAATTATAAAAAATAAAATAATTAATCAACATAGAGTACTTAAGCAGTACAATAAATTGGGATTTAATTATAAAGATTACATAACAAGAGTTGATGATGTAACTGATTACAAAATTTTGTTAGGTCTAGAGGGGACTGTGGCGAGAAAATATTTCTCTACATTGTTTAATGAGTTAGATTGGAATAGGAGGGCACCACAAACAAAGGAGGATATTAATAATCTACTCCTTGATATTGGATATACGTTTTTATTTAACTATATAGATGCACTATTAAAGCTATTTGGGTTTGATACATACAAAGGTGTGTATCATAAGATGTTTTTCCAAAGAAAATCCTTGAGTTGTGATCTAATGGAACCAATACGCCCAATTATTGATAAGGAGTTATACAAGATGTATTCATTAGGAATACTTAATGAGAATGATTTTAAAATAAAAAATGGAATGTATTCATTTAAAAATAGTGAAATAACTAAAAAATATGTTAATGTGTGGTTTGAGTTAATAGTTAAAAAGAAGGAAGAGTTATATAATTATATAGGTTGTTATTACAGGTATATATCAAACCCTGATAAATATAAATTTAAACCATTTGAAATAAGATGATTATAGTAGCATATGATTTCTCATCAAATAAGAGAAGGCAAAAGTTCTCAAAATTTCTTTCACAATATGGAGAAAGAATTCAATATTCTGTATTTAGAATAAAAAATAGTCAAAGATTACTAGACATAATAATTACAGAAGTTGAGAATGAGTATAAAAGTAAATTTAAAAAGACAGACAATATTTTAATTTTCCAAATATGTTCAAAATGTGAGAAAAACATACTAAGATATGGTAGTGCTAGCTATGAAGACAAAGATGTGATATATTTTTAATGGTATATAATGTTTATGCACATTTAAAATTTAATATGTAACTAAATTAGTGGGTATAAATTGTTATTATGAAACCTTGGTCATTTCATTTAGCCAAGGTTATGTAAAAAATACGAAACCTGAGTGTTTATGTTTTTTATAAAAACATGTGTTATTATTAAGGCATTTTTCAATACCATACTATATGTGTTTTTGTATACAATATAATTTTATATTGATATTACAATGAAAATGCTGTCTAATAATAACAATATATTTCTACTAATGTAGATTTTCCATCAGTATCAATCCTGAATGCGTCTAATAATAACAATATATTTCTACTAATGTAGATGCTAGTTTTTGAAACAACATCGTTTAAAGTCTAATAATAACAATATATTTCTACTAATGTAGATTGTAAACCGCACCCATTGTGAGATTTTCGTCTAATAATAACAATATATTTCTACTAATGTAGATTTAATTCTGCAGAGTTCTAGAAATTCCGTCTAATAATAACAATATATTTCTACTAATGTAGATATCTTGGCAGTTTTTTCCACTTTTTTAGTCTAATAATAACAATATATTTCTACTAATGTAGATCGCAATGAAAGAGATCGAACACCATTGCGTCTAATAATAACAATATATTTCTACTAATGTAGATATGGTACCAATGACCGTCTATAAATTTAGTCTAATAATAACAATATATTTCTACTAATGTAGATGTCGGATACATCAAGTTAGTTTGAGACGTCTAATAATAACAATATATTTCTACTAATGTAGATGTCGGATACATCAAGTTAGTTTGAGACGTCTAATAATAACAATATATTTCTACTAATGTAGATATCACGGGGTCATTACTACTATTTGCAGTCTAATAATAACAATATATTTGTATCCACTCAATAAGTTAGTGTTAAACAGTTAGACTGGTTAATAGACTCAAATCAAATGTCCCTTCTATTATTTCCCTAAATGTTCGATATAAATTTAGTTTCTGTTTCTTTATCGTTTGTATTACTGATAAATGCCTCTCTAATGATTTATCTCCTATTTTCGATTTCGTCTCATGTGATATCTTCCTTATTATCACTGCTTCTCTTAAACTATTCTCTGATTCATTATTATGTATTGGTATATATGGATAATCTAAAAACATTAGTAATTCTTTTTCTTTTTTTCTTGTTCTTTTTAAGCATTCATCTATTGGTAGATATCCTGTTGTCTTATTTACTACTCTTCTAAATAATTCTTGTATTTCTTCCTTCTTTTCTTGTGTCGCATTATTTCCATATGTTTTTTCTTCATGATAAACTCCTCTTAATTCATTTATTATTTCTTCCTTTATTCTTATATTTCCTCTTAATATCGGTGTTAATTTTTGATAATGTCTTAATTCATGTACCCAGCATAATTGTCTTTTTCCTATATGATTGCTTGTTGAATCATCTGCTACAAATCCTTTATTTACTCCTCTTTTTGTCACTGCATGATATACACTTTCTATATTATACTTATCTGTTATCTTAAATGTTGATATATATTTATTTCCTGTAAATTGTAAATGTTCTCTTTTTATTCTTTTTGTGTTTCTCCTTCTTGTTATTGTTGCATCTGTTTGATTGTATTTACTCTTTTTTATCCCTACTGTTCTTAAATATGTATATGCATCTTGTAGTGATTTGCTATTCTCCATTAATATTTTACTTATTTCTCCACTACTTATTTGTATTCCTTGTTCTTCTAGGAATTTCTTTATTAATGGATGTGTCATCCTAAATCCATATTTTAATATTGATATCAAACTTCGTGTTTCCTTATTGTATCCTATTTCATCTACATTCGCTCTATATTCTTTTCTACATTTAATACATTCTTCATCTATTAATTTATATTCTATATTGTTTAATTTTATGCTTATTCCCTGTACTATTCTGCTTCTTGTTCTTATGATCTTAAATTCCTTGCATCCGCATGTGCATTGACCATTCCCTCCTCTTATTTCTTTCCTCTCCGTTACTACTATTTTCCCATTCTTACTTCCTTTCTTCCATTCCTTTTTTATTTTTTTATCATTCCTACTTTGTGAATAGTTCTCTTGTGAAAACTTTGGCTTACTTGGTTGATTCGTTAATCTCCTTATTATTTCCTCTAGTTCTTCTATTCTTTCTGACTGCTTCCTTATTATTTCTATCGCTTCTTCTAAATTACTCGCCATCCTTCTTCAATTTTACTCTACTTTCCCTTATTTACACAAACTTATTGAGTGGATACCAATGAACTAAACAGTATTAATAATATTCCATACTGTCTTATAATAAACCCTTATTCAGACTATAACGGATCAATGGCTAATTGTTCTTTCGTCGATTATATAAATCGTGCAGTAGGTAATGAGCATATGAATTTATTAGTTGCTGAGTGTGGAGATCTGTATGGTTTAGTAAATAGGCTACTTAGAATCAATAGTATATATGGAAAAATGTCAATATTGATTATGTCTGGTCACGGTGATGGTACTTCTATTCAGTTGGGGAGTCGAGAATTTATAAACATCGAGGATATTGTAGGAAATAATGCAATCAAACTATTCGACAAATTAGGGCCTATTAAAGTAGTACTTAGATCTTGCAAAATGTCTAGTAAAGATTTTGCCAAAACATTATCTGCTATTGGATGTACGGTATTTGCGGCAGGATCTCAAATTGTAGATTTAATTATTGATCTTAGAAATAATAAAGTATATTTTGTTAATAGTGATGATGAGATTATTCTTGCAGATGTGTTTGAGAATGGTAGTAGAATCACATGTCCTGATAATACAAAACCATTTTAATTATAATTTATCTTTTGTGAATAGAACGTGCTGGCCAATACAAGAATCATACAGATGATTTAATTGAACCTAAGCCCTTAATATGGAAGTCATCCATTATACTACTTTTTGTTAATCACTATAGTTTTAATCCTAGTCATAGATTCAATAAGGTACTTTGCACCTTGAACTTGTCCAATTCCAGATGCCTTAACTCCAATGAATGGGAAATGATCAGGTCCCCTTGAATCTTTTCCATTTATTTGTACAGTTCCAACATCTAAAGCCTCTGATACTGTAAATGCAGTATTTATATCCTTTGTAAATATGCTGGATTGTAATCCATATTCAGATGAATTTGCTATATCAACTGCTTCTTCTATTGTAGTAAATTGAATAATAGGCAATATTGGAGCAAATGGCTCCTCTTTTGCAAGTTTCATATCTAATGAGACATTGGTTAGAATAGTTGCATTTAAGAAAAGTCTATTTTCATTTTCAAGATTCTTACCTCCAAGTAACACTTTAGCACCTAATTTAACTGCGTCATCATATAGTTCATCAAATAATTCAACAGTCCTGATATTGATTACTGGTCCCATTGTTGTTTCTTTCTCCCTTGGATCACCAAGTACGAAGTGTTCTGATACATATTTAACAAATTTTTCTTCAAATTGATCTTTTATATCACTTTGTACAAGTACTCTTTTTATACCAGTACATCTTTGTCCTGCATATGAAAAAGCTCCTTTTGCAATCTCGCTAACAGCAAGATCAATATCAGCGTCATTACATACAATTGATGCGTCCTTACCTCCAAGACCAGCAATTAATGGTATCAATCCAATTTTTGATTTTATGCTATTTGCAGTATTTGTCCCTCCAGTAAAGTTTATGGCACTGCAACGCCTGTTTGTGACTAATTCATCACCAATTACATCTGATTTTCCAGTTACAGCATTTAACACGCCTTCTGGAATTCCCGCTAATCTAAAACATTCAACCATAAGTAATGCACTTATTGCACCTTGTGTTGATGGCTTAAAAACAACTGTATTTCCTGCAATTAAAGCTCCAACAATTTTAGGAGCACCTTCATTTATTGGATAATTAAATGGTGGAATTGCTACAACAACTCCAAGAGGAACTCTCTTTGTTATAGCGATCTTTTTGTTATTATATCCAGGGAAACTTTCAGAGTATAGGGATTCATTATGTATTCTTCTGCCTTCTTCAGCATAGTATTTTATAAGGCTAACTGTTCTTTCCACTTCATCATTTGAGTCAGCTACTGTTTTCCCTATTTCATATGATAAAACATGACTCAAAATATCTATATTCTCACTCATTATATCAGCTGTTCTTACAAGTATATTGCTTCTCTCATCCATCGTTTTACTTGACCATTTTGAAAATGCAAAAAAAGCATTTTCAAATGTATCTCTTAATTCAGATACACTGATTGATTGAATACGGCCCACAATTGAGTTATCAATAGGGGATTGTACTGGTATAGTTTCACCAGTTACGCTTTGTAACCAGTCACCTCCAGAGAAGTATTTATATAACCCATTCTCTGGTATAAATGATTTTAAGCTGTTATTTTTGATGATTTGTGTATTATCCATATATTAATAGAATGCTTTTGCCAGATTATATATATACTTTTCTGGATCGTTAGACAGATCATATCCAGAGGCAAGTATAACGCCTTTAGCACCTAAATCAATCGATGCCTTTATATCATCCGCTGTTCTTATTCCTGAACCTACAAGTAATTTATCACTTCCAATTACATGAACAGCTTCTTTTATTATGCTAGGATTAGCTTTAGTTATTGATATGTTACCTGATATTAGCTCAGGAAGTTCAAGTGCAATTTCATTAGGAAATAGCTCAAGTTCTTTTTGAGCAAACGCAATTGTCTCTGCACAGAGTATAACCCCAAGACCTTCCTCCTTTGCTTTTGATGTTGATAGAACTAATGTATTCCAATCAAGTTTATGTTCAGAATGATTCAAAAGTGTTCCATCTGCACCTGCTTTTCTTGCTGCAAATGCGGTTACATATCCAGTCTTTGCACCAGAATCATATTGATCAATATGTTGAGTGTATACTTCAACATCTACCATTCTTTTTATGTCTCTTAAATCAAATGATTCTACACAAAGAATAATACGCACACCAGTATCAATGCTTACATTGTTTGCTATCTTTGCAAGGCTTAACGCATGTGCTCCAGTTGTTTGTTCATATGACTTGAAGTTTATAACAATCACAAATAAAATATATAGTACCCTATTATTATTTGTCAAATAATTTGTTTATCCTTAAACGAGAAATTATTCATCTGAGATATAATTACATGGTCCAACAACTTTATATCAAAGTAGCTACATGCGTTTAACAACTCATTCGTAATCTTTATATCTTCGTGTGAAGGTTCTGATTCACCTGATGGGTGATTATGTATTATGATTAATGCAAATGTCTTTAATTCGATAGCTTTTGCAATTAGTTCTTTTACAGATACAATAGCTGACGTTTCTGTTCCAATACTTACTACTTCCTCTAGTAGTATCTTTGACCGTGTATTTAGGTGAATAGCAAAGAAATATTCTTTATCATATCTTGATATATATGTATATCTGTCAATTACATCACTAAGTGATTGAATGTATTCTTTTTTGTTATATAGCCTTCTTGCAATCTCAAGTATTGCAAACAATTTTATTATGTATCCATTAGATATGTTTAATTTTTTGCTAAGTTCCTGTATTGAAAAATTATCAGAATAAGTGTATTTAGAATATTCAGGAAATATTATATTAGAGATTTCTAAAACATTTTGCTTCCTGTTTCCACTTCCTAATACAAGTGCTAATAAATCACTGTTTGATAAGTTATTTATTCCAACTGAATTCATTTTCTCTCTTGGTAATTCCTGTTTGTTGTTTTTCTTTATTTTCATATGTCTTACTTTGATATATATGTAAAATTATTACATCTGTATAGTAAAATATGTGCTTTTGGGGAAATACTACAAAAAGTTACTCATTTAGCCTATAGCTAAATTCAGGTTTCTTAAATCTCTCTCTTACTTTCTTCATTTGAATTCTATCAAATGTGAGAGAAAGTATATTCATTAAAACAAAGAATACATCTCTAACTATGTCCCACACACTAATCTTCTCTCGAACAAGAGCACCAAAACAACCACAACCTGATACTGGTTGCTTCGTAATTATTGCATATGAAATAGCATATATAAAAAGGAGGAGAAGAAATAGGGATATAGAATTGGTTATTTTCTTGTATATTCCAAATATTAGGTATATTCCAAGTATGACCTCAATAAATGGAAGCGTCATAGAGAATACATATGCAATTTCACCTTTTATAATATTATAATTAAGTACGTTTATGTAAAAAGATTGTAAATCGTATATTTTAGATATTCCAGCTGTTAAGAATATTATCCCTAGTGAAATTCTGGATAATAAAGCAAGAGGTTCAACAATAACCTGCCTAAACACTATTTTAAACATCGCAAAATACATAATTTACTTGTATTTGTTTATAAATGTTGTTAAGTAACTCAAAGGTTGTTCTCCTGATGTCGTGCTAACAATCTTTCCAGTCTTGTCAATCAAATAAAATGTAGGGAATCCTGTAACTCCATATTTATTTGCCGTTGCTATATTAGGATCTTTTAATATAGGGTATTGTACACCTAATGTGTTTTTAAAATATTGATAATCAGAATCACCAGCTGGGGTAGTTAACCCAGTACTTTCATAACCTCTGTAATATGGACTGGCTTGAACTGCAATTATTTGAACATCACTGCTATATTGAGAATAAACTTGGTCTAGAACCTTTGTCTCATTTTGACAATGTGGACACCAGAATGCCATGAACTCTAAAATTACTGGTTTTTTACCTTTGTACGATGATAATGTGTAGTTTTGATTGTTATTAAATGATGGAAGTGTAAAATCAATCTCATTTGATCCTACAGTTGGTGCAGGTTGAAGAGTTCCTGATGATTGCGGTGAATTTTTTACAGCAATAAACACAATTATCGCAACTACTATTATTGTAAAAGCACCGATTACTATATTTATGATATTGTTTCCCTTATTCACTATGTGTTAATTATGTAATTATTTTTAAAGAATTGCAATATTTATCATTTTTTATTAAAATACCAATGTATACATGCGAGAGTAGCTCAGTTGGTAGAGTACTGGTTTTCCAAACCAGCCGTCGCGGGTCCGAGTCCCGTCTCTCGCTTTTAGTTCTAAAGTATACTGTATTTAACTGTTTCCACTCAACTTGTAAATATGTTTATAGCTTCAAGCATTCTTGTATCTTTGTTAATTTGACCTAATATGTTCTTTGATGTTCTTGTATGAACTTTGAATCCAAGTTCCTTTAGTGTATTCTCTAATTTTCTTGCTTTTAACAGGTATGATTTACTTCCATCAAATATATGATATTCCATAAGTATAACTTTTATATCTTTTATATATTTATGGTTCTCTTTATTAAGGAATATATCATATTCTCCTCCTTCACAGTCTATTTTTAATATATCACATGATTTCAAATTATTTTCCTTGAATATGCTCGCGAATTCAATTGTTTCTATATTGCTTTTTGCTGTTCCATTAGTATGAATTAATACATGGCCACCACTATTTCTTTTATCCAGGCTTAAATCTGCATGCTCAATTTTACTTACTGCATATGGAAATATCTTTACATTTTTGTAATTTGCCACATTTTTTTTGAGTAATTCGAAATTATCTTTCTCTGGTTCAAAGGCAAATATATTGGCATTATTAAATTTACTCGCCATAAGAATTGTAGAATCACCAATGAAAGCACCAATATCAATTATGTTCTTTGGGGTTAGTTTCAAATTTCGTATTTTGTAGCAATCATCGACAATAACTTCATTAATTACGTCAAGATCAAATTTATTTACCCTATACTCTATTTCTTCTAATTTCCCAAATTTTACAGTTTTAGTCTGCGGGTATATCTTTAGTATGTAGTTTATCAGTCCAATAATATCTATCTTTCCGTTTACAGCTTTGTACATTTTTACCTTATTTCTTATGTAGATCTTTAATTTTGCAATCTTTTCCATTTGTTAATATATGTGTATGAAGTATAGCATATTTTTTATTGTTCAATTTCATATCAATAAATCTCTATTGTTTGGTGCTATTTGACACCAATATATAAAATGAATATCATCTTAATAATATGGATCCAACTAATGGTAATTTTAAATATCCTGGATTTGGAGGATTTGGGAATCCACCTGCTGCTAACCCTAGGGTTAAGATTATAAATGATTTATATATGTCTGTTTTTGGTAGAAAACCAGATGGCGTATCATTAAACTTCTATATCAACCAAAAAGATTTTGATGAGAATGTAGTAAGAAAACAGATGATTGAATCAACAGAACACAAGAATCTAATTGCAAATAGGGAAAAAGTCGAAGAATTAAATCAAAAAGTTGATGAACTGAATGGTGAGTTAAAGAATATTAATAATATAATAACGGATAAGAATGTTGAAATTGAGGAATTGAATAAATTATTGAATATTAAAAGCGGTGAGATATCAAAAATACGTGAAGAGCTTAAGGGGGTAATCCAAAACCAGAAAACAGAAATCAATGAGCTTAATGAGATAAATGCTAAATCTGCATCATTGGTAGATAAAATAAAAGGGTTAATAAAAAATTTACTAGGAAAAAGTTAATTATGCTATACTGTTCTAAGCGTAGTAGATAAATTAATTTTGTTTATGGACATTATTTTTGATGAAAGAAAGGACTTCTTTAAGGATAAATTAAAGCATAAAAGAATACTTCTTTATGTTTTTTGTTCCCTTATAATTATTTCAATTGGTTTTATATTCTTCTCATATCATAATTACTCTAGTAATTTAAAGGTCACAAGTAACCTTCAGGTCACAAGTTCTAAAGGCGGTAGCTTGGGGAGTAGTAATAAACTTAGCATAAAACCCATAGCAACATCACAATTAATAAATATATTAGATGCAAATAACATTGTTAATCCTGAATATATTGCTTCAAAAGGAACGTTTGGTGTTATAGAGGCAAATATTTCTATGAAACAGGGGAATATTAGTAATGATAATAGATATAATACGTTGTATTCATTTTTAGAAAGTATGAATTCTCCAATGGTAGGTGATACATATGTATTCCTTGAAGTTGCGGATAAATATAATTTAGATTGGAGACTTCTTCCTGCTATAGCATGTACAGAATCTGGGTGTGGCAGAATTGTTCCAATAAATTACGATGGGAGTATATCGTATAATGCGTTTGGATTTGGTGTTCCAGGGAATGGTTCGTTTTTGAATTTCTCGTCATGGGCTGATGCTATTAATAGAGTTGGTAAAGCAATTGCTGAAGATTATGGTACTTCTGACCCCTATATAATTGAAAGAACGTATACTCCACCTTCATATAATTCCGATCATCATTGGGCTAACACTGTTAGGGACTTTATGAATCAATTGTAGTATAATATATAAAATATTAGTGTAGAGAAAGTTGAAATTCAGAATTTTAGCTTATTTATTATATCTCTACTACTTTGTGCCGGGGTGGTGAAATTGGCAAACACGCTGGATTTAGGATCCAGTGACGCAAGTCTTGGAGGTTCAAGTCCTCTCCTCGGCACCATTTTATATTTAATCCAACGAACGTATGTATAGAGTAATACATTTACTTACTAATGGAGTACAGGTGTATAGTTTGTAATTTTTGCATTTGTATTGTATTATCCGTAACGATGTCTAATGAACCAAGATTAACCGAGAATAGTAAGCAATTTGATATAAACGAATTGTTTAAGACTTTATCATGTGAGCAAAGTGCAAATTTATTCAAAATTATGGATATGATTATAGTTGGATTTGGAGTAATAATGTTTCCTAATGGAGTTAGAGTGAGTAATTTAGAAGAACAACAGCAAAATGAAATAAAGCTTAGAGTAGTTTCCAAATCTAATATCGGATCGTTAATTAATGCATTGAGTAATAAAGCAAATAAAAATAATATAACAGGACTATTGAATGTATTAAAGAAGGAACCTCTAATATTATTCCGTTCATCGAAAGAAAGTTTTATTGGTATAAATAGTGCGATTAATTATACAAAATTAACAACCTGTGGAAATTTTAGTCATTTTACTAAAATTGTGTCCACTGCAACTGGTTTAAGCGAATACAAAATAAAACAATTAGTACAGGAATTATACAATAGAAAGATTGATATAGAGAATTTTCCAGTTGGGTGGTCACCAATTAAAATATCAGAAATATATAATATTTCCATATATAAAATAACAGAAGCATTAAAGATGTTTTCTGATAATTACAAGCATATTAAGATTTTTGACAATCAAAGTTTTTCTTTAACAAATGAAGCAATTTTATTTCTAAAGGATAAATTTAAAGATGAACTTACAATATCTACTGAAAATCCTTACAAAAATATATTTGAATTAACTAGAGAATTTAAATTATTTAGATATGAAATAGATTCATTTATTGAGGACTTCTACAAATATAAGGAAGTGAGACATGCAGATGAGTTTTATGCTGAATATACAATATATGGTCATAGGAATGGCGGAAAATTACAAAAATACTTGTTATTTTATAATGAAGAAGTTATTAAATATATTAGATATAGGGTAGAGAATTTAAAGAAAAGTGAAATTCCAAGAGATTGGATATCTATTGAAGAACTAATTTCAAGTGTAAACATGAAAAATAGTGAATTACGAAAAATTATAGCTAGAGACATAAGTAAGACCACTAATCCTACGAATATTGCTGTGACTCGCTTTAATTGTAATACGAATAAATTAGGGATTTTTTTAAACCCAGAATACTTTGAAAAACTGCGTACCAGACTTACTAATAAAGACTCAACTGTACCTGGTGAAGGAATAGTAGGCTTTGTAGAATTGCAGAAGGAGACTGGTGTTAGGGGAATAGGTATACTCTATAGAATAGTAGGTGATCTAAAGAGATTACACCCAGAATGGGATTGGGATGAGTTAATGCAAGAACGTATTATTAATGGGAAATCTAAATATTTATTTCATTCTGAATTAGTTGATTTTATAAAGAGAAATTACGGTAAAACTGTACAAGTAAGAGAAAAGCCAACTGAGCCTTATTGTGGTTTATATTATTTTAGAAGACATATCAGTAGATATAAAAGGGATGAATTTATTAATTTTATAGAAAATTACATTGCAACTCATCCAAATGATTCTAGTGTAGGGAAATATATGAGTGCAAACGGTAATATAGAATTTTATGTTCTGACTTCAAGAGTTGAGTCATTTCTTGGTGAATTCCGTTTGGAGGTAAGAAAAACTCCAGAACTCCCAGCCAACTATATTACATTAGCTAATTTAGCAAAGTATATTCAATTACTTCATCCTGACGTGGCTCCTCGTAGTGTTTATAGAAGATTAATGTTGTACATTAAAGAAGCTAAGATACAAATCCAGAAGTACGCTGATAGTTCTAACTATCGACCTCATTTTGGTGTTCCTAATGATTTAGCAGAAGAACTAAAAAGATATTATGAAGAGAAATATAGTAATGAAGGTGAAAAAGATAATATAGACTAGCTTAATAATTGTTAAAACAATGAATCAAATTTATTCTGATTTTTTATATAGTCTAGATATACACTCTTCTTTGTTTTTAATATCTTTGATGTTATTTTATCATTAAAATCTGAAAGTTTTGGCTTCTTAATTTTGCTGACATTTGTATAATTTGAATTCTTAACTATCTCAGTTCTTGCATTCTTCCTTATTATATAATAGCTCATACCATGCATTAAACTAAGAGGTGATGTATATGATTTCCTTTTCTTTGTTCCAAAACTTCCAAATATTAAAACATTTGACTTGTTGTTTATAAGAGTTACAGCATATCCCTTTGGAATTAATATCTTGTCATGTCGTCCTAGTTTTAATAAATTAATCTCCTCGGTAGACGAATAATCGAAATTATTCTCATCTATCCTTAAAGGTTTTTGAATCAGTGCAATACATCCACCATAGAGTATTTCAATTACCTCAGTTTGGTCACACATATTTGTTTCTGCACTTATATTATAGTGTCCATATGTTTTTATATATTCAATTCCTGCAAGATTAGATTGCATTATTGTTATATCGTATGTATATTTTCCTTTTGTCCAGATATCTATATCCTTGTATCTACTTACAGATAGATATGATGTATAAAATATATCTGGGCATGTTAAATTTTCATTTAATACAACATCTCTCATTTGTTCAAGACTTCTCTCGGACATAAATTCAACACGTACTGAATCTGAAATTAAAATTTTCCTTTTTGCATTGTTGTATGAGATATCCAGAGATGTAAAATCTTTTATGTTAATCATTTTTTTAGTGATAAATATATAATCTGGGCTGTTGTTGCTAATGGAACAGAAAGAACTGCCCCTGTAATTCCAAATAACTCTGTCCCTAATATCAGTGATAGTATTGTTATTATTGGATTAATGTTGTTAACCTTCTGCATAATTTTTGGAACCAATAAATGAGCTTCTGTTTCCTGAATTATAAATGATAGTATAAGCATAATTATTGCAATATCGGGTCTAAATAGAAGCGCGATAATAAATGCAATTGTAGCGGAGATAAATGGTCCTGCTATTGGTATAACCTCCAAAAATCCTGCTAATAGGCTTATTGTAAATGCAAAATTTATTTTTAGTATACTCATAGATAAATAGTACATTGCAAATACAATGACTGATAAAAGTAATTGTGCCTGCACCCATTTTCCAAGTGCTTTTTCAGTTGCATATAGAGTATTCAAAACTCTCTCCTGATAATCATTTGGGAAAAATTCACTGAAATTCTTATAATTCTGATCCTTGTCAACAAGCAGATATATTGATAGTACTATTAGAGAAATAAAGGAAGAAACAATCTTAATTATTCCTAAAGCTGTTTTTGATATTGTATCTATAGATGTTATATTATTTTTAATGTTTTGAGTTGTGTACTTTGATATGTTCCCTATATTATTATTGATTGCCAATGTATTGTTTCCAAGCAAAGGTTTTAATGCCATAACACTTTTATCAAGTATTCTTGGTAGCTGATTAGTTAATGCTATTAATTCCCTAAAGAACGGTATTATTGTAATAATTAATAAAAGCAATAAACATAACATTAATATAAAGAATCCACCAATTGTAACTGATCTTGGTATTCCTTTATTATTTAGAAATATTACAAATGGATCTAATGCAGATGATATTAAAAACGAAGAGAAGAATATAAAGAAAACAAATAATACTTTGGGAAGGATTGTAAACGAAACAACTAGCAAGAACACAATAAATAATAATTTAAACGAGATCTTCATATAAATATACGCTTCCTTCCAACAAATTATACCTTATTTGTGTTGATAATTCAATCCGTGTTCAATAAAATTGCCTTATATATCAAGCTATAAGTTGATTATTTATATGTTTTTTGGTATAAATATATAAGAAATTTTGGTGTGGCCCCGTCGTCTAACGGTTCAGGACATTGGATTTTCATTCCAGTAATTGAGGGTTCGAATCCCTCCGGGGTCACCAAAGTCTTTTTTTATACACAATTAAAATTAATTAGAGTACTAAAAATCAATTTTCTTTTCTAGGCAGTTTTCTAAATTTAAATGGTTTTCTATGTGTGACAAACAGACTGTGGTTTATTATTGATAAATGGCGGATTTACTGTCTTTCTGAATCATTTTTACGCAAGAAAAAAATCTATAAATTCTTGACAAAATATAGTTGTCAGAAATTGTAGGTACTACTTGAACAATTTTACTCTTTCTAAAAAGAATTGTTCTATTCTCATTGTGTAGACTAGTCCTTTATTTGGGTTATTCTCAAATCCAAGATAATTACTTCTATTCCTATTCTTTTTTTCCTCTCTCTGACTAGGTGCTCAAATATAGTTGGTAAGACATTGACAGATAACCTATAATATGATACTATATACATATGCTTGAAATGGTTGAAAGAATAACATATCTTATAGAGACATGGATTTATCTCATTATTTCTGTATTTTCATTTATATTTGCTATATTTCTCATATTTTATGTAATATTTATATTGCATTCGGGATATAGCTCAGTTGGCTAGAGCGTAGCGTTCGGGACGCTAAGGTCGCAGGTTCAAGTCCTGTTATCCCGATTTGAAGTAACAAACCCTCTTTTTATTAGTTCAGCAAATGGCTCATTGAGTTGGTATGACAGTACTTTCTCTTTATTTACTGTAAGGTTCAAGAACACTTTTCTGATATAGAAATCTCTTTCAGTTAAATCCTTTGAATTTTCCACTACTGACGGTAATTTTTGGAAAAGTTCAAGAAATTCTGTAAACGACAAAAATCCATCTTTAAGTTTGGTTAGCTCCTCTTTCGTTTGAGCAATATATCCTTCAATCTCTTCTTGCTTTTTTAATGCCTCTTTTAAGTCATCCTTATACACACTCTTCATAGTCTCATCTTCTTCTGTTCTTAACAGTTTCTTATCGTCTTCTATTGTGTTTTTTACACTTTCTAATCTCTTATTAAAAGATTTAAGCATTCCACTTAACTCTTCATTTTTGCCAATATTTAAACTTTTCATCTCCGCTAAGTAATCATTATACGCCTCTTCTGTGGTAAAATTGTTTTCTCTTAAAAAATCAACTATAAAATCCAATATCATTTGTGGTTTTACTGATTTTCCATGAAAATAACAACCTTTATTATCACAACGGTAGTACAGATATTTATTTACCTTCCCACTGTTTAAATACTTATTTGTGATCCCTGCGGTCATTGTAAGGCCACATATACCACATTGAATCATACCTCTCATAAATTCTGCTTGTCTCCGCTCACGGCTTGTGCCAGCGCTTCTCATTCTCTTATCTCCTGTCGAGTCATCAATTTTGGTAATCGCAAAGTACTCATCAGGGGTAACTATTGGTGTGAAATCATAAATATCTATTAGATTAACATTTGTGCTTCCATAGCTTAAAACGCCAGCGTACGTAGGATCGGTAAATACCTCAAACATTCTTTTCTTATTCATCTCAAAAGGCTTATGATTTTTACCAAGATTGTCTGTAGCTTTTTCATATCCCTGTTCATTAAGATATTCAGCTATCTGATCAAGCGTTTTACCTTCTTGACGCATTTTCCAAGCTTTAGAAATTAATGTGAAATTACGGCCATCTGGTTGCAAAAAAGAATTAATATCTTTGTAATATCCGTGCTTAGGTTTGTTGAGTACCTTCCCTTCCAAAATTCTTCTTTTTATTCCTCTTTTTACATTATCACTTAAGTTATCTGAATATTGTTTTGATAAAACAAATGCTATCCCAAGAAGTACCTTTCCCATACTATTATTCTGAAAATGGAAAGTCACAAATTGTAAATCTTTTATGATTTTTTTATCGAGTAAATCTATTATTACTCCAGCATCTTTCATATTTCTTGCAAGCCTATCAGGATGCCATGCCAAAATTGCATCATACTGGCCTTTACGTATACCTTCAATCATCTAGTAAAAAACAGGCCTTATATCAGGTTCCTTTGCTGACATTTCTTCACGAAAGATTTTAGTAACTCTATATCCATTATCTTCCGCATAGTTTCGACATTCAGTTATCTGATCTTTAATTGACTTTATTTGTCTTTTCTTATCTTCTGTTGATTTTCTGGCATATATGACATATCTAAGTTTATGAGGATCAATCTCATCATCATCTGGCATTGATACCTCGTTCAAGAAGTTTTTTAAATCATCAACTGAATAATTAGGCGTCATCTGTATATAGGATAAATAATATTGAACCTTTTTACTTCTCTATTAAAGTAGGATCTATAAGTGGATTTTGACTCAAATTTATCACATCTCCATCGGGTGAATACGACTGATTATTAGCTAAATTAGAATTTCCCTGAACTGGATTAACTGAATTATTATTTCCAGAGGATGAATTGTCTTGTGGCTGAATTACTTGCTGTGATTGTAGAGCTTGAGCTACATCAGTAAGATTATCCTTTGTTACTTCCATATAAGTTGTACTAATATATTGTTCTTATAATACCTCTTCTATTTCGAGCCTACAAGAAATTTAATTAATATTGATTTTGATCATTGTAAACAATAGTCCATGGGTTTGGAATAATTCTATTTTCTAAATCACTTGTATCATCATTCCAATTTATTTTATCTGCTGTTATTACACCTAATCTAGTAGTATAAACAGTATCATAAGAATTATTTCCATATTGGTCAGTTAAAGGAGCATCAGCCTTCAGAATAACAAAGTTAGGCTGTTTCACAGTACCTTTATAAATCGCCATATAGATATCACTCATTTTAGTATGCATAACGCCAATCGCATCTTTTTGAGACATATCTGATTTCATATTAAATTCTATTGTGATAGAACTCATACTCAAATCATAAGCAAAACTCTTTAATGTGGGCTGATTCCGGCCATTATCACCACTTAAAAGATCGGCAAGACCTGGATACTGATTAATTTGTTTTAAAGTGGCATTATCTACATTAAGAGAGCTTGCAGTTGTTGATTGAGAAGGAGTATTACTATTCATCTTAACCCCAGAAATAGATTGAACAATAGCACTAACAACAATAACAAAAACAATAATGATGAGACATCCGAGAAACTTATTTATCTTTCGTTTTTCCTTGGGCTTTTGGGTACTTGAATCCGGTGTTGGTTGTTCCATAAGAATATGAATAAAATAAGCTTCTTGATGGAACGGAATTAAAAGAGGCCAGCCCCACCATTGGATACAACTAACACAGGCTTGAATGTCAGGAAAGTCGGGTGAGGACTGACCTTAATGCATTCAAACACTGCATTGTGTGTAACAATGAGGCTATAAAAAATGCCTTGTATTAGTTGTATCCATCTTGATATTAGCACAAATAATAAAGAAAATGAAAATTTATAGAATCAGGAAATAGCCCATACCAATAAAGCTACAAAGTAGAAGGTATTGTGGTATGTAGAAGTTCCTCCAAAGTATTCTGACTAAATACCCTTAAATATAGGATAAAAACATCTTTAAACATGATTTAAAAAATAGTGAAAATTTTGTTACACAAGATGCTCCATACGAAGTCTATGGTACAGTTCAGGAGAGTATTCCCCACGCAGAAGCATTTCCATCCTCTTTTTAGTAAGAAAACGGAGAAAGTCATTCGTCTCGGCAAGAAATGCTCTTGTTTCTCTTGATTGAGCCTTTTCTTTTTCAATTTTAGCTCTTTCTTTTTCACGCAACTTTTGATATTTGAGCTTATGATAAGCTATTTTCTTTCTTATTTTAGGAATATCATTTTGCTTAACATATCTTTTATGGAGCTTCCATTTTCCATCTTCTAACCTTCTGTAATAAAGATAGGTAGCAATATGCAAGTTATTATCTATAGCACAATGACAATTCATTTTATTACAAGCCTTACGCTCTGCCATAAGGTTCCCAAAATGTTGTCTTTTGTTATTATCAACTTTATACATTTATCTTTTTAACAATACTTATATTTACTTCAATATTTAAAAGTTTAGTACTGGCTCAGCTTCTTCAATTATGTAATATTTCTGAAATTCTTCTATAAATTCATCACTAATTAAATCGCTATATTGTGCATGAAGGTTTTTAAAGAAATAATTCACATCAGAATCTCCCCTTATTGAGTATATCTGATCATTCTTAATTGCTGCTTGAATAATGTTATTTACCTGACTTTTGGAAAATTCATTATATTTGGATAATCGTGCTAAGCATTGATGTGTACTGTAAAATGTCCAACAATTTGTTAAATCTTCGATATCAATTTCCTTCTCTAAGTCTAAAGCTAATTTGATATTAGGAAAGTTGTCTTTAAAAAATAGTGATAATCTTGAATAAAAATGTATTTTAGATGATTTATTTTTAATCCATTCATTATCCAAAAATTGCATTAAAGCGTTTTCATCTATAGGAGAAGTATAATCTTTATCGGCAGATATAAAATATAGCCTTTCACCATTTGGAAACAGTGCTAATAATGATTCCCAGTTTATTGCATCTCCATATGAATTATCTTTTCCTGGAGGATTACCAAGTGTTACTCTCTTCTTTGCTTTTTTGTATATTTCATCTGTCATTTCAAAGCAAGTTGCACTGTGAAAAAGTTCACTAATTATCTCATCTGCATTGAAAGAATTATTTTTTACATTCGTTTGAACAGTTGCTAGAATCTCTTTTAAAGCAACCTCATAAGATGAAATAGAGTGTTGAATAATTTTATATTGTTGCTCATTCTCTTTGAATATCTGAGGAAAACTTTTTGGTAAAGGCTGTAAATTTCTAATTGCATCATTTATTTTTAACTCCCTATTGCGATAAAACTCAGACTTTATTTGCTCAGTTACATAAAGCCTAATTTTATCATGTTTTATTGCAACCGCTAACTTCTTTAGCTCTTCTAAGTCATCCTTTGAAAAGTGAAAAAATGTCAGATATACATTTGTATCAATAAATAAATCAATCATACATCCATTATAACCTCAGATTTTAGAAATGTTATATATTTTTCAACATTCGTTTTCCAAAACATCGCATCTTCAAGTTTATTAGGAAAAATGTCTAATATGCGATAATCTCCATTTATTGTCTGTGAAAGACTGAATTCAAGCCAGTAAATGTAAAAACAATAATTAGCAACTGCTCCTAATATATCTATATCCCTTGATGTAAAGGTATAATTTTGTTTATATCCAGAAAGGAATGCTTTTACTCTATCTACATTATATTCATCTAAATTAGCATTACATTTACCATTACTGCATAAAAGTCCAATCGCTCTTTGTACCTCAAACATTCTCGGAGCATACTTCATTCCATCCCAGTCAGTGATGTACAATTTTCCATCCTTCTTTGATGGAAGGAGATTTGTCAAACTATAATCCCCATGAATTAATACATAATCTGAATTAGAAACATTATATAGTAAGGAGTTTTTCAATAATTCATTCCTACCTTCTTTGGTGTTTTCAAGAAATTTATAAATTACTTCAGCTTTTCTCTGTGTTTTTTCATTAATAGAAGCATCGGATTCATAAAGTGTATCAAATTCGTCAATAAGTTTTACTACTTTATTATTAATATTTGTAAAATCAATACTTTTAAGAAAAGCTTGCAACTTGCTTGTGTTATGAATCTTTGCTAATTCAATTCCTGCTTGTGTTAACTCTTGAAGTGTAATGTTATATTCGGGGTAATTTAAGCTTTTATGGTCTATATATTCATCTAATTCGTATATTCCATCCCCAAATGCAGTTATATATTCATTCTTACTATTTACCAAAATAGATGGAATGTTTATTCCATTATTCTTTAATTCTTGAATAATAGTTAGTCGTTCTAATAAATCTTTCTTATTGCTAACTAGATGTTTTTTCAAAATAAAAGATAAGTTACTAACATTTACGAAGTAAACTTCATTAGCAAATGATTGAAGCTGTTTCACTGATGAAACTAGTCCATTAATATTATAGATCTTAAGAATCTTTTCTATTTTGTCTTTATTCATAATTATCTTTTGCTATATATTTTGATTATAACCTAACTATATCGTAAAAGATAATATCAAAACTCTCGTGTTAGCTTAAAATTCATTTAAAGACGAATATCATTTATCTGTATAATTTTTGGAGGCATTTCATAAATTCTTAATGCCTTATCAAAATTCAAATTTTGTACAAATTTAAAAAGTTCAAGCACAGGTTCTACATCCCGATTTGAACTGATAAGCCCATTTTCTATGATGTCTTTGAATATTGTTCTAATTGGTATGACGCTCCTTAGAAACAGAAGAAATGGATGCAGGAATAACTAATTGCACATGTGCACAATGTGTATGTATGTTTGCATACATAATCTTACAGCAAACTGATCATCTAACAAAAAGAAATAATAAGAACTATGGTATAAAATATATATATTAAATTCGATAAAAACAGAGGGTTTATCTATAAAATGAAATTAAATATTATATATATAAACACTAATAGAAAAGAAGAACTTCTTTCTTTTCTTATACAAATCTTCCAAGGTATTTGTGACCTTTCAGGTTACTATGGTAATACCTAATAAAGTACATCTAAATTTGAAATTATCGCACTATTCCTTAGCTTTTCACGGTATTTAATACTTTTGTTTTTTGAATGATCCATTTACCAACCTTTGAATTTATAAAGATAATACATATATACTTATTTGATAATTTTATCTTTATGATTTTGTACACACTTGAGTCCAAACGTTCTAAATATGTTCCTATACTTTTTCACAGGTGTATTAAAAGTTTTTGCATTGTATGGTGTAATATGTGCTTTAGTAGATATATATGTACCTATAGATGAGTCATTTATTCCGTTAGAATGGTTTGGTAAGGAAATAACAGATTCTCTTGTTGGAAGAGATAAGTCTCTAATCAGCTTGAATAAGGAAGATTTTGACAATTTAATTCTTGAATTAAAACAATAAAAAATCAATAACTTTAAAACAACTGTGTTAGGAATATAGCTGTTATTTATCTGTTATATATCCACTCCCTTTATATATGCTGTATCCACCAATGAGATCATATATTTTTGAAGTATCAGTTATTTTATCTAATTCAATCAAAAGCTTTGAGGATCTGTTAGATGAGTGGCAATATATAACTACAAAATTTTCAGCAGTTTGTTTCTTAAGTAATTCAATAAAATCATCTCCAATTGTTGACATGGGGTAATGAATATCATTAGGTATATGTCCATCAGCTTCTCTTTCATATTTCTCTCTTATATCAATCAAAATATATTTATCAATATTCTTATTTAAATCTGATGCAGTTATTCTCATATTTTGCTTATTATACATTGTTTTTTGCAATTTCTTCAATTCTATGATAAATATTTTTTAATGGAAATCAATAAATATATATTAGATTTTACGTTTGCTACAGATTACAGATCATATGAAGTTCATGAAACTATATACGTTCATAATAGCAATAATAATAATAATAATAATAAACAAAAGAAATTAGTTTTAAATGGGGAGAATTTGAGTGTTGAAAGTATAAAAATTAATAATGAAATATATGATGAGTATAGAATAATTAATAATGAACTACTTGAGATATCAATTGAGAGTATTGTGGAAATTGATTTTAAGGTTGATGTTCTGTATAGAGTAGATAAATTTGGAGAAGGATTAGATGCCCTATACAGAGCGTCATTCAACAATGATTTCATGATAACTTCACATTTTGAACCAATATCAGCTAGGAAATGTTTTTATTGTATTGATGAACCAAATAAAAAATCAATCTTTAAGGTTATACTAAATATTCCTGATGAAAGAGAATGTATCTCTAATATGAACCTAGAGAAAAAGATAAATAGCACAAATGGTTATACTAGATACGAGTTTTTTGATACACCAAAGATGTCAACCTACCTTTTGTATATAGGTGTTGGGAAATTTTCCAGTTACTCTACACTTTATGATTCAAGAGTCAAAGTTTCTGCAATAGGATTAAAAGAGGAAATAACAGAAGATAATTCCAAAAATGCAATAGAAGTTGCTTGTAGCGTATTGGAGTATTTCGAAGAATATTTCGGTATAAGATATCCTCTTGATAAATTAGACTTGATTGCAGTTCCAGAATTTTCTGCAGGAGCAATGGAGAATTGGGGTGCAATAACATTCCGATCAAAATATATAGTAAATACTAAATCAACTACAAGTATGGATTTAAAGAGATCTACTATAGTTATTGCACATGAGATTGCACATCAATGGTTTGGGAATTTAGTTACTCTTAAATATTGGAACTACATCTGGTTAAATGAGAGTTTTGCAACATTCTTGGCATATAAATATGTGTATAATAAAGAGAGATCTAATGAAGTATATTTTGACTATATTTTTAATGAAACAAAAAATGCATTTATTAGAGACTCTATTAATACATCGCACCCTATTGAATTAGATGGAACTCTTGAAGGAGAAAAGATATATGAAGCATTTGATTCTATAAGTTACTCTAAAGGAGGAAGTGTATTGAGATATATAGAATATATACTGGGAGAAGAGAATTTCAGATCTGGAGTATGTGAGTATCTAAACAAATATATGTATTCAAACACTACAAGCAGTGATTTCCTAAATGTATTATTTAAGAATAACGATTCAGACAGTTATAACTCCTTAGCTAGCTATATCAATATTACTGGTTTTCCAGTAATTAAATATGAATATTCAGCAAGTACTATGGAACTTAAAATTGAGCAAAGTGAATACCTTAGTGGGGAAGAATCAAATAGATATATAGCTTTAAACATTAAGTACAAAGACGGAAGTAATGAAAAAATATCATTTAATGGTAGTGTATGCGTTATAACTCTTGATAAAGAGTTTGACTATATTTATTCAGATTCATTTTATGGTTACTATGTAATTAAACACACGGGAGAGCAAATTGAAAATATCATCATGAATGACAGAAATGACTTCAATATATCAAAGTTAATATTTGATGTCTATATGATCGCATCCAGAGGTGATTTGGAAAATATTAATCTTACAGATTTCTTTAGTTTGTTGAAAGAGAAGTTTTCTGTAACGAATAAGTTAACAAATGAGTTTGTGATTGCAGAATTATCGAGTATATATGCAATGACCAGAAATAAAAGTATATTGGAGATGCTAAAGAGTGTGTGTGATATTGTAGATAAGGGAGAAAAAAATATTGGAGATACAACATATCAATATGCAACGGATATCCTATCATATATATCTGATGAGTGGAGGGATTCTATTCTTGAAAGATATACCAAATTAGATGAAGTAGATGCGAATCTAAGAAAACAGTACATTCGAAGTTATCTTATTAATTCAATGAATGAAGATGAGAAGTATAGCAAATATATTAAATTAGTTAACGAATGTAAGTCAGAAGAAGATATGTTAATAATCGCTTCAAATATATTTGTATTTGAAACAGATGAAATGCTTAATAATTTGCTTTATGATGCAGTAAAGAAAAGGGTGAAAAAGCAAAACATTGTTATCTTTATAACAAATTTTGTAAATGGAGGATATATATTTAATCCAAAGTGTCTTAGGAGTTTTGAGAAATTTCTGATAAATAATTTTGAATATATTGTAGAATCGCAGAATATAAAGAATATATCAAATATAATAACAAGAGTCA
Organism: bacterium; assembly: GCA_021806925.1. Taxonomy (GTDB): domain Bacteria; phylum Patescibacteriota; class Dojkabacteria; order JAKAPS01; family JAKAPS01; genus JAKAPS01. Next base: position 13,918 of record JAKAPS010000008.1, on the reverse strand, counting down.
TGCCAGTACTGAAATTAAATGATTTGAATTCATTTGAGGAATATATTAAAGCATTTAATGTTCGTAGAAACATGTTATATTCAACTGCTATTCAATCATCAATGGAGGATATAAAACAGAGAAATCATGTTATAATGTATACAAAATGAAAGTAGATATATTACATGGAAACGATAAATCTGTAAAAGGTGTTATTCTTCTCCCTGGAATAGTCTTCACATCGCATATAGTATACAATAAATACAATGAATTTTTTAAACATAAATACAAGGTGATTGTATATCTTGATTATGATCCAACTGATTGTTCTAAGGAAAATCTATTAGAATCTCTAAAACAGATATTTGAGGCATATGGTGACATTAAATTTGACATGATTGCATTATCATTTGGTTCATTCCTTATATTTAAATTAATAGAAGGGTCGCAAGAATGGATATGGGAATATGCACCGAAGTATATTCGTGAATATATATTTTTAGGAGTAATATATAAACCGGAATTTTTTAAATCAAAATTATTTAGATCAGCGATTAAATACTCAAGGAGAATCAATAGTATTTTCGGTGCAGGTACATTCAATCTTGTATCAAAATGGGCTGCAATGTATATGGCTAAACACATGTTTAAACCTGATCCTAAATACGAAAATATAGGGGACTATAAAATAAACGTAACTGAATTAGCAAATAAGTTGCAATATCTTGCAATAAACCACAAAAAATTACAAACAGAAAGGTGTAATATTCCTGCAATTTTTATGTATTGGGACAAAGAATATACTGATTTTAAGTATATAGACAGGTTATGTGAATTATTCAGAAAGAGTACTGCCTATTACGTACACGGCATACATGGTAGAACAAATGAATCATTTAGAAATATTAAATATTTACTTGAAAACTATACTTAAATATACATAATGATTAAATTTAAAATTAAATTTGAAGGACTTTTTGAAGAATTCAGATTAAATTTTTATATCTAAATATATATACCATTCTACTCAGTATCTATCAATGTGAATCTAGCTACCACTATTAAAACAAGTCCGAACAATATTAGTGAATAAAAATTACTATCTGAGAAAATATTGCTGTTAACTGTATTTATAACGTTATTTTGCAGTAAATTATTTGCATAGTACATAGGTATAATATGACTTAAAGACTGTGCCCATGACGGTAGTTTATCTATCGGTATGACTATCCCCGAAAGAAATATAGACGGCAGTATTATAACTGGTATAAACGGTATAACTTCAGCCTCAGTTCTTGCAAATGTAGAAATAAATATCCCTAGCATAACAGATGTACATACAAGAACCCATACTATGATGAAAAGCATTGTTAATGATGATATGCTGTATTTCAATGAAAAAACAATGTTTGAAAATGATATAACAATGATTGTTTGTATAGTCCCTAGAAACATATACCCCAGCATATATCCAATAATAACCTCATATTTTTTATAGTTTGATATAAACATTCTTTGTAGTGTGCCTTTTGTTCTTTCCTGTACTAGAACAATTGCACAGAGTAGAAACCCTATAAAATGCATCACAAATGCAATAAACGGAATTAAATATGAGTTTTCATTAATCTGAGAAGGCAGACTATCTAAAAATATCTTCAAAAAATATATTATTAATATTGGAGCAAGTATTGAAAACGTGATGTATCTTTTGTTATTTAATATTTGCTTTAATACCCTTTGTGCAATCCAAAATATATTCATATGTTTTTACTTTCTATTAATTCAATCATTATATCTTCAATATTCTGATTACTTATTTGAACTGAATGTATATCATTGTTTAATCCGAATTTATGTAGTGTATCTGCAATTGATTCTGGTGTATTCTGAACTGTCTCAACATTATCCTTATTTACATAAATTGTTGCCTTACCGCCCTTTATAATATTATCAGGCGTATCATACATAAGTAACTTACCGTCCTTGAGTATTAACAAGTAATCGCATAAAATTGCTTCATCCATTAAATGAGTACTTATTACTATAGTCTTTCCGTTTGCCACAAATTCTCTGAATATTTTCCATGTTTTTACCTTTAGAATTGGATCAATAGCAGCTGTTGGTTCATCAAGAAATAGTATTTGAGGTTTATTAACAGAACAGCATGCAAGAGAAACCCTTTTTTTTAATCCACCTGATAAATTACCTACCTTTGATTTTCTTCTATACTTTAACTCTGTAGACTCTAAAACCTCCTCTAGATTATCCCTTGAGAAATATTTGCTTTTGGCTTTTCCAAAGAAGGATATATTTTCTTCTACTGTTAGGTCATCATAGAGTGATGGATCTTGTGGCATATACCCTATAAGGTCTCTGACATATGACATGTTCTTCATAAGATCATATCCTAATAATGATATAGTTCCATGATTTGGTTTGGTTATTCCAATTAATGACTTTATTAATGTAGTCTTGCCTGCTCCATTAGATCCAAGGATTCCTACTATACTTCCTTTAGGTATGTTAAATGAAATATTATCAATTGCAAGTAATTTATTATATCTTTTGGTTAAATTAATTGCTTCAATAGCAGTATTTTGCATAACATATATACATCTATACAATAGCACTATTTCAGTATTACGTATATATATCTTTTTTGAATCTAAATATATTCATTAAAATTCAATGAATATTTGCAAATGTATATATGTTTCTGATACAATACCATACGAAATGGTACTCGTTATCTAGATTCAATTTATCGCACTATTTAAACTAAAAATAGTTTGCGCTTCATCACCAGTTGAAGATATTTTTTTACGTATTTAAAATGAATAAAATTAAAAAAAGGCTAAATGGCGTTTATGTGGAATTAAAACTGAATTTATATCTCCTTAAATTACTTTATTTATCTAACAGAAAAGAATTTATAATAACTGTTTCTATAAATATATATCAGACAATTACATATACGTTTCAATCATATATTCTTATGTATGTTGTACTTAACATTATGGTGCAGATATTTTCATCTCACGAAACAGTATCATCTTCACATCTTTTTGTATGGCTGACAATATATGCAATAATCAGTTTCTTAGGTACATTCTTTTCTAATTTCAAATATGTATCATACAGAATTTTAGTTATGGATTTTGAGAAATATATTAATAATATATTTTATAACAAAATGGCATCGATTGATTTATCATTCTGGGAAACTCCAGATGAAATGACTAAGATGCAAAAAATAAAGGAGGTAGCAGAATATAAAGTATATCAAAATTCGTATAATTTACTTGAAATTATATATATGTTTATTGGAATGTTTTTTAATATATATTTGCTATTTACAATATCACCATTCTTTATTCTACTTATTATATTGCCATCGATTTTAAATTATTTGAATTTAAGGAAGTATGGCAAAGCCATTTGGAGTATATGGAATACAAATGGTGACGATAGGAAAAATGCTGAACAGGTCAATAAAATATTCTCTAAAACGGATACAAAGGTAGAAATGAAGGTAAATAATACATCAGGATATTTTGTTAATGTATACAACAGATCCATTGGGAATTTCATGGATGAGCAGATAAAAGCAATAATAAAAAAGCTATGGACAGACGTAGTAATTGGTGCTTTTAACAATATAATTACACTTTCAATATATTTTTATATTTTATACATGGTACTATTCAAAAGAAGCTTGCAGTTAGGTAGTTTCACATACTTAATTTCAAACATTGGAACAATTCAAGGCGATTTTACTGGACTTATGAATACATATGGATTTATATCATCAGATTTACCATTTATAAAAGATTTCTATGATTTTATGAACAGTGAGAATGTAATAAAATCGAAGGAAGGAAGCACACTTGTAGAAAGAACAAACGAAGGTATATCAATAGAGTTTCAGAATGTATGGTTTAAATATCCAAGTGTAAAAGGAACAAAAAATGGAAAATATGTATTAAAAGGGGTAAGTTTTAAAATAGAAAGCGGAAAGAGTGTATCTATAGTAGGAGTGAATGGAGCAGGAAAGACAACTATAGTTAGATTGTTGTTAAGAATATTTGATCCAGATAAAGGAAAGATACTAGTAAATGGAGTTGATATAAAAGATATTAATTTAGAGTCCTACTATAATTCAGTAGGAATATTAATGCAGGAATTCGGAAAATACTGGTTGAATATAAAGGAGAATATAAAATTGGGAGATATTGAGAATGTTAATAATGATTTAGAAAGACAAGAAGAGACAATCAAATATATTCTTGATAATACAGGATTAACTAATATAGTGAAAGATAAATTACAAAATGGAGTTGAAACAATGCTAAGTTCGCAATTTTCAGGAGGAGTTGATCTATCAGGAGGAGAGTGGCAGAAGGTAGCAATAGGAAGAGTAATGTACAAGAAGCCGAAGCTTCTAGTATTAGATGAGCCTACTAGTGCAATAGATGCATTAAATGAGGAGCTGTTATTTAGAAAGATAGAAGAAGAGTTTAAAGGAAAATCGAGTGTACTGATAATATCACATAGATTTTCAACAGTAAGAACAGCTAATAAAATAATAGTGATAGATAATGGTCGTGTAAAAGAGGAGGGGACACATGAGGAGCTTATGAACATAGATGATGGAATGTACAAGAGAATGTTTGAGACTCAAGCTAAAGGGTATATGTAAAAACAGTTTATTCAAAATATACATATATATTAAATTGAGTATTCAATTTATATAATTGTTATTTTTGTATATAGATATTTTTAAAATGAAGAAAATAGAAAAAATAAGAACAAAATTAAAGGTAATTTTTGATGAGTTCAAATTGGATATGTATATACTGAAATTGATTTACTTATCATCTAAGAAAGAATTCATAATTACTGAATGTGTTTCTATTTACCAAGTAGTCAGCGGAGCAGTTCAGATGTATATACTAATGAATATTTTAATCAATATTATTATAGAAGTAACAACATCTAAAGCAACAATATATTCTTCTCATTTGCTTGTATGGGCAATAGTTTATGCGATTTTAACCTTTATAAATTCAGTCTTAGGGAGTATATACAATACATCAATAAATATATTAAGTATAAATATACGTAAATACATTGATAATATACTTCTTAGAAAGATATCTGATGTCGATCTGTCGCTCTGGGAGAATCCAGATGAAATGACGAAGATGGAGAAGATCTACTCTACCCATGGGTATATATTCAATAAGAACGGTTTTGATCTATTAGGTATATTTAATGCTATCATAGGCATATTTGTCAATATATCTTTAATGTTTACTATATCACCATATTTAATTATCCTTATAATAATTCCATCTGTTTTTGATTATGTTAATGCAAGAATATATGGTAACAAAATATGGTCGCTATGGGATACAAATAGCGACGATAAGAAGAATATTACTCAAGCAAAACATGTATTTATGAATAATAATATCAAAGTTGAGATGAAAATAAACAATACATCGAATTATTTCCTTGATGTATACAACAAGTTCTTCGGTAATTTCTTCAATGAGCAATTAAAGGCAATAAGAAATAAATTAAAAGGCGACTTAATAATTGGTACTTTAAATAATGTGATAACATTATCGATTTATTCATATATTCTATTTCTTGTATTGTTTAGAAAAACATTGCAAGTTGGAAATTTCACATATTTGATATCTAATATTGGTTCAATACAGGGTGATTTTTCATATATTTTTAATACATATGGAGAGATATCGTCTGATTTACCATTTGTAAAAGATTTTTATGATTTTATGAATAGTAGGAATGAAATAAAATCTAAGGAAGGAAGCACACTTGTAGAAAGAACAAACGAAGGTATATCAATAGAGTTTCAGAATGTATGGTTTAAATATCCAAGTGTAAAAGGAACAAAAAATGGAAAATATGTATTAAAAGGGGTAAGTTTTAAAATAGAAAGCGGAAAGAGTGTATCTATAGTAGGAGTGAATGGAGCAGGAAAGACAACTATAGTTAGATTGTTATTAAGGATATTTGATCCGGATAAAGGAAGTATACTAGTAAATGGAGTTGATATAAAGGATATAAATTTAGAATCATATTATAAGTTAGTAGGAATATTAATGCAGGAGTTTGGGACATATTGGTTAAATATAAAGGAGAATATAAAATTGGGAGATATTGAGAATAAAGATGAAGAGAAGTCAGAGGAACTAGTAAAATCAATTTTGGATAATACAGGGTTAAGTAGTATAGTGAAAGACAAATTACCGAATGGAGTGGAAACTATGTTAAGTTCGCAATTTTCAGGAGGAGTTGATCTATCAGGAGGAGAGTGGCAGAAGGTAGCAATAGGAAGGGTAATGTACAAGAAACCGAAGCTTCTAGTATTAGATGAGCCTACTAGTGCAATAGATGCATTAAATGAGGAGCTGTTATTTAGAAAGATAGAAGAAGAGTTTAAAGGAAAATCGAGTGTACTGATAATATCACATAGATTTTCAACAGTAAGAACAGCTAATAAAATAATAGTGATAGATAATGGTCGTGTAAAAGAGGAGGGGACACATGAGGAGCTTATGAACATAGATGATGGAATGTACAAGAGAATGTTTGAGACTCAAGCTAAAGGGTATATGTAAAATAAATAATTATTTATGTGCTAGTTATATATCAATATATTTCCTTTTTGTGTATAATTAATGAAATAATTAGATAGAGTCATGAATGAATATAGGAAATTAATAAAACCATATATAAAAGGGAAGAGTATATCGACTGATTCTTCTTTCCAAAATGGAATTGATGAAACAGTAGAATTCCTGAAAGATCTATTTTTAAAACATGATTTTCGTGTTGATATTGTGACTGGATATGATAATCCGATCATAGTAGCGTATTATGAAGTTGATCCTAAGGTAGAAACATGTCTAATATATGGTCATTATGATGTACAACCAGCTGATAAATCAGACGGTTGGATGTTTGATCCATTTTCAGCAACAGAATTTGAAGGTAGATTCTATTGTAGAGGTGCAATTGACAATAAAGGGCAGAACCTTATTCATATTGTGAACATATTTAAGTTAATAAAAGAAAAGAAACTTAAATTTAATGTGAAATTTATGATTGAAGGGAATGAAGAAACTGGCTCTCCGAAAATTGAATCATTCATAAAGCATAATAAAGAGTTATTGAAATCTGATTTTGTAATGATTTCTGATGGGGAAATAGTATCAAATCTTCCTACAATTGAGGTAGGATTCAGAGGCGGCTTTAATGCTGAGTTAAAGATAACAACATCTTCTACAGATATGCATTCTGGAATATTTGGAGGTGCTGTACCAAACGCAATACATGAGTTATCAATAATATTATCAAAATTGTATGATAGTAAAACATACAAGGTTAATATTGAAGGGTTCTATGATGATGTAGAGGAAATTGAAGAGAATATTCTTAAAAATAACAGAAGTATTCCATTTTCTATTGAAGAATATATGAATTTAACTGGAACATTTGATGGTGGACTACTGCTTGAAGAAGGTATTGATTATTACACAGCAGTTTCATTGAAGCCTACAGTACATGTCACTGGTATTAATAGCGGGTATACTGGAATCGGTTTTAGAAACAGTATATCTGGAAGTGCTGTTGCAAAAATTAATTTTAGACTTGTATTGAATCAGGAACCTGATAAAATAATTAAACTTTTCAAAAAGTTTTTGGATAAAGAAATACCAAAATATGTTAAGTATGAACTTATAACAACAAATCCCTATAACGGAATAAAAGTTGATATAAAGAACAAATGGGTTGAGAGAGCATATAGTTCACTTGAACAGGCGTTTGGAAATAAACCAATATATAAATACTGTGGTGGCGGATTACCAATTGTTACATTTTTCAGTGATATATTGAGAATACCAAATGTATTAATTCCATTAGCTAATGAAGATTGTAAAATGCATGCTGCAAATGAAAATTTTTCAATTGAGCAGATTAAAAAATCATTAGAATTTAGTAGAATATTTTTCTCAAAATGAATAGCATTCATGAATTATTAAAAGACATTAACTCTAGTATTATCAATGATATGAGTACTTCTATTATTGAGTTCTCAAATAAACATAAGGAAGTCTCAGTCGAGGTTATGAGACAAGCATTGATTGGTAATAATCTAACTGGAATACCTAAAGATCTAGAAAATGAATTTTTATCAGAAATTGTATGTGAAAAGGAAAATACCTTCATATGCTATGTCTTATCAAATATCAACTTGATTTCTAAGAGATATAAATTTAGTCACGCAGAGAATGTAATCTTTGCTGGATTTATACCTATAAGCATGCAAATAAACACTCTATATATTGAATGGAGAAAGAAGGTCGATGAATTTTATTCTTCAATAAAGAGTTACAGCAATGATCCTGAGAATGATATAAATGACATGTTGTCATTCAGAAAAAAAAATAACCTCATTACTGATGAATATGTATTCTCAATTCCAGAGTATAAGAAAGGTGTATTTGTTGAAAGAACATGGAATGAACTATTTCCAAGTATAACCAAAGATATAGTAAAAATGCTATCTCAAATTCTTTCTCAACTAGAGAAGAACAATTATGAATCAAATTTTATTGAATATATTCGTTTTAGTATATTATTCTTCAAGAGTACTGATCCTATAAAATCAATTGAGTATGCTAAATCAATGGATAAATATTGGGTGCAGACAGAATCAAGATTGCTTCCAATTCACGGAATGGAAACGTATGAGGATATTAATAGATTTATGGTATCTCCAGAGTTGAAGTTTTGTATAGTGGATGAGGATAATGAAGATATAAAGAATAGGATTGAAGAAACTAGAAAAATACTATTTAAAAGTTTTAACAAGAAACTAAAGAATAATGAAAAATATAAGCTTTCAATTCCGTTAATGGAAAAGAGTAAAGCAAATGTTTACCTTGTATTGTATAAATCAGGAAGTTCTATGACTTTGAACCCCTTTGGTCAAAATTGTCCAAACTTTAGAGAAGTAAGAATAGAAACTGGTATCAGAGTTATGATATTCTTTGATACAGCATTTGAAAGATGGCATGGTGAAGAGAAGTCTCTATTGGAATTATTTGATAATGATAACATTTCACTTAATTATAAAAATATTGTAGACGATGGATCGTTATTTAAAACAGCAGCCATAGTTGCAGTTGGAGGACATGAGATATCGCATAATTTACTCGTTGCACATGACGTATCTGGCATGATTTCTCCGACAATATATTCCAGCCTTGAAGAGAATAAAGCAAATTTAGCAATTTTAACTTCATTAAGAGGAAGCTATTCAATTGATGATATTAGAACTGTTATTCTATATGAGATTGGATACTCTTTAAAGAAACTTCATCAGATAGGGGAGACATCTGTATTACCATATGTTAATTACGCAATTCTGGCATTTAACGGATTCCTATCATTCGGAATTGTAAAAAATATAAATGGAAAATATTTTATAGATGTTGGAAAAGAGGATAATATAAATGAATTTTTAGATTATCTTGATGAAAGCTTCATGGAAATTGTAGATGTCTATTCAAATGGAACAATAAAAACAGCAACAGAATATATAAATAAGTATTTCACTCCTAATGAGCAATTGAAGAAATTGATTTCTTTAATTGACAGATAAAACATATTTTTATTCTTGTGTTATATCTTTTGCTTTATATTATTTTTATCTATTTATTTTTTTTCTTATTTTTTTATCTCGATAGTTTATTGATTTAAAAAATGTTTTGATGTAGGATTTGTATTAAAGAAAGTACAATTAATATGAAAAACATTCTAGTTACAGGAGGAGCAGGATACATAGGCTCTCATACGATTATTGAGTTGATAAAAAAAGGATACAATCCAATAGTATTTGATAATTTCTCAAATTCGACTGATAAGTCATTGAAACTAATTAATGAATATTTCAAAAAAGAGTTGACTGTTATTAACGGCGATATTATTAATATGGAAGATCTTGATGAAGTATTTAAACAATATGGATTTGATGGTATAGTTCATTTTGCCGGTTGTCTTGAAGTAGGTGAATCAATGATAAACCCTATTAAATACTATAAGAACATAGTTAGTGGTAGTATAAATTTAGTTGAGTTAGCTAATAAATACAATGTCAAGAATATTGTTTTCTCATCTACAGCAGGTGTGTATGGAATACCGAATGTTTCAGTTATTTCAGAAGATACAATAATAAATCCAATAAATACATATGGTAAAGCAAAATACATGGTTGAAAGAATCCTTGAAGATGCTTCCAGGGCATATGGTATCAGATCCATCAGATTGAGGTATTTTAATGTAGCAGGTGCAAGCGAGATTATTAAGATAGGTGAGGCACATAGGAGTGAGTCTCATTTAATACCAAATATATTACTTAACATCCTTGGAATAAAAAACGGGTTTAAGTTATTTGGTAATGACTATAATACGAAAGATGGTACGTGTGTAAGAGATTATATATATGTATGTGATTTAGCACTTGCTCATGTTAAAGCTATTGAAGTTCTTGAATCAAATGAAAAAAATGATTTTTCTATTCCTATTAATTTAGGAACAAAATCTGGATATAGTAATTTAGAAATTATAAAGACATGTGAAGATGTAACTGGTAAAACTTTGAATTATGAAACAGTTGATAGGAGACCAGGTGATCCTGACAAACTTGTAGCGGATAATACAAAAGCAATGGAAGTATTAAACTGGCGTCCAACAGCTTCCTTAAAACAAATTATACAGTCAGCATGGAATTGGCATAGTTCAATTGAATATATTGAAGCATTAGGAGTCAAGTAATATACTCCTATTTTCTATATTTTTCATAGAAAGCTTGAGCATCTTTCATGTTTCCAGTTCCTTCACTAATTAATCTTGATATTGTTAAATATGTTCTCGAGTTATATGTATCCTTTAGATAATTTGTTGACAGAAGAATTCCAGTTAGAAGAAGTGTTGAAATATTGCTACTTAACTGTAATGAAAATAGATTGTTGCTATTATCATTAAATATGAATATATCCGATAAAAATTCATAAATTGATTGACCTTGTTGGTTTGCTATATATAAATATTCACGTGTTTCATTTATATCATGATTTTGTATTACAAGTGTATTATTTTTTGGAATTTTTTCAATATCAATATTTGATTTATCAGTTATGTAAATGATTAAAGAGTTATCTTTATCAAATCTATCAGTATAGTCTATATTTACACCTATATTGAATTTTTTTAAAATATCTATTAATTCAGTTTGTGTAAATACATCTTCCTTGTCGATACATATTGATGTTTTTTTTCTACTTTCTAAAAGAAGATACATAGGAAGTAATACAAATATATTTTCATTCTTTTGTATATCTGTATATAAAATAATGTGCGAGGCTTCTATATACCTCCCCATAATTACATTCTTACAACTATACATATCTATATGATTGTAGAATATACTAGTTATATTATTCAAATAATCACATATATAGTATATAATTAAAAAGATATTGGACAATTAGCTCAGCATGGTTAGAGCATTCCATTCACATTGGAGAGGTCACAGGTTCGAGTCCTGTATTGTCCATTTAAGTATTTTGTAATATTAATTTACAAAAGGTATAATACATTTGCTTATGGAGCAGTTTATAGATAAAATAGCTGATATACTAAATGATGTCATGTCACCATTACCTAAATTTCAGAAAACAACTATTGATACGTGTGTAAAGTATTCTGGAATAATTTCTTTATTACTTGGGGCTGTGTCACTATTTGCGGGATTAACCTCATTGAATTTAACCGGAGTATTTGGTTATGTAACTCAGTATATTTTGTTTACAGCACTCTTTAGAAATATTTTTTCACTGCTTGAGGTCATAGGATCTGTAATATTACTTTACTCTAATACTACATTAAGATTATTGAAATTAAGCGGATGGAGATACTCATTTTTAGGTATACTATGCTTGACTCTATCAAGTCTAATAACGGTTAATATATTATTATTCTTAGTTGATGTATCTCTTATATACATATGGCTACAAATTAGAGATGGATTTATCAAAGTAAATTGAGACCCTATTTTGCCAATTACCATAGACCTTTACTTGTTGAATTGTTTTTATCTAAAAAAGACATTAGGTAATAACAACAAGTACTCTATTATGAGCTTTTGATGAACATTGACTTTCTAAGAGAGAGAGAGTAAAATAGCCTGTATGAGTGAGAATAGCTTAAGTCGTGTGTCTGATAAGAAGGTTTATGTAGTAGAAGGTGATACTAGTGTTTTTAAACTGCCAGATGGATGTGTTGTTGGTATTGAAGTTACAAATGAAGAAAAAACAACCATATCGTATTTAGATGCCATATCAAACAATCTTTATATAATTTATATAAGAAAAAACACAAATTATCTTTCTAAGCTATTTCACAGAAGAGGAGTTCCCGATTATCTCGGGGGAATTAAGGCTGTTGTACAGCCAAATTCTAACCTTGAAAATAAAAATGACCCATTTTATAAATTAACTTTAAGGAATAGTAAAATTAAACATTTAGTTCGTAGCATTATAGATCTTGCTGCTTCATTAAAAGGTGATTTTTCAAAGAATCAAAGAGGAGAAGAATCGGTATTCTCATATGATATTGTACATCCTAAATAATTGTATTTTTCTAGCTGTCTTTGATTGTATATATTTAGAACATATATAGTATTAGTGTTATACTCCTCAAGTATGGATATATTATTGATACTAATCTCCGATGTTCTATTTGCTGTATACCTATTACATTCATCATATATATCTAAATCGATTAAAAACTATTATGTATATTTACTAGTTTCAAACATATTAATGCTAATATATACGGCAACGTTTTTAATCTTTGACTATAGCCTATTTCATGTGAAGAGTATTCTTACATACTCGTTAAATCCATATACACTTATTTTACTTACAGTATCAGCAGTATCATATATATGCGTGAATTTCTTTAGAATTAATGCTTTAACTTCAAAAAACAATATATCAGCAATCGTAACTATTCTATCAATTAGCTCTATATTTACAATGATTATTGGATGGATATTTTTTAACTATATTATTACATCAAAATTGTTGCTTGGATTCTTTCTAATTATAATCAGTATTGTTTTAATCACATTTGATTTTAGGAATTTTAGGATAAGACTATCAAAAGAGCTAATATTTGCATTAGCAAGCAGTTTATCACTTGGAATATCAATTTCAATTGATAGTAGAAACATTAGTCAATTCAGTCCAATTATGTATACTCTTTTTGTATCATTTGTTCAATTTGCTGTTTTAGCAGGTATTCTTAGGAACTCTATATACAGTGGGGTTAAGGAAATATTTTCAACACTTAAAGTTCACATATTATTAAATCCTCTATTTTTAACACTATCATATTTAGTAAATCTCTTAGCATTTACACCAACTAATAGAAGTACAATAATTGCACTATCTTCATTATCAACAATCATTGCTGGACTCCTTGCTATTGTTGTCTTTAAGGAAAGGGAAAAATTGAAAGAGAAGGTAATTGCACTTGTTCTTGTTGTTATTGGAAGTATATTGATATAGTGGAAAATAGGGAAATATTAGAGATTATCGGGAATAAGGGGAAAAAGAAGGTAAGAGTTATCCAAAAGAGGAAAGGAGTTAAGTTCGAGAGTCAATTCTGAGATTATGGAGTCCAGCCGAAACAAGCATAACCTGATCTATAAAACTATCCTTATGATTTCTAAACAAATCATGAACAATGTGATTTCTTTTGATTCCTCCAATAGCATGTTCTACTCCAATACGAATAGAGGAAACAATCTTGTTTTGTGCTTTTTGCTCTTCTG
>JAKAPS010000001.1 GCA_021806925.1 bacterium | reverse complement strand
GAAACTATCTCAAATAAAAGAAATTCTACAGACAACATCAACTTACCAAAACTAGACTGCCTGTTTGTATTATAAGACTAATCTAACTTGGCATTTTGGAGACTGCTTTACTGCAAAACTCAGGATAATGTTCAAAATTAGGTATAGTAGAATCGTTTTTTAAATTATTATAATTTGTCATAATGAAACTATACTACTCTATTTTCTTTCATAATGCAACATATTAAAATTATACTTACCACATATCAACTATTTTGGTGTGTTTTATGATATAATGTATATAAGAATATGAATAAGATATCTAAAACAACAAAGGAAGAGATAATAGATAAATTGGTTGGGTTAATATCAAAATATTGTGATAAATGTGGTAGTGAATACCATAGAGAGAATATGAATGTTTTAAAGAAATTTGAAAACCTTTATATAGTTCATATGTATTGTGATAACTGTAAAACAAGTACAATTACATATGTTGCAAATCATATTGGAATAAATAATAAAATAACACTAGTTTCTGACCTATCTAAAAATGAAATAGAGAAACTATCTAAAGCTTCTGCAATAACATCAAATGATATTTTAGATATTGATGATTATTTATCACATATGTCTGTTGAAAGTCTTCAAAGCATATTTTAAATGCAATCTATAAGAGATATTGGATTAGGACAATTATCTGATATTGTTTTTTTTAATGATGTATGGAAGAATTTATCAATTGATGAAAATATTAAAAAGAATTCATTTATAAGTAGCATCAATAAAAACGATGTTCTTTTAATTCAAGTTAACAATGCAACAATAGGGCAGGAGATAACATTAAATTCAACCTATATACTTGATGAAATACAAAAGGTATCAAATAGAAGATTCACTAATTTAAGAGTATATTGCAAATATTAGAGTACCTGTCATTCTGTTTTAAACTAGTTATAAAAATTTGAGAATTAATTTCCGAATTAATTAAAGAATAAACATTTTCAGAATTCTTATCATCTAATTCTGCCTCAAGATCATCAATAAGTATTACAGTGTCCAACAAATTCTCAAAGAAGTATTCACTAACTCTAAAAAGGAAAAAAAGCAATGCCATCTTAGATTCACCGCGTGACGCAATATTGTTTATATTTTTATTTTTAAAATATATGTGATAATCATCTTTTTGAGGTCCATATAGACATTTTCCTAATATAATTTCTTTTTGCTTGTTATATTTTAATTCATTTTTCAATTTATCAATATTTGAAACTTGAATATATTTAACAAAAAATTTATCGTTATATGTAAAACAATTGATTATATCAACAAACTTTGCTCTTTCATTATATAGTTTCTCTGATATTCTAATAAATTTTTCATTATAGAAATCAAGTTGTTTCTCATCAGAACCACTTCTAATCATTTTAAGAAGCCTGTTTTTTGAAACATATATTTTTTCAAATTCACTAAAAATTGTACCATATTCCTGACTCAATTGACTAAGAATATGATCTAAAAATAGCCTCCTAACACTTGCCTTATTTGTAAATTCATGAAGAACAGAAGAAGAAAAATTCAATGCTTTCAGTACATTTGGTTTGGATTTCCAAAAATGCTTTAAGCCATTTACATAGTAATGTTTCTTAGAATACAGCTCATTGTTATAGAATATTCTAAGATATTCATTACCTTTTGAGTATATAGATATATCAAAAAATGTCTCTCCTATACTTATTAAGTCTTGGTTATTTTGTGTTCTAAATGATTTGTTTAGACATACATAGTATATTGCTTCAAGTAGAGTAGTCTTACCGCTACCATTAATCCCAACAATAGAATTCTTTTGTTGTAATTGAACATCGAATGAATCAAAACCTCTAAAGTTCTTAACCTTTAATCGGTCAATCATAATATTATTCAGGTTTTACAGATGAAAGAATAAAAAATGTATCTGTTTCATCACCATACATTGATATTAATTTATCCTGCTTACTATTAAAATATATTGTTAAAAATTCTCCCCCAATATGAGAAACAACTTCAAGTAGACTCCTTGAGTCATATAGTCTACTACTTTCCTCACCACTAAATTCCTCAACATCTATATTTGATGTTGCCTCGCCAACTTCCTTCTCAATGGATCTCATTGATAAATATTTCTTAGAAAATGTTACATTTATATATGAAGTATTTTTTTCTGATTTAAATACATTAATTAATTTTAGTAAGCTCTGAAGCTCTTCTTTATTTACTTTTATTTTTTCCTCATTTGAACTTGGAATAATCCTTGTATAGTCAGGGTATGCACCATCAATTTGCCTTAATAGAAAATCATAAGAACCATAACGCATTGCAAATATATTTTTATTCTCTATAAAAAAGAACTCTATATTAGAATCATCTTTTACTTCAATTTTAGCAATATCAGATATATATTGAGCTGGAACTAAAAAGACATAACTTCTTGTATTATCACTATTCCTTTTTATTTCAGAATGTGCTAATCGAACTCCATTAGATGCAGTAACCTTTATTGAATCATAATTTACCTCAATAAAAACACCAGTTAATGCTATTTTCTGAAATGTATCAGTACCGCTACAAAATGAAACTGAATTTATTGCATTAAAGAAGCTTTGTGCAGAAACTTTACATATAGGTTCTAAATTCTCAATTTTAGACAGCTTAGGAAAATCCTGTGTTTTCATTGTATTGAATATAGCCTTTGATTTTTTTGTTGTTATAACTAAAACGTTTCCATCTAATTTTATAGTCAATGAATTTTCCTTAACATTTTGGATATATTCATGCACTTTCTTTAAATTAACACTTGCAGAACCACTTGTTAAAATCTGGGAAGGGGAGGAAGCATAGTTTGTAACATCAAGATTTGTTGTTGCAAAAATAACTTTACTTCCTTCAGTTTTTATCAAAACATTTGAAAGAGATTGAATAGATGATTTTTGGCTTACTGACTTTAAAACAATATTTAAGCAATCCAGTAAATTTTCCTTTAATATTTCAAATTCCATACTCTCCCTTCTTCAATTATATATTAATAAAAAAATAAGTAAAGAGTATTATAGTATAGAGTGTGGAAATGTGGATATACGTGGTTTGTATTATTAAAATATATACAAATTAATGTGTATAAATATATTTTACTATTTTTGTTTATTTATCAACATGCTATGTTATTTTTTACTTTTATTTATTGATAAATTTAATGTGTAAAACTTTATGCATTTGTTTATATTGTGTGGATAATTTGTTTATAAAATAATCCTTTTATTTATTGATATATTTTTGTTTTTCAAGTATTTTATGAACTTTTTTATCCACAATTATCCACACGATATAAACAGAATAAACACAATTGTTTCTAATAGGGTAGTATTAAAAAAGAATAATAAAAAACAATTAATTTATTGATAAAATAGGTTATTAATAATTCTATCAATATCATCTTTCAAATCAGAATCTTTTGATAATATTAATTCAATTTTTTTTATAGCATGAAGAACAGTAGTGTGGTCTGTTCTGTTAACTTCTTTTGCAATATCAATGAGTGACATATTAAGTTTTACCCTTAATATGTACATTATTATTTGTCTAGCTGTTGCTACTTTAGCAGATCTGCTTTTTCCAAGAATATCCTTTTGCTTAATATCTAAAACATTGCATGCTTCTTCTATAATTGAGCTTGGCTTAACCCTAAGGTGTTTTTTTTGAATATTTTTTTTACCCAAAAGATGCGACGCTTCAGCAATTGAGTTTATTGATTTACCAATAATATTTGCACTTGATAATTTTATAATAGCACCTTCAATTTCTCTAATATTGGTATCATATGTATTTGCTATATAGTTTTTTATTTCGCTTTTCAATTCAATATGCTTTTCTTCACATTTCTTTTCAACAATTGCAAGTCTAGTTTCATATTCTGGTTTTGATATATCAACAACCATTCCACCTTCAAATCTTGATTTTAATCTATCATCAAGGAAATTCATTTCTTCAGGAGGTCTGTCAGACACAATTATTATCTGTTTGTTATATTGATACATTGAATTAAAAGTATGAAATATTTCTTCTTGAGTTCCTTTTTTACTTTCAATAAATTGGATATCATCAATTATTAACATATCTTTTTCACGGTATTTTTTTCTAAAATTAGCTGCGTTTCCAGATTTAATTGAAGAAACCATTTCATTTAAAAAAACCTCAGATGAACAATATACTAACTTAAACTGCGGGTTTTTCTTTAATAGAAAATTAGATATAGCTTGTATTAAATGAGTCTTTCCAAGACCAGTATCACCATATATGAAAAGGGGGTTATATGTTGTTCCAGGATTCTGTGCTACAGCATAAGCGGCCGCATGTGCAAGTCTGTTTGAATTTCCAACTATAAAAGTATCGAAAACATACTTTGGATTTAATCCAACCTGTTTTATAGCTTCGTTATATTCATCCGTTTTATTTTTTTCTTCTTCTAATTGAAAGAATATATTCTCTTCTTTATTATTTATATGTTCAATAATATCTTCACTTTTCTTCTGTTTTATTGAAACAAGAATAGAAACTTTTTTTTCAATAATCTTACCAAGAGAGTCTTCAATTATATCTTTAAAATCATTCTCAAAATAGTCTTTTGCAATCCTGTTTTTTACATTAATATATGCATTATCACCATCAATCTTTTCTAAACAACTACCACCAAACCAAGTTCTAAAATGAGTCGGTGATATACCCAACTTTATAATCGATAAAGATTCTTTCCAAATGTTATCCATATACCTAATTGAGACAAATATAAAATAGCAGAATGTGGATAACTAATCAAACATTATCAATTTATTAGTTATTTATTGTATAATTAGTTGATGAGTTTTTTTGAAGCAGTTTTTTCAAATAATAAATTTAAATATCTGAAAGATATATTTAAAACTAACAGAGTTGAATCTCTATTACCTACACCGTTAAACAGAAAATTACTTTCATTCGTTGTTGACCTTGTTATCTCCCTTATATTATTTGAAATATTTATTAAAGTATTAAGTTATGTAGATATAAACATAATAAACTTTAAAGCAGATACAGTAATACTATATAAATATTTAAATTATGCAGGAAATGGAACAAATTCAGTAAGTAGTGCAGTCACAAATGTAGCAATTGAAATTGTTAGTATATACGGATTTATATTCTCTATATATTCATTTTTAACATCTTTAATATTTAATAGAACAATAGGTAATATTATATTTGATGTTAATATTGTGGTGTCAGATTCAAGTGGAAATCCAAAAAGCCTTGATATATTCGAAAAATTCATAAGGTTTTTACTTCTACCTTTTGTCTCTTTTATGTTGTCTTTTATACCGTCATTACCTTTGTTCTTTTCAAAATATGAAAGAAGTCTAGTTGATTATATTTCAGGAACATACAATGTAACAAATACAAATAATAAAGGGATAAACTATATTACGTATGTATTAATAGCAGTACTTCTTTTACTGTTCATTTTATCAGTATATTGATGAATTGATATGAACACAGTATATACTTCTATAAATATTGTTGTTTTGTAATATATTTGTTTTTTTGGTATAATTCCGAAAAGTATGATGCACCTATTTAAGAACAAGAAGTTAGTTACTTTAAGAAGAAAAGGGTTTAGAGCAAGAATGGCAACAGCAGGGGGAAAGAATGTATTGAAAAGAAGAAGAGCTAAAGGAAAAGAAGAATTAACTGTTTCTGATAAATACAGAAAAATTGGAAAAGCTCCTAATAAAAGAATTAGATAAAGTGCCGAAGGAGTCATCACTAAAAGGTAATTTTAAGTACCTTTTTAAGCGTGGGAATAAGGTGTATTCAAAATATTTTATCTGTTATTTTACAAAAGAGATTAATTTTAAATACGCAATTATAGTAAATAAAAAAATGGGAGGAAGTGTCAGAAGAAATAAAATAAAGAGGTGGGTTAGGGAATCTATACGAATACTGAACTTTAATAATGTGAATATTGTTTTTTTTCCTATTTTAAATAAAAAAAATAATACTCAAAATAATGTTGAATTATTTACAAAATTGTCATATAAGGAAATATTTCTTGATATGAAAGGTATTTACAATAAACTATATTAATATATTATGCCAAGTCTATTATTTAATGCATTTATTCTTCCATTAGTTAACATATGGAATTACATATTCTATTATCCAAGTGTTAATATTATACTTATTGTATATAAATATCTTGGTGGAAACCTCGGGGTATCCATCATTGTTATTACAATTATCTTCAGGGTTTTACTTGCTCCAAGCTTAAACAGCCAGATGAGGTATATGAGAAGGATTGGTGAATTAAAACCAAAACTTGATAAATTAAATCAGAAGTATAAAGGCGATAAGAAAGCTCTTGCAGAAGCACAAATGAGTTTCTATAAAGAGAATGGTATAAATCCTGCAGGTTCATGTTTGCCATTAATTTTACAACTTCCAATACTGTTTGCTGTTTATGATGTTATTAATACAGCTACACAAAAAAATGCAATAACAATTTTCAATAAAATTGCATACAGTAATTCTTTAAGACTACCAATCCACAGTACTATTAACACTAATTTCCTTTGGATGAATTTATCAAACAATGCATATAAGTATGGTTTTGGACATATTCCAGGAGTATTGCCATACATAATTCTTGCACTGCTTGTAGGTTTGTCTCAGTATTATACAACAAAACTAACTACAGATATTAACACTGCAAAAACAACTGATTTAGCAGATATTGTTGAAAAGAAAGATAGCGAATTTGACGCACAGGAGTTCTCAACGCAATTGTCAAAGCAAATGATGATAACATTGCCAATTCTTTTAGTTGTTATGTCTCTAGGTATTTTGAGCCCTATTCCATCAGGATTGAGCATATATTGGCTTTTACAGTCAGTTTTGATTATACTTCAAACGTATATCTTTAGTTCAAAAAAAATAAAATGAAAAAGAAAGATAAAAATATTGTACTGATTCAGGGTAAAGTAGAAAAACTTTTCTCAATACTTCAAATAAATCCAGAATTTGAAATAGCTCCTGTTGAAGATGATTTCTATAGTATAAAAATAAGCGGTGAGAACTTAGGCCCAATAATAGGGTTTAGGGGAAAAAATATATCATCAATTGAAACACTTCTTAGGATGATGTTTACTGAAGATGAATATGGTATAAAATTGCATATTGATATAAATAATTTTAGAGAAGAAAGAAATAAATATATTGAATCAAAAACAAAAAATGCGATTGAGTACGTTCGAAAAACTGGCAAAAAATATACAATGTTCCCTATGACACCTTTTGAAAGGTCAATTGTTCATAGGATTGTAAAAGAAGATGAAGGATTAACATCAAGCAGTATAGGCGAAGATCCAAACAGGCAGGTTATTATTTATCCAGGGAACTATAAAGAGAGATAAACTGTTTTACTGTTATATCTTTAGGTCTTTTTTCACCTAATTCTGTATTTTTTGTTTCATGTATATTGTTAGACAATTTTTTATTTGGGTACTTATATGCTTTTCGCATAAAGTTTGTAATCTTTTTAAGATATACTCTATCAGTTGTATTAAAATCTTTAAGGATAATGATCCTGCTGTCTACATTTGGAATTGGAAAGAAGCAGTCCTTTTTTAATATATCTTCTCTCTTTAAAGTTGCAAATAAACTAGATGATTTATATAAAAATGATTCCTCATCTAAATATTTATCAACTACTTCTCTTTGAAGTATAAATACACAATATTTTGGGGGAGGAAGGAATCTTTCATTTATAATATTTACAATTCTTTTACCAATATTGTAGGGTAGGGCTCCAATAATTGCATATTCATCAGTTATATTTAATTTTTCAAAGTCGATATTTAGAAAATCATCTTGGATAATATGTATTTCTTGTTTATATGTTTTAGGTACATGCAGTTCAATATTTTCCTTTAAAATATCTATACTTTCTTTATCTATTTCAATTAAAAACACTTTTTTTAAAATATCAGAATTTTTAAATCTATCTAAATAATTTATTGTTAAATTCCCAAACCCTGGACCTATCTCTATAATATTTTCAACTTCACTAAGTTTGTTAATGAAAGCTCTAATTTTATCTTGTGATAATAAATAGTTTTGTCCAAAATATCTTTTTATACTAATTCTTCCTAATTTTAAATACTGGTTTATTTCTCTTTTACCTATTGTATACATATTCAATGAGATTATACCAAAACATTAGGTGTATTTAATATCTATTTAATCGAGTACATGGTTTTTGTAAGGAACTGAGTTTTTCTTTTAATTATTATTTGAAAAAACCTCATTTATAGAGTAGTTCTGTGGTTTATAGTTCGTGTTGTATAGTACATTATTTAAGTATTTGCCATAAACTGATTTGTATAAATTAACTTCGAATTGTGGAATAGATAGATTGGTTTGTGAATTATTTGTCACAGTATTAGTAGATATATTAGGCGTATCAAAAATATATATTGCTTCATATACTTTGTAAAAAATAAATATATTAATAATAATTCCAATTGTTAATAATATGTATTTTACTACTTTAATCATTTTGAGAAATATATAAATTAAGATTTATTGTACAAATAACTTGTCCTTGCAGCGACTGTATTTGTATAGAATTTATCTTTGTATAAAAAATTGATTTAGATAGCATTTCAATAAAAGAATATATATTGTTGTATGTTCCTTCTAATTGAACACTGGCAGTAAGGTATTGATTTGTTGATTGTGTATTTGAGTTTATAACAATACCTTGTTTTGTTAAGTCTGCATTGTTGAATGATAGTGTTTCCTTAAGATTTGCATCAGCTGACATTATTTCAATTTGCTGAACCCAGCTTGTTATATTATTTTGATTTGGAAGAGTTGTGAATAGATTTTGATTAATCGTAAATTTATTAAATTTTTCAATTGTTAAATCGTTTTGAAGAATAGTGTTTTGTTCACTAATTAGAGAACTATTAATCTGCATATAGTTATTTTCAACAGATAAAAAATTCATGAATAGAAATATAAACAAAGAAAGTGAAAATACAAAAAATATAATTAAGAATATATTAAATTGTTTGAATATCTTTTTCATAATTTTGTAATATCTGCATTTATTGAAAATTGAATATTATTTGAATTCTGTATTGATTCAATTGGTAGCGATACGTTTGAGAGATATAATGAATTATTTTCTAATTTATCTAGATAAGTTAGTAAATCAGCTCTTGTTGTTGCAAGTCCGCTTATTTGAACTGTTAAAATGCTGTTTTGAGGTATTACTGATAGGGTATTAAGTGTAACACCAGTTGGTACAAGTGAAGGCATTTGACTTAAGAATCCAGTCCAATCGACGTATTGATTTTGTGCATAGGATATACCGTTTAAAGCAGTATTTAATTTTGATATTTCTGGAGTATATTTTGAACTGTTTAAGTTAATTTCAGAATTAAGTGTATTTACTCTTGCTTGAATTAATGAGTTCTGGATATTTCCGTAATAAATTATTATTGCAAGAATTGATGAAACTATTATTAAGTTAAACGAAATATATTTTAGAAATTGTTCCGCAGAGTCCTTAAATACTTGAAAATATATATTTTGTTTTGCCTCTTTCTGAAGTACAACGGGAAGTGGCAATTTCCTTATATATTTAGCACAACCTATTATTGCTGTGAATTTATTTAGTAAATCAGAATTTATATTATCTACTTTTAGTTCATTAATAGTTACATCGGGAATGTTAAGATCTGTAAGTAATTTCTTTAATATTAATCCAGGACCTGTTACAAATACATTTTTTATATTTGTGCTTGTAGAAGCCTTTCTTATATCATCTTCAAGACCTATAAAAATATCTTTTATTTTCCCTTTTGTTTGTTCATCTACATTATCTAATCCTATCTCCTTTATTATTTCAAAACTCTTCCTATCATCAATATTGAATGATTCATCTAGTATTTTTATTATACCATTTATTCCTACATGTTGATTTGTTGAGAATTTTATTATTCCATCCTGTTTTATTGAGATTACACTTTGAGTATCCTCAATATTAAATATTATGGCATTTTCATCCTTAATTAATGAGCTAATGGAACTTGATGTATTTATAAAGCCAATTGGAAATACATCAATGTTTTTAAGTGGTATGAAAAATGAGTCAATGCTTTCCTTGTTTCCCGCAAAAATTATTGTAGAAATGAAATTCTTATTTCTCTTTGTTATGTAATAATTCCAGTAAACATCTTTTAAAGGAACAGGAATAAGGGTCTGTAATTTGAAAAGAATAGAGGATTCAATCTTTTCATTAGGCATTGTTGGTAAATCAAGAGATTGTATGTATATCTTTTCATCTGGTATTACTGCAAGAACAAATATTCTTTTTTTTGTTTTGTGTCTTAACAATATTTTTTGTATTGTTTTTTCTACTAAAGAGCTATTTCTTACTACACCTCCTGTTAATGTACTTACAGGAATCTTTTCATAATCAATAAATTGTATATCAATTGTACCATTTTTTTTCAAAGACAATTTACCCAAACTTATAAATGTATAGTTAAAATCCAATATGTATACATTATCAACAGGCATCAATATAATGTTAATACAAATCAGCAGTATTGTAAAAATAAATGTATTAATCTAAAATCAGATGTACCATTTATATATATCTCAATGTATTTCATATAGTGCAAATGTGATATAGCGGGAACACACGCATTATGAACTTTCAATTAGTAAATGATATAATAACAGGTGTGAGGCTTGAGCATTATTCTGTTGAAAAACTAAAAAAAGAGATCTCAGAAATTGTATATAAATATTTGAATAAGAATGAATACAATATCTTTTTCTTTGGTTCTCGTGTTAATGGAAGAGGAACAGAATATTCAGATATTGATGTTGGTATAAATGGAAATAACATTGTAAAGCCCGAGATAATGAGGAAGATAAAAGATGATATTGAAGAAATTCATACCATGTATATTATAGATATCGTTGATTTTGCTACGGTATCAACAGCTTTTAAAAATGTAGCTATGAAAAATATAGAATATATTAATGGATAAAACAAAGATACTACTTGAAAAATTTAATATGGCTAAAATGCGTCTCAGTGATGTTTTATCAATTCCTGAAACAGATATTGTTAGAGACAGTGCAATACAAAGATTCGAAATTACAGTTGATTTATCATGGAAATTATTAAAGGCCTATCTTGAAGAATACGAAGGTGTTTCAATATATTCATCTCCTAAGGAAATATTTAGACAAGCATATAAAAGAGGTGTTATACAGTACGATACAAAATGGCTGGATATTATTGATATGCGAAACTTAACATCTCACACATATAATGAATCTCTTGCAATAGATATATATGAAAAATTACCTGAAACTCTTAATCTTTTTAATCATTTAACTGACAACTTTAAAGTAGAATAAACAAAGAAAATATATATCATTGATAGTATTGTAAAAATAAATGTATTAATATAAAATCAGTTGTAAACATATACACGTATCTTTAGGGGCTGTAGCTCAGTTTGGTTAGAGCGAATGTATGGCATACATTAGGTCGCAGGTTCGAGTCCTGTCAGCTCCACAGTTTTTTTATGTTTACATTTTAAGACTTATATATAAATGAATAGTAAAGAATACTTAAAACAGCAAATCAAAAAAATAAATCCATATGATTCTATTGAATATGATGATATAAATAACACCTTGAATTGGGTTGATAGTGGTGTTGAGATTTACCGTATACAAAAGCCAGATATTCCCAAAAAACACTTGGTCTCATATTTTGTTCTTTACGATAAGATAAAAAAGAAAATGCTTTTAGTTGATCATAAAAAAGCACAATTACTATTACCAACTGGCGGGCATGTTGAAGTAAATGAAGACCCTAAAGACACAGCTTGTAGGGAATGTGGGGAGGAACTTGGCATAGAGGCAAAGTTTCTCAATGGTGATAATAACCCAATGTTTTTAACTTTTTCAGATACAGTTGGATTAACGGCTGGTCATACGGATGTAAGTATATGGTACACACTAGAATATAATTCAGAATTAACTTTGAATTTTAGTCATGAGGAATTCTATAACATTCATTGGCTTACAATTGAAAATATATTAAGCACACCTATACAAAAGATGGATCCTAATATGTATAGATTTGTTAATAAATTTAAGAAGAAATATATAAATTAGTATGAAGTGGAATTTTTTATAACAAGAAATTAGTTACTCACAAATTAAATAAATCAGTAAAAGGAATTAAAATAGTAATTTATAATTCCATTGTCTAGGGAAGACTTGTGAACTAGACATGTCTTCAGTTCAATTTTTCTTCATTATTACTATTTATCCATATTTTTATTTCATAGCTTTTTGTGTGTGAGAAAATTAATATTGGACAAATGACTTAAATAATGGATATTAGAATTAATAACTCATTTTTTTTATGTATGGAACATTGGCATGCTGGTTGCGAATAGAAAAACAAAAGTCGAATAATCCCAAAGTGTCTCTAGTTATTGTATACTTATTTTATGCATAATGACTATGAGAAATACTTTAATTGTAGATGGTAGTAATTACTTATTTCGTTCATATTTTAGTGTGCCTGAAGCTGCTAATTTCAAAGGTGTCAAAGTTAATGCTGTTTATGGCTTTTTTGCAATACTTAGACGAATAACGGAAGCCGTAGATCCAGAAAAATCATAATCATATTTGATTCTGAGACGGGAATTCAAAACAAGATTGATGAACGGCATGAGTACAAAGCGACTCGTGAATTACACGATACAGGCATGTATGTACAACTTCCAATGATTAAAGCCATTCTTGAGCGATGTAATATTGAATGGATAGAGCCTCCAAATTATGAGGCCGATGATGTGATTGGTTCATTGGCAAGTGAAATTGCAAGAAGATATGGTAGAGCATTTGTTTCATCGAACGACTTTGACTTTGCTCACACGCATTACTCTAGTACGTGATATTAGAGTTGAGGCTGTATTTATTACAAAAAAAAAGATTTTATAAAAAAATGGGGATTTGAACCTCCTCATTACAGAGACTATCTGGCAATTAAAGGAGATCCTACTGATAATATTTTTGGAATACAAGGTATCGGTCCTAAAACAGCAAAGGATTTAATACAGAAATACAAAACTATTGAAGAAGTTGCTCAACACTTTGGGGATTTGAGCCGTGGTGTTGCATTAAAAATTCAGCCTGAAATTGAGAGATTATTATCAAATCTTCGTTTTCTAAAAATTGATACTGAGTTAAAGATAGGTGCAAGAGCAATTGATGATCCTACTTTTAATTTTAGTCAAGAGGCTCTTTATAAAGTAAAGATAAATGAGCATTTATCTGCAATTGGTATTGGTAGAGTAGCAAAGAATCCCGGAACTGAATAATATGAGAAAGTCAATATATTATCTTACATTTAACGGAATATTTAATAACACAAACGGTGTGTAAATGTATTGAAAGTGATTATTAAAAATCTTTACTTTATACCTTACAATCTAAACATTGCAGACTTTTTGACAGCACAAAATTGGGAATCTATGTCTTATGCTTCTGCAACAACTATATTACAGAATGCAAAATGTACGATGAAGTTTAGTCACTACTGTATATATATGAAATATTCAATGCTAATTTTCCAATCAAAAGAATATCTTTCTATAAAAAGTGTAAAATCACGCGATGATATTTTATTGTAAAAACACGTAATTCTTTTCAAGATTATATACAGTTTAATTATTGAGTATATACAAGTAGATTGTTAAATGTCAGTCAAATTTATTCTTAGAATATATTTATTAAAATTATTTACAGACGAACAGACAGTAAAAATTTTATATAATTTTAAGATTTTATTATAAAAAAAGATAATTTTTTTAAACTAATTATATTAATTGGGCTAAGATCTTTTTAAATGTTTATTATATTACTAACCGTATAATTTTCTATTATTTCATCTACTATATATATAAGTTCAATATATCCAACACTATATCCCTTTTGAAGATATTTATCCATAAATCTTTTTCTCTTTTCTGTATTGTAAATAGAATCAAATTTATTAGCATATTCTTTTTTAGTTTTGTAGGATATCAATTGGTTAATTATATCTGTCAATAAAAAATAATATTTATCATTATATTTAGCATTTTTATTTTTTATTTTATTATTATTAAAGTCAATATTCGAAATGATTTTTCCAATATCAGTTTTGAATTTGTTAATTTCTTCTGTGCTGTTTAGTCTTAATTTTTTGTAGGCTTCTAAATCATTAAATACATTGGTTGCTAAATTCATATAATCTAATAATGAAAGTACACCTTTGTCTATGGAATTAAGTAAATATTCATTTATTTTTTTATCTTGTTCCTTAGCTTTTTTATTTAGTAATATGGATGTACCTATTAATCCGGCAGAAATTAAACAACCAGAAACAGGTACCAGTAGACTAACAGGAGAAGCAAGCGGGGTTAATAATAACACTATGCCAATGGTTGATGCAATATTTAATATCCTTTGAGTTTCCCTTATAGTAATAAGTGGATATTTAAATTGTTCCATGTCTTTACCTATGCTTATAGGATATATTATATCGCATATATAATGGTATTTCAATAGCAATACTATATGAATTTACTATAAAAAGTGGTAAGATAAAATGGTATGACAAGAAAAGAACAGGCAGGTAAAGGTTGGCTTTTATATAAAATTCATGATGCTTTTACTAAAGTAGTTAGAATGATAACTAGTCATTCTAACCCTGAGGCAGATAAAATTCAACCTACAAATGAAAATGTTGAGAAAAAATATAACACAGAATTAGAAGAAAAAATTAAAAAAATAGAAGAGTTAAAAGAAACTATGATTTCTCGTAAAGATAATACATATGAAATTAATATGTCTTTTAAGGAAGAAAAAAGTGATATTGCGAATGTTATATAACGTGGAATTGAGTGTGGTGAACTTATTAAAGAAAAAGGTGTGGAAGTAGAAGGAATAGTATTAACAAGAATTGCTTGTGAACAAAGTCTTGGTGCTACACCTACTGCTTCTTATTATCTATTAATTCCTAATGATTTAATTGATGAATTCGATGCAAGTGCTGTTTTAATTGTATTAAATAAAAATCCTATATACAGTCAGATTATATTGGTGGCTAAAGATCAAAACCCATATAATAATGGTAAATACAAAAGAGAATATTCTAAGGGAGAAGATGAAATTAAACACCTTACTAATATTAAGAATATAATTGAATACATAAAAGAAAATGGTATTGTAATATCTGATGATTTAACATTTTTAACTAACAATTTTAATAGTCATAATAGTGAAGAACTAGTAGGCTTTGTATCATCATTAAAATATACTTCAAGATTGTCAGAAAGTGATCAATCAAAAATTTCTATACAAACAGAATACTTTAATAAATCAAACAGGTATATAATAAGACGAATAAAAGAACAAGAAGAACAAAGAATAAAATGTCTTAATGAACAAAAAAAAATAGATGAACAACATAGATTAGAAGAGGAAATGAAACTTGAAGAACAGAAAAAAAAAGCACAGGAATTTTTTGATAAATTATTGAAAGATACTACTACGCAAAGCACAAAAAATAAGGAGTTTGTTGTTGAAGGTATTACGTTAGATAATACTAAGGAAACAATTGAATTCAATGTACATGTTTTAAGAAGAGGTTCATATTCAATTCCAAACCCGATTACTATAATACTTCCACTTAATAATAATTCAGGTTTAAATATAAATAATGTGTATTTTAGAATGGATATTGGGAGAGTCGGCATTATTGAAACTAATATTATTGACTTGTTTAACTTTAGATATAATAATTCAATATCTAATAATATAAAGGGTTTACTATTAGATATATTTAATGGAGTTGGAAGTACAGGAAATTTGCACATAGGAGGCAATTGTACTGAACTAAAAATTAAATCATCTGATGGAATAATTCCGTACCAAAATGATAGCAATTTATTAGACAAAATAAAGTCTTTACAAAGTATATTAGAAGCAAAATATCCATCTTTCCCATTCTTAAATTTGTTTAAAAATATTTCTAATAATCCCACGAACTTACAAACTCAAGAAAATAATAACATTCAAACAAATAGTAATAAACAGGAAGAAATAAGAAATATGCTAATAGTTCCTTATAGCGTATTAAAAACAGAAAGTGGAAAAGGTAATAATCTAAACATAGAAAGTGTGGTTCTGATTATTAATGATCCAGATGAAATAATGTTGAAGGTGAATTTTAATGGACCCCAAATTAATAGTAGTCCTTATTTTGGTGAATCAAGAATGTTCTCTATTGAGTTTCCATTAGGGAGAAATGAATTAAACACTGAAGATATAAGTATATATATAAACGGTTATCCGTCAATGAGATTATCAACAATTAATGACAGTGTGTTATTAGGAGCAATAAAGGATTATTTAGATGTAATCATATCACATGATATTGGTAATACTCAATATAGTATAGGTGCATATTGTGGAGGTAGTAATATAGGGTCACCTAGTGAGCTTCCTAATGATTTGAAAAAATCAATTATAGAATTATTAAAAACTAATAGCGGGATGCCATTTTTAGGTGAAGTATTAACTAAAACGAGTGCTGAAGTTAGTAAAGATAATGAAATATATGGTGATAATAATAGTCAAGAATCTGCCATAGAAGATCTTGCTTATAGACTTTTAAACTCTAAATATAGAGGTATCTTAGAAACTATTTGTTTTGATGATGTTAGGAAGTATATAAAATCATTAAATGATAACCCATCTACACAAGCAAATGACATTAAATTACCATATAACCTTAAATTAAATGCAGTAATAGCAATAAGGAGATTTTTAACACAAAATCTTGTTAACTTTAGGTCAACTACAGAAAATACTTTAGTACTTCCTAATGTCCCACTAGAATTATGTAGTCTAGACCTCGGAAGAAGTCCATTGGATTATCAGACAATTTATGAGGAGGTGAGTAGAAGTCTTAGTATAACCGGAACAGATGGTCAAAGCGATATTAAAATATCAACTGATGGGAAATTTAATAATATAGAAATTTCAGAATTTGGTCTGACGATAAGTCAAGTTCGCAGATTAAATGAAAAAAAAGAAAAAATAGAGAGTACTAACTTTATGCCAACATTTAAGATTAGTGTAGTAGAACAAGATAAGAATGGTAAAACTCAAAAATATAATATATATAGAGTAGAATATCCAAGTCGTAAACAGGCAGTTCTTGTTCAATGTGAAAGTAGTCAAATACCAATTATTTATGATATAGAAAATTTCAAAGATCCTAATTTTAGTGTAACACGTAAACCTGTGATTTATTTTTATACAGATAAAAAACAAGGACTAAATGTTAATATAGGGCTTGATTTTAAAGGGAAAATAGGAGATACGTATCCATTAATTAATAATAAAAATGAGTGGAATATTCATGTAGCAAAAAATGGAACGCTAACAAATAAAGGAAAAGAATACAAATATATATTTTGGGATGGATTTAATAACCCAGTAAATTGGGATTTATCATGTGGCTTTTCTGTACACTCTAAAGATGTATATGATTTCCTGGAAAGGAGGACTAAAGAATTTGGTTTAAACTCTTCAGAATCGCAGGACTTCATCACATATTGGGGACCAATAATTAAAAAAAATGAATGGTCTCTTGTGGCATTTCAGGGGATGAAATATGAAAAATTGGCAAAATTGAATATTAATCCGATACCTGATGTACTAATAAGGGTTTTTATAGTGTTTAAAAAAACTCAGGGTAAAGTTGAAATCGAAGAACAGAAAATAAAAAGAATAAGTAGAAAAGGATTTACAGTTGTTGAATGGGGTGGGTGTAATATTGATGAAACATCTTATGACTTTGGTTTAGCTAACAATGAACTTTTAGTTAACAGCGAATCCAGAGAAAATATTCATTTATGTTGAACTGTATAACATTAGGGGATATGACACTCTAACAAATAGAGGTGGAACTTGCATACAAATGAAATTATAAAAAAAAGCTATTTGTTCGTACAACAAAACAAACAAATTCAGTTTGATTTTTTATAGACTCGTTTTGGTACTGTAAAAGCAAGTTTCTATATCGGATCTTTCGCGAAATTTTTATATAAAATATCTTGCTTGTATTGATATATATGAACAAAGAACGAAAATTGCAAAAAAATGTGTTGTCACTAAATAAGAGTATATAGAGTAAAATTTATATGCTATATTTTATATGAAGTGATGGTATGTTTTCTTATAGATAGAGGGTTTTCAAGATCTAAAAATAGTTTATTACTACTTGCTATATGATCAAAAACCTGTTTTAGGAGGGTTGGTTTTCCATACTTGACGCATTCCAGTCACAACAATAGTATCCTAATCATCAATATGTTCAACTGATTTTGTAAACAAAACTCTTTTCATACACTAATGTTATACAGCTAGTAGAACTATTGTAATGTATTAGTATACATTTGGTCTTAAGTGCTAATTTTTTTTCATGGAGATTCAGTCCAACTGACAATAGAATTTTGATTAACAGGGAAATTAAATCCAGCTAGATT
The DNA here is from genome assembly GCA_021806925.1 of bacterium. GTDB lineage: Bacteria > Patescibacteriota > Dojkabacteria > JAKAPS01 > JAKAPS01 > JAKAPS01. Next base: position 125,450 of record JAKAPS010000001.1, on the reverse strand, counting down.
AGTCATATATGTTGAATTATATACAACGTTAGTATAACTATATAAATTTAAATTGTCTGTACTCCATATAGCTCCATTTACATCTGCAGTGTTGCTGTTTGAAACGCCATATAGATCAATTGTTCCATTTATGTATAGTAATCCATTCAATATTAAATAGTTGCTTTGATTGGGATTGTTTGTTCCTAGGAATATAGACCATCCGTTAATTGCAAGAGAAGGGTAGTATTCATTGTTATTTTCATATGGAGAAGAAATGTTTATGCTTCCATAAAAAAGTACTGGGAAATTTAAAACAATGCTTACATTTGTTCCAGATATTTCTCCATTAGTGTCTAAAAAACTAAATGTATTAATACAGAATCCAAAAAATGAGAGGCTACAATCAACATAATATATTCCACTTGGAAGCTTATATACAGTTTCACCATTAACAGTTGTAGCAACAGAGTTTAAATAATTATTAAAGTCATTTAGATCATTAAAATATGTTCCATTCTGGCTTGCTAGAGTTCCAGCTTGAGAAAAATTGAATGATGGAGATGTTAATTGATTTCCAAGTGAAGAAGTTTGTATTGTTGTTCCATAATTTGATGTGGAATCACTATACAGATTGTTCTTGTAGTAGGTAGTATTCTCGATAGAAGTATAATTCTTTATTCTTGTATTGTTATATACATATATATTCCCCGAATTGCTAACATTTAAAACAGTTTTGAATTGGGTATCATATGCATAATTACCAAGTCCATTTCCTGCTCCTATTGCGAGCATATTTCCAGAAAATGTTGAAGAATATGTATAAAAGTTATCATTTACATATGAATTTCCTACTACACTTGCGTCATTTGTATACAGTGAAGAGTTTGAATAAAGTGCATAGTTTGTTATTTGAGGATTGTTATTAATCGATACTACAACAGAATATTTTTTTGTATAACCTTTTATTGTTGAGCTTGTATTTACAGTTAATTCATCGCTTGTTTGATTGTAACTAACATTTACAGTTGCAGATCCATAAGGAGTTGTGAAAGTTCCTCCATTGTATGAAGAATTCTGTTCATATTCAAGTATTGCATTTTCAACTGCACTTTCTGCAATAAATTGAGCTTGTGTTGAATATATTGAATTATCAGTTGAAATATAGCTTTGAGTAGAAAGTTCACCAATTGATAGTGATACAATTATTAGAATTGCTGAAAATACAATAGTAGATAGAACCATTATCTGCCCTATATTCTTGTTTCTATTAAACTTTCCTATTTGAGAAAACATTATCAAAATTTTGTGGAAATAACCCATTTGGGGCACTTATATCTATATACACTTCAATACTTGGCGTTTGACCAGACTGTGATTCAATTATGAAATTTAATGTGTTGACCTTTGAAATATTACCAGTAATATCTATAGGTGAATTTGAATTGATCTTTTCATATACAGTGTTATTTTGTAAATAGATATCTATGTTATTTGAATTTGCATCAGTTAATTGGAGAGATGATGAAGTAGGATTTGCATATGTAGGCTCAGAAATATTTTCCGCACTCATTACTATTTCTCCAATAGTATATGATAAATCTCTGCCTGTCATTTGCTGAACTGTTGTCTCATTTAATTGTGTATTATCAAATGTTTCTATTAAAAGAAATGACATTGAAATTGTTAAAATAAATATAAATATGGAAATATAGATTATAGTTTCGATAAGAGTGAAACCTCGATTAAAATGGTTTCCAGTCTGATAGATATTCATATTCTGTCTTTGAATAATTAACTCCATTTTGTGTCCAGGAGGCGGTAATTTGTATTATACGCATGTTTGTATCAGCTGTTGTTCCTGTAGTCGTGAGTGTATTACTATCTGCTCTGTATGGAACAGATATAGTATCTTCGATTGACATATTTCCAATAACGCCAGTTCCTGCAATTAATTCCCATCCTTGAATTTGATTTGGAGGATTTGAAACGCTGTTATATATTGCATAATAACTTCCAGGGATTAAATTATCCCATGATTGACTTCTTAGCTGTCTTATTGCTTCAGCTTGTGAATTAATTATTTCCAGAGCGAGTGTGAAGTTTCCAGAAGAATTTGTTGCATAGAACGCATTTTGTGCAAAGAACAGAGTAGAACTAAAAGCTATTGAGATGATTACAATTGATATTAAAACCTCAACTAGTGAAAATCCATTTTTCTTATAGTACACATTGTTGCTATAGTTATTATTGTGCATAGTTATATGTTACATTTATAGCTCCTAATGTGTTTAGAGAAATTAAGTCAGTAGCCTTATTTACTGCTGTAAGTTTAATATTTGATTGAGCTGAGCAATTGCCTGTTATGTCACTAAAATAGAAAAAGTTAGGGGTTGCTGTTATAGATACTCCGTAACTTAAAGGTATATTCTCTATTGATGTTCCATTTATTGAATTTCCATTTATTAATTCAATCGAATTATTATCTATATATACAGAAATATATTCGTTTCCGTTATAATTCTGTATTGCAAGGTCTCTTGCTTTTACTAATTCAAATACTGTTTGATTAAGTGAGGAATTAAGCTGAAAAACGAAGAGAAGCTCACCCATAGACGGAATACTTATTGATAGAATAATAACACTTATTGCAATAACAATAAGTATCTCAATTAAGGTGAACCCTCTTCTTTTTATCTTACATCTTTCCCTATTTAGCAGGTTGCATTCCAGATATTCCACTTGTTAATTGATATATTGGTAAAATAACACTTAATGCAATAAAAAGTGTGGCTCCTCCCATAATGAACAGCATTACAGGTTCAATAATTGTAGATATATTTGACAATGTATCATTCACTTGGTTTTGATAAAAATCAGCGATATTTATAAGCATATCTGGAAGATTTCCAGTTTTATCACCTACAAAAGCCATCCTTATTGAAAGATTCGTGAATATATCAGTTCTTTTTTCCATTAGTTTATACAATGGAACTCCTTCTTCTATATCATGAGTAAAACCAAGAACTGCAGACCTATAAATAGAATTAGGTATACTTGTGGCTGTAAGCTCAATAGATTTATTTACTGAAACTCCTGACTTTAGCAATGAACCTAATGTTCTTGTAAATATGGCAAGGGATAGTTTTTTTGTTATTTCTCCTATTATAGGTGTCCTTAGTATGACCCAGTCAAGACCATTTGCAAACTCTTTGTTTTTTTTAAGTCTTGGAAAGAAAAATATAATTAAGGCGATTGCCAAAACAAATAAATACCAATATCCAGTTATTATTGTGCTTATATCAATTAATATTTGAGTTGTTATTGGTAGCTGCATATTTGCCTGCATGAAAAATGTTTTTAATTGAGGAACAACAAATACAATTAATCCAACACCAGCAAGTACCATGATACTTGACAATATTTCTGGATATATCAATGCACCTTTTATTTTACTCCTTAGCTCAAAATCTTTTTTTGACTGAATAGATATTTGATATGCAGTCTCTTCAAGTGTTCCAGTAATTTCTCCAACTTCAATCATTTTCACTTCAAGTGTTGAGAATACTTTTGGGTATTTACTCATTGCTTTTGAAAATGTCCCTCCAGCTTCAATCTCATACTTTATGTCTTTAATAACTGATTTAAAATATTCATTCTCGTTATCATCAATTAAAGCTTCAAGTGTTTCATTTATACTAAGCCCCGCTTTAATCATCTGAGACATATGGTCAAAGAACAGAACCTTGTCGACTAATTTAATATTTTTAGATGAAAATAAAGAAACGTTTTTCTTTGTCTTTATCTCAGTTATGTCTACTACATTTAGCCCTGGTGGAATTAGTCCAATTGCTTCTTCTTTCGATGTCGCTTTAACAACATTTGATTCAATAGTATATGAATTCTCTTTTGTAAATGTATATTTAAAATCTGCCATTTTATTCCATTGTTACTCTCAATATTTCTTCAATAGATGTTATTCCTAGAGATGCCTTCTCTAATCCATCTTCTTGCATTGTTCTAAAATTGTTTCTCTTTGCTACTTCAATATAGCTGGTTACTGGTGCTTTTTCATTTATTAACTCTTTTATCTCATTAGTAACCTCAATTATTTCATATATTCCAATTCTACCTCTATATCCATTTCTGCATTTATCACAACCAACTGGTTTAAAGAATTCGTTTTTATCAATTAATTCCATAGAATTAACATTGTTTTTGAATGTGTCTTTTAATACATCAATCTGCTTTTGAGACAAAGATGTTTTTAATTTACAGCTTTGGCATAGTACTCTAACTAGTCTTTGGGCAATAATTAAATTCAATGTTGATGATATTAGGAACGGTTCGATTTGCATATCAATGAGTCTTGGTATAGCTCCGACAGAGTCATTTGTATGGAGTGTTGAAAGAAGAAGGTGTCCTGTCATTGCAGCATTAATTGCTATATCAGCTGTTTCCTTATCTCTTATCTCACCTACTAGTATTACGTTTGGATCCTGCCTTAACAGTGATCTTAGAGTTGATGCGAAGGTTAATCCAATAGAAGGATTAACCTGAGTTTGGTTTACTCTAGCCATTGCATATTCAATAGGATCTTCTACTGTATTTATGTTTACATCTGGAGTATTTAATATACTAATTACTGTATTTAAAGTTGTTGATTTTCCACTTCCTGTAGGACCGGTCACTAATATCATTCCATGTGGCTTCTTAATATTCTCAAGTACTTTATCTAAATCTCTTTTTGCAAAACCCAAATCTTCAAGTGAATACTTTTTATCAGATTCTTCAAGTACCCTTAATACAATCTTTTCACCATAAAAGGTAGGTATAATACTTGTTCTAAAAGATACGCCTCTATCATTTATTGTTAACTTAAATCTTCCATCTTGAGGTAATCTATGTTCATCAATTTTTAAATTTGCTAGTATCTTTATTCTTGCTACAATTGAATTGAAAATATCTTTTGGTATTATTTCAATATCATGTAATATTCCATCAATTCTAAATCTTACAATACTTTCGTATTCAAGTGATTCCATATGTATATCACTCGCTTCTTCATTTATTGCCTCATTTAATATCATATCTGTTATTTTGATAACAGGAACACTGTCCTTATTTCCAGATGCTTTGCTTTCTTGAATATTCTTCTTTAATAGGTTGTTAAATTCTTCTTTTATATCCAAACTGTAGTATTTTAGTAATTCTCTGAAATCTGACTCGGGTATATAGTTTGCATCAATGTTATATCCAGTCATCCTCTTAATGAACTCAATTGATTGAATATCAGCAGGATTTACCATTGCAACCTTTAATTTAAAAGGATCTTTCTTGTATGGAATGATCTTCCTTTCTATCGCAATTCTTTTTGGTATTAATTTTATTACATCACTTGGAATTTCAATATTCTTTAAATCGACATACTCAACACCAAAATATTCAGCAATTAATGAAAATAGCTTTACAGGTTCAACATATTGTTTCCCTATCAACACATCAATTGGATCGCTATGCTGTTGATTTGATACAGACAATACCTCTTCAAGTTGCTCCTTTGTAATAACCTCCTTTTTCAGTAAAAAATCGTTAAGCATATCAATACTATATTAACAGAATTAATTATGTTGCTACAAAGTTTGAATATATTCAAATATACCAGGTGTATAAGGATTAAAAATTATATCAGTATATATTTTGTTGATTTTTTTAATTCTTTTACATATGATTTGACATAAATGTTTCATTTATGTTTTACTAATTTTGATTATATGGTACTTTTTTATTAGAAATTATGTGGCGTTTAAAATTTATATCCAAAAATTTCTTTAAAAGACCGCATGTTATTATTAGTATTTTTTTTCTTTTTCTTCTTACTATATTTGTTAGGACAACCAATATACACAGAATTCTAGGTATATCTACTTCTACTTCTCCTTGTACTCCACCGCCTTCATGCTTAACTGGAGTCCCACGATGTTATCCTCCTCAACCAGTTGGAGGATGGTGTAATACTTCTCCAATAAAACACATAATATATATCATTAAAGAAAATCATTCATATGATAATTTATTCGGAACGTTCCCTGGAGGAAATGGTGCAACAACATATAAAAATGCACAGGGAAATGTAGTTAAACTTAATCATACGCCAGATTCCCTTATTAATGATATTGATCATTCTCATGATGGGGCTGTTTTAGCAGAAGATGGTGGAAAGGAAGATAAATTTTCCTTGCTTGCTGGAGCAGTGCAAAACGGTGTAGATGTAGCAGATAGTCAATATTATCAATCTGATATTCCTGATTATTGGCAATATGCAAAAGAATTTACTCTTGCTGATAACTACTTCTCTACAATACTTGGACCAAGTTTTCCTGCACACTTGTTTACAATTGGAGGAGAGGATGACAATGTTTCTGATAATCCAGTAAATACAGGAGGAGGAAGATTCCGTTGGGGGTGCGATTCGACTCCACAAACATGGGTGTTGCAAATACAGCAAAATGGAATAAAAAATCATATCTTTCCTTGTTTTAATTATAAAACTGTGGCAGATTTACTTGATGAGCAGAAAATATCATGGAAATATTATGCTCCACCACAAGATATGGCAGGTTATCAATGGTCGACATATGATGCAATTAATCAAATAAGAAATGGTGTAGACTGGCAACAGCATGTTGTTGGGTATAATCAATTCATTAGTGACGTACAGTCTGGAAATTTACCAGCAGTTAGTTGGGTAGTACAACCAATGAATGTTAGTGAACATCCGCCATACGGTGAATGTCAGGGAGAAAATTATACAGTTAACCAAATTAATGCGGTCATGAAAAATAGTAGCTTGTGGAATAGCTCAGCTATTGTTTTAACCTGGGATGACTTTGGAGGTTTTTATGATCATGTATACCCTCCAAAAGGGCCAAACAGCCAGATTGAATATGGCCCTAGGGTTCCAACACTTATGATTTCTCCTTATTCTAGGTCAGGTATAGTTGATAATACATTTTATAGTCAGCCTTCAGTTTTAAAATTTATTGAATCTACATTCGGTCTGCCTTCATTAACCTCATTTGATGCACAGGCAAATGATTTAGGCGATATGCTTAATTACAATCAGAAACCACTGCAACCAAGTGTTCTTCCATTGCTTACATGTAGTAATTCTTATACTATCTCAGGAAGAGTAGTTGATGTTACTAATATAAATACTAGTAAGAATATTCTTGGCGACTTAGGTGGCGTTGTAGTAAGTGACGGACAAACAACTGTTGTAGATAGTGGAGGATATGTGTTTCATAAAATCCCTGCAGGTACATACACTTTAACAATCAAGGTTCCACCTGGATATAAATTTGCACCAGGTGCACACACATCATATACTGTTACCGTCGGAGATTCTAACCCAAGTCCTGCAATACCAGATTTTCAACTTATTCCAACTAGAGTATTCAATGCTTCAGGGCATGTTTTTGAGCAATCTGGATCATCGTGGGTAGGTGTAAGTGGAGTATCTGTTGTAAATTATGCTAGAAGTGCCGTAACTGGGAGTGATGGATCTTTTACCATAAATGGTATTGACCCTGGAGATCAATCTTTTATTATGGTTCTACCTAATGGAATGACGTATGTTCCTAATACAAAGTCTGAATATGATATTACATTTCCTACATCTAGTATACCTGCCATTAATTTTTATATAATGCCTAAAAATACAAAGCCAGCAAACAATATTCATACTACTCAAGTTCAACAGGAAAGTACACAGTTAAATAAAATAAACAATAGCAATGTAAGTGTAACTTCAAAACAAACGACACAATCAAATTCAAGTTCTAATTTATTTACTTCATCAATTGGTTCTTTCTTCAAAGGAGTTTTTAGTTTTATTGGGTCAATATTTTAGATGTTATTGTATATTGTTTATTTTCTTTATAGCCTTTATTTATAATAGTAAAAACATATTACTACATAAAATATATCTGTCAAGTTATGTAATTGACAATCCAACCTTCCTCATGATATATACCTATAATAAAGGTGAAAAATTTATTGCATATAATTTCATTCCTTGTGCTAATGTTTTTTCTTCAAGAAGGGAATGTATACGCTGATTCATCGTACTTCACTTCTTCTCCTGTATTCTATGCAACGGTAGGGATTCAATATACATATGATGTTACATACTACGGGGGTAATGCAACTTTAGTCGTTTTATCTTCGCCAAGTTGGTTGAAATTAAATAAGAATAATGTTTTATCTGGAATACCAACCAACTCTGGAAACAGTAATACTGTAAGTATAGCTCTTGAAAATGGAGGTAATGTAATTGAAACACAAAATTTTGGTATTACTGTGTCTTCAAGTAATGTCAGTCCAGGAGCAAGTATATCAGTTACTCCAACCACAACCACAGGTATAGTTAAAGAAACCTCGACTCCAACTCCGACACTAACTCCAACGTCTACTGCTTCAATAGGAAGTGATTTTAGTGTTATATCAGATGGATTTCAAAATATATCACCAAAAAACAATGTTAGAATTCAGGGAAACAGTATTATCTTTCAGGGTGATTTCATATATCAGAACAATGTGAATATAGGAGAATTTGAATTTCTTTTAGATGGAAAAAATATAAACAGCTACATAAACCTATCACAAACTCCAGAAGGAATAAAGTTCTTCTATAATGATCAAAGTCTTCCTATTGGCAATCATGTATTCATTATGAAATATGGTACTTACAATTCAAAGATTAATTTCTCAAATGGATATGGTTCAGTTGGTTTTTTATCTTTTAATAATGAATTGATTGCACTTATATTATTATTAACAGCAATAGCGTCAATATTTTTGCTTTTTAAGATTTTAAAAAGAAAGCCTAAAGTTTAAGGATATTGTCCTTGTAACGTTGTTAACATCTTAGAATTTAGGTTGTTTTGTACATTACTTAATTCATTTGATTGTGGTAAGTTATCTACGATTGAATTAAATTTATTAAGTGTGTAACTACTACCTGGAATATTCCAGTCTGAAGATATATTTTGTAATGTTTTTATATCAGAATTGTTATTTGGAACATTCGCGTTTTTATTTACTGGTATTAATACATTATTTAATTCAGAATTGAGTATATTAACAGATGAGCTACTTCCAAGAAAATCAACGAATTTCCATGCCATTGATGACTCCTGTGAGTTTTTATTAACACCGAAATAGTTATATGAAGCTATATCTACAGGTGTATTTATTGCAGGATATATTGAAAAATCAAAATTATCATTTGGGTACTGTGCTTGTAATTTAATGTAATCATTATAGTACATAAAATCAAATAGAACTTTGTTTTTTAATAAAGCATCAATATAGTTCAATTTTACACTTGAAGTATACAGGTCATCAAAAATACCTGAAGTTAGAAATGAAGAATAATAATTAACTGCGTTATTACCTGCATCTGTAGATATATTTGCTTCAAATGGAGAGGATGTAACATTCATTGGCGTTCCCTCCTCCATTATGAACAACTGCAATACATCTCCAGCTATAGGGTTATAGTTTGATGATGTTATATCAATTGCTGAAGCACCATACTTATTTGTTAGAAAATTCATCATGTTATTAAATGAATTAAATGAACTAGTAATTGATGAAATCTGTACTCCTGTACTGTTTAGAACATTTGTCTTATACACGATTACAATTGGGTTCATACTTATTGGGATTCCAAGAACTCCATTATTTAGAACTGTCATTCCTCTATATACTAAAGGGAAAAAATTTTGTTTGAACGCACTTGTAGAAAAATATGGATTAACAGATGAATATTTTAAAAAATAGTCTTCGTTAGTGTTAGAAGATTCATATATGTCTATTGAATTATTATTAGCTAATTTATTTAGTTGATAATTTATTGGATCAGTTCCAGTTATTTGAGTGTAGTTAACTGTTACATTTGGGTAACTATTTTCAAACTGTGTAATTAATGGTTGCAATTCTGCTTGAGTATATGTGTATCCATAAATGTTTAAGGATATGTGCTGACTAGAAGCTTTAGAGTTATTAATATATATAACAAGAGCAATAGCAATAATAACTGCAATGATTATTCCTGTTATCACTCCTGATATTATTAATTTTAATTTTGTCATATGTTATGTATATTCTAATCTACTTTTACTGCTCGCACAATAAGTCTCATATTATCTACACCAGGAGGAGAGCAAGTCATCAATGTTAATGTACTTTCAGACGGAATTGAATTTATCTGACTGAAATCTGTTTGTTTAATAGTGTATATTGATTCTATTATATATGAAAAAGTTTGATTGTTTACGTTAGCTGTTATAGGGTCACCGACTTTTAATGAGAAAAGACTTGTAAATATACCTTCATACGATGATGGAAATAGAGAATGAAACCATACTGGAGAAGAGTGACCATAAACAAAAGTATTACCTGTTGTTCCAATCTGAGCTGTACCTTGATATTGAACAGTTGATGATTCAAGTTTATTTTCATATACACTTGGAATTAAGGGAACATTTGTTGTAACCTTTATTCCTGATACATTGAGAGATGGAAAATTTAATGTATATGAAGATATATTTGATTTGTAAGATTTATTTGTGCTAAGGTACTTTTCTATTCCTAAATTATTATCATTATTCTTATTTATAGAATTAATATATTGATATATGACAGAATTAGGGACCGGAAGTATATCTGTATTTCCATTAGTAAGCAAAAAAATACTAGACACTATATATCCAATAATACAAATCGATATGAATAGCAAAAGAATTCCAATTTTCTTTTTTGTGTTTAATCTATCAAGCAAACCTTTTCCTTTATACTCTCTAAAATGTTTTACACTTTTGTAATAGAATAGACGTTCCATTCATGTTTATTATACACAATTTAGTACTTACTGGAATATAAAGGCTATATTTTTATGTTATAAAATAGATATGATTGTAGGAGTTTAGCGCTAGACTCTGAATCCTTGTAAGAATTTAAGCATTTAGTAGAAATTTCTATTTACCAGACCCACGCAGTATCTACTACTTCTCTATTTTATATACTTCAAAGTATAATACTTGACAGTATATAAGTATAAGGATACTATTTACTTAAAAATCTATTTATATCCTTAATTTTTATCACTACTTTTGTACAATCATATAAATTGTATATTGAAGAAGTTAACTGTTTAGGATATAATTCTTAGCAGGTTAAAAACGTAATTGCTAGAAATATGAAAGACTATTATAAAATTCTTGGAGTAGAAAAAAATGCAAGTGATATGGAGATAAAAAGGGCATTTAGAAAATTAGCTGGAAAGTATCATCCTGACAAGAATTCATCAAGTGACGCAACAGAAAAATTCAAAGAAATAAATGAGGCATATAGTACCCTTTCAGATCCTCAGAAGCGTAAACAATATGATACATTTGGAACAACAGATTTTTCTTCTTCTTCCGGAGCTGGGCAGGGTAGAGGGACTTATCAAGGTGATTTTTCAGATTTCGGATTTGGAAATATGGAGGATATATTTGATATGTTTTCTGGCGGTTTTAATGGTAATAAAAGAGGGGGAAATACATACAGGCAACCTGTTGGAAGGGATTTATCATATGATTTAAGAATAACATTTGAAGAATCAATATATGGTACTGAGAAAAATGTATCATTTAGTACAGTGATTGATTGTGAACATTGTAAAGGAAGTGGAAGTAGTGATGGTAAGGAAAATGTGTGTAGCAGATGCTCAGGATCTGGAGTAATTATTACAACAAGAAGAACTATTCTTGGTGCAATGCAGACACAATCAGTGTGTCCAGATTGTAAAGGAAGAGGAAAAGTTATTAAGAATCAGTGTTTATACTGTAGGGGTGAAGGTAGAGTTAGAGGAAATAGAAGTTTAATTGTTACAATTCCAAAGGGTATTAAAGATGAAAGTAAAATAAGGTATAAAGGTTTTGGTGAATCAGGCGGAGCTGGTGGAGTTAGCGGTGACCTATATGTAATCATATCAATAAGTAAGTCTAATACATATATTAGGGAAGGGTATGATTTAGTGTATAACCTGGATATATTACCGCAAATTGCAGTTTTGGGTAAGGATATATCAGTACCAACTCCATGGGGAAATGAAACTATATCAATAAAATCTGGGATACAGAATGGTGATAAAATAAGGATAAGAGGTAAAGGGGTTATAACTCAAGAAGGTATGAGGGGGGACGAAATTGTAGTCGTTAGAATAGTAATTCCAACAAGATTATCACGAGAAGAAAAAAGAATTTGGGAAATGCTTTAACGTGTATATGTGTTCCTTTGTACAGGTTATATATATAAAGGTTGAGATTTTCTTTATTTACTGATAAAATCAGTTTGATAAAACTATGGCACAGCAATCAGAATTTATATTAGCGGTTAATCAAATAGCATTTGAGCATGGTATACAAGTTGAAGTAGTGCTTTCAGCTCTTGAAGAATCAATAAAAACAGCGTATATGAAACTTTCACCAAATATTGATGAGAGTAGTATAAAGGTTGTTATAGATAGAGAAATTGGTATCCCAACATTGTATATAAACGGAAAGAAAACAGATGTTGATCTAGGGAGAATAGCTGCTCAGAGTGCAAAGCAGGTTATACAACAAAAGATTAGAGATGCTGAAAACGATATGATGTTTGAAGATTTTAACAAGGATCTTGGAACACTTCAGACAGGTGTAGTACAGAGAATGCAGGGATCAGATGTTTTTGTTGAGGTAGGTAAAGCTATTGCTTTCATGCCATACACAGAAACTATACCTACAGAGAGATATAGGTCAGGTATGAGGATTAAAGTATTTTTACTTGAATCTGATAGAGAAAAAAATAGAATGATCGTATCTAGAGGTAGTATTGAATTTATTAAAGCATTGTTTAAACAAGAGGTCCCTGAAATAGCATCTGGTGAAGTTGAAATTGTTTCTATTGCGAGAGAGGCTGGATTAAGGTCAAAGGTTTCTGTAAGATCAAAAAAAGAAGGACTTGATGCAATTGGTGCATGTGTTGGTCAAAGAGGTGTAAGAATTGATTCAATAATGAATGAAATAGGAACTGAAAAAATTGATATGATTGAATGGAATGATGATCAGGCAATATACATCAAAAATGCATTATCTCCTGCTAAACCTTATTCTATAACTACATTTGATGTTAGCTACAGAGCTCTTTGTTATGTTCCTAATGAGCAATTATCACTGGCTATTGGGAAAGATGGACAAAATGTAAGATTAGCAGCAAAACTGACTGGTTGGGATATTGATATACGAAGCCAGGAGGATGAAGAAAAAGCTAACAAAGGAGATATATTCAGTAATCTTTCTGTGAGTATAAGGAAAAAATTAGAGGAAGCAAATATTGCTGACAGAGAAGGTCTCGAGAAGATCGTATCAGGTGAAATTAAAGTTAAGGGAATAGGTTCTTCAGCTATAGAGGTGATAAAATCTATTCTTTAAATATATGAATTTTCAAAGAACTTGTTTAAAATGTTCTTTAAAATTAAAAAAGAATGAGTTAAATAGGTTTGTATGTACTTCTGGTGAAATCGTTTTTGATAAGAATCAATTACTTTCTGGAAGAGGTTACTACATATGCAATAACTGTCTTAAGCTATTAGATACTGTTTGGTTGGAAAATAGAATAAAGGGAATAGCTAAACGAAGTAGGAAAAAAGAGTTATAATATTAAATATGAAAAGAACTCCTGTTGTAGCCATTATGGGGCATGTTGATCACGGTAAAACTACCTTGCTTGATTATTTAATGAATTCAAGAATAGCTGAGAAAGAATCCGGAGGAATAACGCAATCTGTTAGATCATTCATGTATACAGCCAAAGAGGATAGATCTATAACATTTATAGATACACCAGGTCATGAAGCATTTTTTAAAATACGTGAGAGGGGTTCAAAGGTTGCTGACATAGTTGTTTTAGTTGTTGCTGTTGATGATGGAGTAAAGCCGCAGACAAAGGAAGTAATTAATTTAATATTATCACAAAATATTCCAACTATCGTTGCTATAAACAAGATTGATTTGCCAAATGCAAATTCAGATAAAGTAAAAAGAGAATTAGTCGCAAATGGAATACTGCTTGAAGGATTCGGAGGCAATGTTCCATTTTGTGAAATATCTGCAAAAAATGGTACAAATATAGAGAATTTAATTGATACAATACTTTTGTATTGGGATATGAGTGAGGATGAAACTACACATGAAGAAAAAAGCGACGTTAATAGTGCAATTGTATTGGAAAGTTTCTTAAATAAGAAGGAGGGACATCAATATCTTGTTATTGTTAAGTCTGGTGAAATAAAAACAGGTGACTATTTGATTAATACAACGCTAAAGGTACGTTCAATAATTGATGATAGAGGTAAAAGAATCACTAGGGCTACTGTTTCAATGCCAGTTATTCTATCAGGAATGAATGAATCAAAAAGTTGCGGTGAAACAATTTACTTTTCCAATACGATTGTGAAAAATACAGGAAATAAGGATGAAAATATAGTAAAGAAAGATGACAAGTCGTTCTCTAATGATAGATTTAATATATTTGATGCATTAAACACTGAAAAAGAAAAGAAGGCTGGAAGGAATTTACTTGTTATTCTAAAGACGGATTCAAATGGTTCAAATGAGGCAATAATTGAATATATAAAAAGTGTAAAACAGGATCTTCCTATAGATATATTCTACTCAAGGAATGGTGATATTAATGAATCAGATGTTACAAGTGCAGAAGCATCTGGAGCAATTATTGTTGGGTTTAATGTTTCGATTGAAGATAGAATTGATAAATATGCAAAATCAAAAAAGATTGTTGTAATGATATATAAGGTAATCTATGAGTTGATTGATGATCTAATATCAGCTGCACAGGCTATGAGTACTGGTGAAATTCAAGAAACAAAAATAGGTTCATCTAAAGTTTTGCAAGTATTTACACTATCAAATGGTATGTTTGTAGCAGGATGTAGAGTTATGGAAGGTAAGCTTCAAAAAGGATTGATTGCACGTATTACAAGAAGAGGATCAGTGTGCTACGAAGGCAGAATAATATCAATAAAACACTTGAAAGAGGAGATAAAAGAATCATTAAAGGGAAGTGAATGTGGATTGACATTATCACCTAACTATGAATCTCAAACAGGTGATACTATTGATTGTATAAAGAAATAGATAGCTACACAGAATCTTACATGAATGACTGAATTAAAAAATACACGCCTTATTTCAATGGTAATAACATATTAGTTAATAATTCCTTAAGTAAGGGAACAATATTACGCTGATTTTCCGGTAAATATTTATTTAGATCATTTTTTAATTTTTTTTCGTCATACTCTTGTACTTTACTAATTATATCTTCTATTGTTATTCTTTTATTATAAAGTGCCATCTTTTTTTCAAGAAGATTCATATCTATTTTTACTTGTCTATTCAGTAAGAACCAGACATCAAAAACATCTCTACCTTTTGATCTGTTCATTAACGCACTTATTTTTTCTGCCAATATCTCATCTATAGTAAGTGTTTTAATAAAAGAATAATAAGGTAATGGCATTGGAGATGAAAGTAGTGAAATGTATTCATCTAATGATCCATCTTTGGTATTTACATCAACAGCAATGTTTAGTGGCTGTTGTAACCCAGTAGATTTATACATAACACGTGTATGTATATTGTCATATTTGTTTTCAATATTATCTAAATATATTCCCGGTAAAATATTCTTTATTAAATCAATTGACTTCTTTAGAATAGTAATGATTTCTTCTCTTGGAAGTTTTGAGTTAAAATCCAAGTCTTCACTAAATCTAATCGATTTATATATTAATCTTAATGCAGTCCCTCCTTTAAAGTATATTTGTTCACTGTTGTTTATCTGATATATAGCTCCCAAAATCACCAATTGTATATATTCCCTAATAATAGAGTAAGTATCGATTTTCCATTCATTTGCATATTTACTTAGATCAGTTGAGTTTATCATTTGAATAACGAATAAAATAAATTACTAAATGCCTTTATTTCTATAGTACTAGCTATAGTCTTTAATTTTACCATATCAATGTCTGATAAATCCCATTCGTCAAAGTTTATATCATATCCTCTAAAAGATGCTAGATAGATAGTATCAATAATAGTCTTTTCCCTTGAAGCTATTAATATATTGTTCTTTTGTAAATCAGGATAAAATAGAGATTGGCTAAGATGGCTATAGCTATATTCTTTCGCATTAAATTTGTACATATTTGCCTTTTTTAGAGTTACTGATGTGATCGTATATGGAACTTGGTTAATAATACCATAATAGACTAATGCTGTTTCCAATGAAATGTATGAAGGAATATATAGATTGTTTGCTATTTCAAAATCAGATGGTGGTGAATCAGCAAGGTAATAAAGACCTTTTTTTATTGTTTTAATAAGGCCTTTTTTTATCATTCTATTTATATATATTTTTAGATACTCGTATTTTTCTACTCCAGTCAATGTTTTTATATCCTGCAGCTTAAATATATTCTTCCCAGTATTTTTTAATTTTAAGTATATATCAGTTGATTTCATATATATAGATTATAGTTGGTATACATTATTGTATACTAAGTGTAATCTTATGTCAAAATAATATAAAACTAATGCCTTAATCACCTTTTAATTATTAAAACGAACAAATACCAAAATTTTAGATAAACCTGGCACTTTTATACTCAAAACTCTACTACGCGACTACATAAATTTGCAATACAAGAAATAACACTATATAATGCATTGATGGATGATTTTGAAGAACAGAGACAAGATAATATTCCTCACAAGAAAGAATATAATAGAAGTGAAGCAGCTAGAATAGCACATACAGGGAAAAGACTTCCTGAAGAAACAAAAAAGAAAATTGGTGAGGCAAGAAGAAGAAAATTTGCAGAGGAAAAAGGAGAAAGTTGAAGTATTAATTACAAAATTAAAACAGAGCTAATACGTGAAGTACCGATTTATATGATATTGTATGTAATTTTATATATAAAATATATTTGATTATCCACAGATATGGTATATATATTCCAGGTATTTTTTTTTATTAACTAACGTGAAAAGCTATTTATTTCCTATTGATAAAGTTCATATTTAGTGTTATTATCCTATAAGAAAATATGAGCTCAGATACTTTGAAAGATCTGTTTAAAGGAGTTAAGAATATCCTTATTTCAGCTGGTAAAACCCCTGACTATATCGAATTAGTCTCTGCGGTTATTATTGCAAATATGCTTAAAGATATATATTCAATAGAGAATACATCAATATATGCTGAAAAATTGGATCCATCCTGGGAATCAGGATTACGCATTCTAGGTGTTGATATTAAATCAATAAAGAAGGAGATAGGAAATGTTTATTACACATTATCTTTTCTAAAACTAAACACAAGTAAAATTGAGAAAATTGAATACAGTGAGGAAGGATCACAGGTTAATATTCAATTACCTAATGATGTTGAACCAGATACAAGTAGTTTGAAGATTGAAAAGAGTGGTGATATATTTGATCTTATTATAGAGATAGACTCTGCAGAAGATATATTTAGTAATATCTTAGTTGATAAATTTTCAATTGGTAAAACAATTTTTGAAGAATCAAAATACAAGATTGAAGATCCATCAGGAATTCTACATGCAATAATTAGGTTGGGAATCGAGCTTGGGTATAAGTTTAAAAAAGAGGAATTAGATTCATTAACTTCACAAATTCAACGTCTTATACTTACAAAACAAACCAATTTAAAAGAATATTATGAATCACTTTACTTCTTAACCAAAAATGGTGGAGCTTTTGATTCAACATTCTATATAAGTGATCTGAAGAAGGTTCTTCTTTATTCTGATTTAATTAACTCAGTAAGATACGGTAAATCAAAAGTATTAAATAACGCAAGTGTGTATTTATCTGATGTTACAGCAAAGGGAAGCGAAATAATTGAAAGAGGATTTGATGCAATTGTTTATCAATCTGATTATTGTTGTAAAAAAGCTGATACTAAACTTGGAATAAATATTTTCAAATATGGAGAAAATAGTGAGGTATATATCTTTACTGATATTGATTTAAAAGACATATTAAAGGATAAGGAGTTTGAAATTCATGAAGGGTATACAAGGATTGAATATAAGTCAACAGATGTTGTCAGTGAGCTTACAAAACTTTTAGAATTAGAACTTGAAAGTGATAAAGATGTTCTTGGTGTAAACAGTGAGGATAAGTCTCCAGAAGATATATTTTCAAATAAAGGGGATTTGTTATTTAATGATGAGGAAGATCCTTTCTCTTATGAGGATGGGGGCTTTGGTTTAGATAATAGCAGCTCTGTTTTGCCAAATGTGAATGAAAGTAATAAAGTAGCAGAGGAGAAAGCTAGCGATAGTGATAACATTGATAATCCAATATTTTCACCGGTCGCTGGAAAGTAGCCAACCGTGGCAAGTAGTTTCAAAGAAATTTGACAAGTTTTTTTCCACTTGTTAATATCTGTTTAGCTTCTTTTACTAACAGAAAATTACTTTTTGCAAGCTTGCGCTAGTAATTAAGATAAAAATAGGAAAAAGTTAGGAGACAAAATAGTAAATATATTAAGTAGTATTTTTATTAATATGCTATTTGCGATTAGAGGAAAATGGTTTGAGTATATATATTTAAGCTTTAATAAGACCCATAAAAGGGCGCATAAATGAAATGAAAATTCATTAAGTGCGGTATTTAAAAAAAAGAAAAAAATGAAAAAAGAAAAAACAGAAAAAGACACAGAAAAGACTGTTGCAAAAACAGCAGCATCAACATCAAAAGTTGTTGCAAAAAAAAAGATTTCCAAAAAAACACTTGAGAATGAACCAAAAGTAAAGGTTTCAAAGAAGAAGAGTGCTGATAAAAGCGATGCCGCTTCTAAAGAAAAAACTAAATCAGACTCAAATGGAGTGTTTACTTTTTCGAAATCAACAACAAAGAATGAGATAATAAAAGCATTTGCTCTTACAAGTACCGATACGGGTTCACCTGAAGTACAAGTAGCTTTGCTTACTCATCAAATAGTTAATCTTACGGCACATTTGCAGACACACAAGAAAGATTCTTCATCAAGAAGAGGAATTATTCAAAGTGTTGGAAAAAGAAGGAGATTACTTGAATACTTAAAGAGAACTGATTTAAATAGATATGAAGTATTAATTCAAAGGATTGGTTTGAAGAAGTAAAAATAAAAACAAAAAATAGAAAGAATAGAAACATAATGAATAGTAGTGTATATAAGAAGAGTTTTACATATAACAATGTTAAATATGAATTTGAAACAGGACATGTTGCACTTCAGACTCTTGCAAGTTGTTATGCAACTGCAGGAGAAACTGTCTGTTTAGCAACAGTTGTAACTGCAGATAGAAGGGAAGGAATTGATTTTTTCCCTCTTCAGGTTGAATATTTTGAAAAACTTTACGCAAGTGGTCAAATATCATCATCCCGTTTCATAAAAAGAGAAACAAGGCCATCAACTGATGAGATTTTAAGAGCTAGATTAATTGATAGAAGCATAAGGCCATTGTTTAACGAAGACTTTGTTAATCAGGTTGAAGTTGTTGTTACCGTATTGTCATATGACGGTGTTAATGATCCAGCTTTGTTAGGAATAAATGCAGTGTCAACTGCACTTTGTTTATCAGGTCTTCCGTTTTCAGGACCAGTTGCAGGTATAAGGATTGGTTTTAAAGATGATAAATTTATTGTTAATCCAAGTACTGATGAAATTGAAACAAGTGAAATGGATTTAGTTGTTGCTACAACTAAAAGTGCTATTGTCATGCTTGAAGCTGGTGCAACAGAAATTCAACAATCAAAGGTCATTGAGGCAATCAAATTAGCAAAGCAAGAGAGTAAGAATTTCCTTGATTTTCAAGAAGAATTAAAAAAGGAGGTTAATCCAGAGACTATTATGTATTCTCCAAAACTGATAAATACTCAATTAGTTGAAGAAATAAAATCAAAGTTTTATGACAGAGTTTCTGATTGCTTATTTTCAAAATCCAAGAAAGAGTTTAATAGAAAAGAAAAAGAACTTAAAGATGAACTATTAGGAATATTTGTTGATTGTGATGGTGAAGAATTTAGAAATGCATTTATTGAAGTTGAGAAATACATATTTACTGAAGAAGTTGTAAAAAGAAAAGAAAGAATAGATGGAAGAAAATTAAATGAAATAAGACCAATAACTGTTGAAGTATCAATACTTCCAAGAACACATGGAAGTGCAATATTCAAGAGAGGTGAAACTCAAGCACTTAGTGTTGTAACTCTTGGTTCAAGTAAGTTTGAACAATTAATGCAAAGCAAGGATGGAGAAAAAACTTCTAGGTACATGCACCACTATAACCATCCAGGATGGTCAGTCGGAGAGGTATCAAGAAATCTATATTTCCCAGGAAGGAGAGAAATAGGACATGGTGCATTAGCTCAGAGGGCTCTTGAACCAGTCATCCCTTCAGAAGAAGAATTTCCATATACTATAAGAGTAGTATCTGAAATACTTTCATCTAATGGTTCAACATCTATGGCTTCAACATGTGGATCAACTTTGTCGCTTATGGATGCAGGTGTTCCAATAAAAGCTATGGTAAGCGGTATAGCAATGGGTCTTGTTATGAATAAAAACGGAGAATATGTTGTTCTATCTGATATTCAAGGAGCAGAAGACCATTTTGGAGAAATGGATTTTAAAGTTACTGGAACTGAAAAAGGTATAACTGCAATTCAGATGGATAACAAGATGGAAGGCATTACAGTTGAAATTCTTGACGAAGCAATTAATCAAGCAAGAGAAGGTTACCTTTTTATACTTGAAAGAATGAAGGAAGTTATTAGTAAACCAAAACAAAGTCTTTCTCAATATGCTCCAAAAATTCGTACTGTAAAAGTTCCAATTACAAAGATTGGTGATGTTATCGGCTCTCAGGGAAAAACAATAAAAAAGATTATAGAGCTGACTGGTGCAGAAGTTGATATATCTGATAATGGAGTGGTTTCAATAAGTTCAATTGATGATGAAGCTGGAGAAAAGGCTTCAAAAATGATTGAAAACATTATTATGGAACCAGAGGTAGGTAAAACATATAAGGCAAAAGTCGAAAAAATAATGGATTTTGGTGCGTTTGTAAGAGTTTCACCTAGTATAAGCGGACTAGTTCATGTGAGCGAAATAAAAGACGGCTTTATAAAATCAGTGAAAGATGCCTTGAAAGAAGGGCAATCTGTTGAAGTTATACTAATGTCGATTGATAATGACCATAGGCTTAATTTCTCTATAAAGAAAGCTGCTAAAAAATCAATAGAATAAACTAGTAGCAAATTGTTATTTAATTACATTTTATATGTGCTTGATGTGTATTGAGGACTTGTTTCTCATACACATCAAAAACAACTACACATAAACATAAACAAAAGGAAAAATTAAAGAATAGATAAAAGTAGATTAAATAGTAGAATCACAAGAATATATATTAACCTAAATACACTAATAAGATATATCTTTTTTGTATGTTATACTTATAAAAATGAAAAAGATATTTAGAGACCCTAAATTCTATTTAGTAACATTTTTCTTTTTTCTGTTTTCGCTTGTAAGTATCATAGAACATACTCACTTTCGAACATACGGAGATGATTTGGGAATATTTGATCAGGCTATATGGCATTATTCCCTATTTCAAACTCCTGTAAGTACTGTAAGAGGATTAAGTAATATTCTTGGTGATCATTTTCATCCAATACTGATTTTATTAGCTCCGATGTATTGGATATTTCATACACCAGTTAATTTACTTGTAGCTCAAGCATTTCTTCTAGCTATAACCATTATACCAATATATTTAATTGCTAAAAAAGAATTAGGAGGTACATTTTATGCAGTTGCGTTTGCTATTATTTATGGAATATTTTGGGGAATTCAGGAAACAATTGGTTTTGATTTTCATGAAATAGCATTTGCTGTTCCATTAATTGCATTTTCAATTTACTATATAAGGGAGAATAAACCTAAAATATACATTCCACTTCTTGTATTATTAATTTTTGTAAAAGAAGATATGACAATTCTTCTTTGCTTCTTTGCATTTTATCTAGCAACATTCAAAAGATATAGGCAATCTATAGCTATATTCCTACTTGGATTTTCATCTTTTATAGTTATAACTAAGTGGGTCATTCCTTTCTTTGCAGGGACTAGAGGTTTCAGATATTGGCATTATACTGAATTTGGAAATAACATATTTAGTGCTTCAATCAATATATTATTAAAACCTATTCATTTTTTTAAAGTATTGTTTTCTCCACTGAAGAAATTCATAACTGAATTCTTTACATTTCTTCCGTTTATTTTCTTACCATTTTTATCTACTACATTTATTCTTGCTATACCATTATTACTAGAAAGATTTCTTTCAACTGAAAGTGCTTATTGGGGATTTCATGGTCACTATAGTGCAACAGTAACACCGATTCTAGTAATTTCTACAATAGATGCAATAGCATTCCTAGAAAAAAAGAAGATACTTAAATTTAAAAAATACATTGTGCTTATTATACTTCTAATTAATGTAGGCTCCATAGTTGTTTTTCCATTTAATCAGATTTTCTCTATTCAGAATTATTATTTAACAAAAAATCTAAGTACAGGTTATCAGGCATTGAGATTAATCCCACAAAATGCTAGTGTAATTGCACAGAACCCAATAGTCCCGCATTTATCAGAAAGAAATAATATATATATATTGAAGCCTGATATGGTTTATCCATCTGGTATTGAATATATTTTAGCAAGTAGCAATGTAGGTCTGTGGCCATATACTTCATTTTCTCAAATACAAAAATACCTTAATAGTGAACAGAAAGATGGATATAAAATGATTTTTAGTGAAGACGGCTGGTATGTTTTAAAGAGAAAATAAAATAATAAACACTAGTTAATACGTACTTCTTAAGAATATTTAAAAATGCTTAGTATTTTCCTAGAGTTTGAATGTGGTTTCATTAGCAACTAGTACTATATACTACCCTAAGATACTTCTGCGGTATAATCTGGAATGTTGACGAATATAGTATATTTAGATATAATCTAGGCAGTATTGTATAATATGGATATTGATAAGGCATATACGCCAGAACAAATAGCGAGAGCACTTCAGTTAAGTAGGAAAACTGTATATGAACTTATAAAGAGCGGTGAAATAATAGCTAAGAAATATGGAAAAGTATATAGAGTTCCAAAAAGCTCTGTATCGTTTTTATTTAATGGATTAGATGATGATCTATTAATGGCGGAAAAAGAGGATTTAAGAAATATTGCTATTGTGGAAAAGATGCTGAAAGAAGTTAGATTAGAAATGTAAAAATGAAAGTTTTTATTGATTCAGATGTTATTATTTCATCACTGATTTCATCCTCAGGAGCTGCCTTTTATTTGTTAAATAAAAGATTTAATTTTGACTTATATATTTCAAACCATTCAGTTAATGAATTGAGGATAGTCATTAAGCGAAAAGGCTTGTCAGAAAACGACTTCTCTAAAATTATTAAAAATGTAGTAGTATATGAGAATAAGTATTCATTAGAATATATAAAATTAAATTTTATGAGTTACGTATTTGATATAGATGATGCACATATTGTATGTTCAGCGAAAGAAATAAATTCTGATTTCTTGGTAACGTATAATATGAAAGACTATAAAATAGAGAAAATTAAAAATGAATTTGATATTATTATTACTAAACCCGCTAATTTCTTGCAATACTTAAGGAGTATATAACTAGTGATCTTGATAGATGGTGCTACGTGATATGGTAAAGTGAATATATTATCAAATTACAGTTTTTTGTTTTGCTATAATTTGAAGAATTAATGAAATACAAATATAATGTGAGTATCACAGTTTTGTTATGAATAGATTTAGATTCAGATTGTTTTTGTTTAAATATAGGAAGCTTTTAATAACACTTATAGTTCTTTTATTTATTCTTCTTTCTTTCAGTGCGTATATTGCTTATGGAGCAATGAGATTAGAGAAAAATATAAAATTATTGAAAGTTGATGTCGAGAAAATTAAAACTGCACAGTCTGCAAAATCCCTCACAGGAATTATTCAGGGAGTAAATATGCTTGGAGTAGATCTGAATACAACCAGTGAAGATATTAAATATTTTAAAGTTCTAAGTTTCATCCCGTATGTAAACGGATACTATTTTAATGCTACTGATATTGTATCAGCGGCAATAAATATAGATAATGCTACAGGAAAAATTGCTGCATCTGCAGAACCTCTATCAAGTGCTCTTGGATATGGACCAAATCCTGTTCTAGGTCCTGCAAAGGTTCAAGCTATTGTTGCTGGATTGCCGCTAATTACTACAGCTATAACAAACAATCAGACTAGTTTGTCAAATGCTGAGAATGAATTAAATGATGTTAATCAGGCATATCTGCCAAATATTACATATAAAGGGATAAATATAAAAACGGATTTTAATACATATAAAAATATATATGGTAATTTTGTGACACTTATTCCTAAATTAAATTCAATTGTTCCTGTTATACAAACTGCAATGGGAGCGTCTGGAAATACACAAAACTATTTGTTACTTCTTGAAAATGATAAAGAATTAAGACCGACTGGCGGCTTTATAACTTCATATGGTTATCTTACATTTACAAATGGTGCGTTAGGTAAAATATCTACAAATGATATATATAGCCTTGACAAATTAGAGCAGCCATACTTAAATGCACCAGTGCAATTGAAGCAATATGTAGAAGTTTCTAACTGGTACTTAAGAGATTCAAATTACAGTCCGGATGTACCAACTAGTGCAAAGGTTGCAGAGGAGATGTACAGATCGATTCCAAGTGGGGAGGTTCCACCAATTAATGGTGTAGTATATTTAAATACTCAATTTGTAACATCTCTATTGAATGCCACTGGACCTGTCTATGTTCCACAATATAACGTGACGGTAAATGCAAACAACGCAGCATATTTAATAGAATATTATTCTGAGAAAGTTGATAATATAAATAATTCTACAAACAGAAAAAAATTTATAAATTATCTAATTGAAGAGATAAAATCAAAAGTATTTGCAGCTAGGGGTAATCAATTAATTTCATTAATTCAACTTGGATTAAAGGGTGTTCAGGAGAGAAATGTTTCAATGTATGCAGATAATCCAAGTGTTGAAAATCTGCTTGTAGAATATAACCTAGGAGGAGTTTTTCCTACCATTACGAATGGAACAGATTTCTTAGGATTTATTGATACAAATGTACTTGGAAACAAATCCGATTTCTATATACAAAGAAGTATCAACGACAATATTACGCATACATCAAAGGGTTGGCTTGAAACAGTAGCTATAACTTTTACAAATCCACAAGTATATGATGGGTGGCTTAATATTTCTTCTAAAAAATGGATAAGGCTTTATGTTCCACTAGGATCTAAACTTGTATCATTCTCAGGGGATGATAAATATTTTGCTGGTCAAACTGAAAGAGTGTATAACGAGCTAGGTTATACTGTATTTGATACACATATTACAGTACCTGTTAAATATTATGTTTCTGCACCTGCAACTCATTTAACATTAACAATAAGTTACTATCTTCCAAGTACAGTAAACACAAGTAATTACAAGCTATATATATATAAGCAGGGAGGAATTCCTAATATAAACACAACAGTAGATTTTAATGGAAAGACTCAAAGCCAAAATATATATCAAGATACTGAACTAAATTTTTAAAATTTATGAATAATGATAATGATACTTTAAATGAAATTGAATACTTAAGGAAAATAATAAATGAATCAAAAGTTCCAGATGATTTAAGACAGCGCTTATTGGATAGGGTAAAGAGTTTAGATAGAATAATAAAATATGGCGGTTTTAGTAAGGAATACGAAACTACATACAAATATATATATACTTGTGTATCACTTCCTTTTTCAAGCTATAGCGAAGAGAATACAGATTTTGAAAGTGTTAAATCTATACTTTCAAAAAACCATTATGGCATGTCAGAAATTAAAAACAAGATCCTGGACTATATTGCTCTTCTGCAAATTAAGAAAAACAGGTCTCTTAGAGCTACACCCTCAGTTATATTGCTTCAGGGGTTGCCTGGAATCGGTAAAACTTCTATATCAAAATCAATAGCAGAAAGTTTGTCTCTTAAATTTATAAGGATACCAATGGGTGGGATGGCAAATTCACTTGAGTTAATTGGAAGAAGTAAGGCAAATTCCGATGCAGAACCTGGAAAAATTGTAAAATCATTAATAAAGTCACATTCTCTTAATCCAGTTATACTATTAGATGAAGTTGATAAAACTGGAAATGATTTAGAATCAAAATCCAGTGTCTTTTCAGCATTAATAGAAATACTTGATCCCGAGCAAAATTATTCTTTCACAGATAGATTTATAGATTATCCAATTGACCTGTCAAATATATTTTTTATTCTTACTGCTAATAACATAGGTGGGTTGCCTTCTGCACTTGTTGATAGGGTAGATGTAATAAAATTAACAGGATATTCTGATGAAGAAAAGATAATTATATGTAAAGAATATCTTCTTAAGAAAATGATTGACTATGCTGGTATTTCTGAAAATGATTTTAAAATTGAAGATGATGTTTATCCAAATATTGTTTCTCCTCTTGGTTATGAGGCAGGTATAAGAGATCTTGAAAGAGAGTTTTTAGGGATAGGAAGAAAAATAGATAGAAAGATACTTGAAGGAGCAAATTTACCAATAATTATTAACAATGATAATTTAAAAGAATTTATAGATACAGTATAAACGTATGAAATATTTATATCTTTTGATGAGTTTACCATTTTTTTTATTTTACATGTATAATACTTATTGTTAAACTAATGTTTATTTTTTATGTTTTTTTTTAAATCTAAAAAAAGGGAAAGGAATGTATATTTTGCTCTGGATATTGGTACAGAGTTTGTAAAATCCATATTGTATAGAAAAACTGATAGTATAGTTGAGGTAATTGGTGTAGGAAAAGTCAAACAAAGAATAAATGGCGTTAAGGGCGGACAAATAACAAATATCAGAAGCGTAGTTGAGTCAGTAAGGTCATCTTTGAGTATAGCTACAAACAAATATAACGGTGATATTCCTATTCACTGTGTTACTGGTCTTGCTGGTGAAATGGTGAAAGGTGTGTTGGTTAATGCAAATTATGACAGAGAAAAAGCTGATGAGAAGATTTCTATTGATGAGTTGAAAAAAGTTTATGAAAAAATAAAAAAGCCATCAGAAGAAGAAGCTATAAAAACATTTCAGGAATATACAGCTCTTGAGAAACCTCAGATAAGATTAATATCCAGTTCTTTAGTTGAATCATTCATTGATGGATTTCGTGTTGATAATCCATCTGATTTCTCTGGTAAATCGATGAAACTCAATATATATTCTACATATGCACCGTCTGTTCAAGTTGGTGCAATTGAGAGCGTATGTAAACAAGTTGGCCTATCTCCTTTATTAATTGCAGCACAACCATTTACAGTAGCTAGATCAGTCGTTGGCGGTAGGAATGAAGACTTTGAAGCTATAATTATTGATGTCGGCGGAGGTACTACAGATGTAGCTGTTGTTAAAGGTGGGTGTTTGATTGATACTCATATGTTCTCTTTTGGGGGTAGAGTTTTTACAAAAAGAATTGCAATGGATATGAATTTGAATTATGAAAGAGCTGAGCAAATGAAAATTGATTACTCAAAAGGTGTATTAGATAGAGGATACTCTAACATAGTTAAAAAAAGCATTTTAAAGGATATTTCTATATGGGCTCATGGTATTAGATTAGCACTTGAAGAGTTTAAAGATGTAGAGTTATTTCCTGCCAATATTCTTTTGTGTGGTGGCGGTTCTCAACTACCAGAGATAAGAGAAATATTAATACAATATCCGTTTATAGATTATTTACCATTCAACAGAAGTCCAAAAGTTGTTTTCTTAAACCAGGAAAATATTGATGGTATTGTTGATAATATGAACCTTTGCAATGGTATTGATATGATTACACCATTATCACTTGCAAGAATGTCACTTGATATAGATAAATTTGAACTATTAAAAGGAGGTAAAGATGCCTAATACAAAAATATTTTTAGATTTAGATGATGAGATTCCATTTATTGTTGAAAAGATATTAAATGCTAAAACAGAAAGAGTAATACTAGTAATTCCTGAAAAAGCACAGGTTATATCTTCCCTTTCTTCAATTAGGTTGTTAAAAACATCTCTTGCAAGGCATGAAAAATTGGTCATTATTGCATGTATGGATAGGTTCGGGAAGATTCTTGCAACCAATGCTGGCTTCTTGGTTAAAAATAAGGTTGGAGAAATTGATAATTCACTTTGGGATAGTTTATCAGATAATACAGAAGAGGTAGATGAAAAAGAAATGTATTCTTACGTTGATAATATCCGTGAAGGAACAGTAAACAGCAATAATATAAATAAAAATAATGATAATAAAGAAAGTCATAATATATATGAAGATGCAAATAGAATAGATGAAAGGGAATCACGTGAAGAAGAACATGTAGAAGTTGAAAAAGCTGTAGAGAATGTAATAGAAGATAGAAAGCACACTGAAGAATACATTCCAAATGAAGTAGATTCAGAAAATGAAATATTAAATATTGAAAGCGAGGTTGAAAAAAATTCATTAGAGGATCTAAATGAAAGTATAGAGAAAAATTCTGAATATACAGATACCAGGCTCAAGAGTGTTAATTATGGATCCTTTGAGCTATTTCTTGGTTTAGATGCACTTACGTTATACAAATCTAATAATGATACTAATAATAAAAAAAAACTAGAACGTAAAATAGATACAATTTCTAGTCTCTCAGGAAGTGGAAGTGGTATAATTGGGGAAGACCTAGAGGTATACAGTAAAAAAAAAATCTAAGTTTTAGTAAAATCCTTGGGAGTATATTTCTAAGTAATATAGTTAATAGTTCATTTATGAATACAATATCACCTTTAAAAAGGAATAAACATAATAAATTAGTATTGAAGTTTTGGTATGGGATAGGTATTATTGTGCTAATTTTAATGCTTTTTGTATCAATATATATTTTCCCAAGAGCTCAAATTGAAGTTAGAACTGATTCTAAGAGTCTTTCATTTGAAGATAATTCTGTTGCCACATTTCAAAATGGTCAATATACAAATATGCCTGTTCCAGTATATACATATACAGTAAATGAGAATTCATCCTCATCACTTAATACAACAGGTACAAGTACTGTAGGAAGTCCTGCTACTGGGCAAGTATCAATAACTACATTAAACTACCCAAATTCAATAACTATTCCAGCTGGATCAGTATTTTCTGATAGTGCAAACCAGTTAAATTTTACAATAACGACAAGCGTTACAATCCCAGCGTCTGTATCGAGTGCGGTTGTTACAAATGCAACATTTCAGGCTGAATCTATAGGGGCGAATGGTAACATACCTGCAAACAGTCAATTTAATGCAGTAGGTTCTTCACCTTTAAGTGCTTCATCAACAGGGCAAAATGGAACAACTCCATCATATACAATAACTAATCAATCTTCATTTACTGGCGGAAATGCAAAAACATGTCAGAGTGTAACCCAAACAGATCAGAACAACCTTTTGAAATCTCTTGAGAACCAATTGTATCAAAAGGCACAAACAGATTTATCAGCCGGATTGCAGTCAAGTGATATATCGTTTCCAAGTAGTATTGTTAATACAGATTCACAAAAAACCTTTGATAATAATCCAGGAGATTGCTCAAGCGTATTAAATTTATCACTTCAAACAACAAGTACAGAAAAATATATAAAGTCGAGTGATTTAACAGCATATGCAACTTCATTTCTACAAAAATCAAGTGGTAATGGATTTACGATATCCTCTATTGGGTATAATATAAAAAACATAACATATAATTCTAAAGATAACTCTATTGCTTATGATATTTTTCTAACTGGAAAAAAGGTAAGAAATATTGATGTTAATAATTTAAAAAATAATGTAGTAAAGCACTCTGTTTCAAGTGCATCAAGTTATATTAAATCAATTCCTGGCGTTGAATACGTATATATAAAGGTATCACCAGTATGGTTTAGCATATTTAGATTCCTTCCATTTAGAAGAAGTCAGATAAATGTTATTATTGAGTGATATCTAGATTTTTGTAGTTATATGTATAAATAACATACAAAAAAAGTGTGTGTAAAAAGAAAATGGCAAAGAAAAAGAAAAAACAATTAACAATTAAGAGTGAGGAGACTACAACTGTTTTTGGTTCAATAACAATTATATTAAGTTTAATCTTGCTTGCATCAGTCTTTATTCAGAATACATATTTTTTTAAGATAAAAGAGTTGTTTGGTATAGGGTTACTATTTGCATCGATGATTCTATTTATTACTGCTCTAAGATTGTTTGGTAATTCATTCAGATTTAATAAAGGAAGCTCTATAATTTTTCTTTCTCTATTTTTATTAAGCTTTTTAGCTTTAAATAATGTGAACGGTAATTTATATGGTAATTCCGGAAAAATAGGTGAATATATTGGTAATGAATCAATAAAATACATACAGAACAGATATTTAGACTCATTTTTACTTTTCTGTATAACAATTTTCTTTGGCATTATTGGTTTTTCAATCCCTATTCTAAAAGTCTTTAAATATATTAAGCTTTTTATTAACTTTATTTGGAAAGTATTAAGTAGTTTATTTTTAATTATATCTAAAGCATGTAAATATATCTCAAATTTAACAATGAATATATTTGACAGAAAACCTAATGAGAAGATTAATAAGGATAATTTAAAGAATGGAAAAGGAAATAAAAATGATAGTACAGAAGATAATCCCAAGAACTTTAGCATAGGTGATATTTTCCAAAATGGACAGGAAGCAACAACTCCTCAGCTAGAATTTGTAGGTGATCTTTCTGGAACAAATAAATTACCTGTTAAGGATAATGTGCAAACAAATATTTCATTTGAAAAACTAACCCCAAAGCAGTCACTTTTAAGTGATTCAGAATTTGATGATTGGAAGTTACCGCCAATAACATTGCTTGATGAACCTGTTATATTTAATCAGAATACTGAGAACGTTAGAAAAAATAGCGAAACAATTGAAAGAACTCTTGAAAGTTTTGGTATATTGTCAAAGGTATCAGATGTAAAGGTTGGTCCTACTGTAACTCAATATGCTCTTCAAATAACAATGGGGACAAAGGCACAAAAGATATCAAATTTAAGTAAGGATATAGCTCTTGCATTAGCCGCACCTGGTGAAATACGTATAGAGGTTCCTATTCCAGGGACCTCATTAATTGGAATTGAGATCCCTAACACAAATCCAAAACTTGTCAAAATAAGGGAAATAATAGAGACGCCTGATATTGCAAAGGCTGGTATAAATCTTGCAATTGGAAGAGATATATCAGGTGGAGTAATTGTGAAGGATCTAAGAAAAATGCCACACTTATTGATTGCAGGAGCAACAGGTTCAGGAAAAAGCTCAGCAATAAATGCATTTCTAGTATCAATGTTGATGAGACACACTCCTAATGAATTAAGGCTAATACTTGTAGATCCAAAGCAAGTTGAATTATCTCAATATAACGGAATTGGTCATCTATTAACACCTGTAATAACAGATATGGATCAAGTAGTTAGTGCTATAAAGTGGTTGGTTCAGGAAATGGTAAACAGGTATACAACACTAAAGCAATCAGGTGCAAGAAATATTGAAAGCTATAATTCTATAGATACAAATCTGAAACTACCATATATAGGTTTGATAATAGATGAAATGGCAGATCTTATGTTTACTAAAGGTAAAGAGGTAGAAAGTCTGATTGTCAGGCTTGCTCAAATGTCTAGAGCTGTAGGAATACATCTATTACTTGCAACTCAAAGACCTTCTGTAGATGTAATTACCGGACTTATAAAGGCAAACATTCCAGCAAGAATTGGTATGGGAGTTACGAGTCAAATTGAATCAAGAGTAATTCTCGATCAAACAGGTGCAGAAACATTACTTGGGAAAGGAGATATGCTATTAAAATTACCTGATATGGCTAGGGTTATTAGAGTTCAATCTCCATTTGTTGATGATAAAGAGATTGAGAGAATAACACTCTTCCTTAAAGAAAGTAATGATGATGTTGAATATGTTCCAGATATAACTGAATTTGGGACTGGTGAAGGAGAGGGCAAGACTGGAGTTAATAATGGAGGAGGAATGTCTGGATGGGAAGATGAATATTTTCCAGAAGCAGTGAGATTAGTTTGCCAGCAGGGAAAGGCTTCAGCGTCAATGTTGCAAACTGTCCTAAAGATAGGGTATAACAGAGCAGCTCGCTTAATAAATGAAATGCAGGAAAAGAATGTGCTTGGTGAAGTTGATAGAAATAAAATGAGAAAAGTACTTGTATCTGATCCGGAGAGTTTTTTGAGTGAACTAAAGAATAACGGGAATAATAATAGTGATGAGAACAGCAGGTGAAATATTAAAAGCTAAAAGAATTGGATTGAAATATGACATAAATTATATTTCAGACAACCTGAAAATAAGGAGTAAGTATATAGAAGCTATAGAAGATAATGATTACTCAGCCTTCTCATCTCCGCTTATAATAAAAGGATTTATAAAGAATTATGCAAAATTCTTAAAATTAAATCCAGAAAACATTCTTGCAATATACAGAAGGGATTTTGATGATAATTTCCATAATGCTACTCAAGTAGGTGAAAAGAAGAAGAAAAGTGTAAAAAGAAGTGAAGGACTAAAAAATTTTGTAATATTTTTTAACCCTTCAATTCTTTGGTGGCTGTTCGCTCTATTTGTTTTTATTGGTTTCTTTATATTTCTCTTTACAGAATTAAAAGGATACATACAAAATCCTAAACTTTCAATCTCATCTCCTCAAAACAACCAGGTATTTAATTCTCCAGAATTGATTATATCAGGTACAATTACACCTGGTGACAATTTATATATTAATAATACAAAAATATATAATATAGATACTAATGGAAACTTTAACTACACGTTTGATTTAACAAATGTAAGTAATACAATAAACATTAAGACAGTAAACTATTTCAATAGAAGCACTGAAGTAACTCTACATGAAACCCTAGATAATATCACAACAAGTACTAATGGAAATTTAAATTTGCGTATTGTTGATAAATCATCTGCAACATGGGTTGAAGTAATAGGAGATGGAAAAATACTTCAGAACGGAGTACTTAGCAGTGGAAGTATAAATGATTTTTCATCAAATGATTTTCTTATCATTGAATCGGCAAATCCAAATAACCTTGCAGTATCAATTAACGGACAGATAGAGTCCCTTACGATGAAAGGTAGTGCAAGCTATAATAAATTTGCATTATCAAGTAATGGCAGTGTTGTTCAGGAATAGACAATATATATAAAATAAACTATTATTTAGTAAACACATGATATACGAAATTGTAATAAGAATATTAGAAATATTTATCTTTGCAGTTATAATATTCTTTTTAATAGAAGTTATTGTTATCCTTAAAAGTTTGGCAACTGAACTTATTAGTGTTTTAAAAAATATAAATACAGTTACAGATAACTTAATAAAGGAACAGGAATTTGTTGATTCTATTGTATTTAGTGCAAAAGAAGCAGGCAAAACTATTGAGGGGACAATTGAAGCTGTCGAATCTATTAGAAAAAAATACAATACCATACGGGGGTTTTGGGGTGAAAAGAGAAAGAATATAAAGAATAAAAAGTAGGTGCTACACGTATAAAAACAGTAAAAGGTAAACTTTGTTATAATTACAACATATATTGATATGCTGAAATCAATAAGTCAGATTATATTAGTTACCTCAATGATTGGGGTATTATCTTTGTTTGTTGTCTATATATTATATATTTTATTTAATATACTTCTAAGAATATTTTCTAGAAATAAAAAGATATTAGATATTAAAAATAATATTGATGGTCCTTTATTTAGGAGCTTTTTCTACAGCAGCTTAATCCTATTTGTAGTATTGGAACTTATTGCTTTTATCGGTGTTATTGTATAGATATGCAATACAAAATAAATAAACTAATAAGATAGGAAAAAAAATAATAATAAAAGAAAAAGAATAATAATAAAACAAAAAGAATAAATAAGCTAAGCAAATAAAAATACAGGTAAATTGCTATAGGATTGATAGTATATATGTTTTGTTCTAACATATAGATATGAGTAATAGGAAGTACATATATATAAACGAGATTGAGAAGTTAAAAAAAGCATATCCAGAATATAATAAACTCATGAGTATTGTTAGACTTGAAGAGCTTGGGCTTCCTGTATTGCAAGGTATTGTAGTTAATAACTTTGGAGAAGAAAACATAAATGAAATTAATAAATGGGCTAATGATAATAACTTCAAACTTGTAAGTGTAAGATTTGATAGCACAAATGTAGCTGACCATTCAAAATTATTATCCTTAAATATTGAACTTGATAGAATTAAGGAATTAGAAAAATTACTAGTACCTCCAGTTATAGCATTAGTCCTTATTTCAAATAATAGATATACTCAGCCACATAGTATGTTAGCTTTATTTGAGGAGGATGAAATATATTGTGAAATAGTAGGTTATGGTTTTGATACTCAAGATATAACTAGAGGACAGAATTCACCTCATGAAACAATAATATTTAAAAGAAACATGTATGAATCAGATAATGTAATTCATTCTGATAATATATTATCTCATGAAGTTATAACCCAGGAGAGGTATCTTAAAACAGTTGATAGAAAATATTCAAAAATATATACAATAATGGGATTGGAAGCAGGAACTATACATAGTGATTTTAAACATTTAAATAATAGTGAAAAGAAACTTGTAGATGATTATTTGCATAGTTTTGGAGAAGGTGATGGATATTTACCTGAAACATATACACCTATTTCATATGAGGAACTGAGTATCTTTTACAAATACGTAAAAATGCTTGATTTCAAAATGAAACGTGATATAACAAATAAGATATTTTCATCTGGATTCTTTAAGAAATATGGATTCCTATCATGGGATATATATGCTTCCAGGAATGGGTAGAACACATTAACACTTGCAATTATACTGTATAATTATATATTGTAAAAGAATGCAATAGAATCAGTATTTTTTTAATGTAGAAATTGTTCTAGGTTGTAAAGTATTTTCTCCAACTGATATAATTAATAAATTACTATGGATGATATATTTTTGAGTGATGATATTGTAGCAGAAGCAATAAAGAAAGCAAGAATTGCAAAGAACAATGCATTTACGCTTAATCTTAGATTTCCAGTGGGTGCTAGTGTTGTAACTTATACAGATAAAATATATTCTGGTTGTAGTGTTGAAACTTTCATTTCAGGTCTTGGAACTTGTGCTGAGAGAAGTGCAATTAATAATGCAA
This sequence comes from bacterium, assembly GCA_021806925.1. Taxonomy (GTDB): domain Bacteria; phylum Patescibacteriota; class Dojkabacteria; order JAKAPS01; family JAKAPS01; genus JAKAPS01. Next base: position 89,816 of record JAKAPS010000001.1, on the reverse strand, counting down.
TTAGTAACGGAGAATATAAGTTTAAAGCTGTTGTAGTAGCATTTAATAGACCTACATTCCCATGCGGAGTGTGTCTACAATACATATCAACATTTTATCAAATAACTGGAAAAGATATATCGATAATTTCTATTGGCGACAATGATAATAAGAAAATATCATCATTAACGCAATTGCTTCCAGAGATGTACATATCAACTCATAACGATGCTCTTAAAAAGTATTCTTAGGGAATTTGAATAGATTTTCTGAATTTATAAGTACAGTATTTATTAATTTTTCTTTTGTTATATTAAATTCATTTGCGAGAAATGAATAAATATAGTCTATATTTAGCGGAGTATTTTGTTTACCTCTAACTGGTTCAGGTGAAAGAAAAGGTGAGTCAGTCTCTATTAACAATCTATCAAGAGGGATAAATTTTATCAATCCGCGAATACTATTTGCACTCTTGAATGTGGATATTCCGTTCAATGAAACATAAAATCCTAAATCAAGCAATTTAGTTAAGTTTAATTTGTCAGTATCTATACTATGAATTACACCGCCAGAAGAACTATTTAACCTACTAAATGTTGCTAACAACTCTTTCCAATTTTCTCTACAGTGGATTATTGCTGGTAATTTTAGTGAAGTTGAAAAACTGAGTAATTTTTCAAAAAGATATGTTTGCTTTTCTAGGGTGTTATCTTCTGTTTTTCCAAAGTTATATCCTATTTCACCTATTGCAATGGGCATATGTTTATTAACAAGTTTTTTAAATTCTGAAATCATATTATCAATTTCCTCATAACTTATTGTGTTTGTTATCAACTCTGGATGAAGTCCAAGTGAGTATTTTATATTTTTGAATTTTTCTGATATATCAACTGTTCGCTCTATTTCCTCTATAGAACATGCAATATTAATAACATACATGGATTTCTGTATATGTCTTATTTCATCATCTGAAAATTCTTGAATATGAGCATGAGTATCAATTAGCATATATTTTAGTATAAATTAATAATATATATTTATATATCTATATTTTCATCAATATCTATTTTTTTGAAAAGTACTTCTATGTTGTCCGGTATGTGAATTTCTTTTAATTCCTGGAATTCAAAACCATTAATTGTTTTGCTTTCACAACCTAATAGGCTGAATATCCTATCTTTAGTTTCAGGTAGAAATATTGATAACATTATAGCTATATTGAAAATGATTTGAATCATGTCATATATTGTCTGATTTGGTGCGTCATCTTTCCATGGCTTCTTGGTATCAAAGTATTTGTTAGCTTCTTTTGATAATATAAATATTTCTTTGAATGCTAAAGAGAATGATATCTTTTTTGTTTTTGAATCATCATCATCCTTTTTCAAGTTATTACCAGCTGATCCATCTAAATATTCTGATATATTAAAATAAGTTTCATTAATCATCTTCTCAATATCCTTTGATATGGATAAATTATTAAACGTTGATTCAGTTATATTAGGATTCTTCTTAGAAATATTTTTTAGGAATACAAGGGTTCTATTTACCATATTGCCTAGATTGTCAATCAATGAACCGTTTATATTTTCTTCAAAATTTTCCCATGTGAAATTACTATCGCTATATTCTGGCATAATTAATATTAAATATGCTCTTGCAATGTCAGTTCCATATTTACTGACAATGTAATCAGCTTCAATAAAGTTGTTTCTGCTCTTTGAGAACTTATCGTTATTTAAATTTAGGAATTCATTTGAGACAATATTTGTAGGCAAGTTAATTTTATCGTCGTTCAATCCTAAAAGGAGGCCAGGAAGTATAACTGTATGGAAAGGGATGTTATCTTTCCCTATGAAAATGTAAATTTCACTTGTTTTATCATACCAATATTTCTTATACACTTCTTCACCTAATTCTTTAGGAGCACTTAGGTAACCAAGTAATGCTTCCATCCAGACATATATTACCTTCTTTTCGTAGCCTTCAAGAGGTACTGGAATTCCATAATCCATGTCTCTTGTAATAGCTCTTGGAATTAGCCCTTGACTTATCCAACTTTCTGTTGAATTAAATACATTTGTTTTCCATATGTTCTTCTTTGAATCAACATATTTTGATAATGCTGGTGATAATTTCTCTAAATCTAAGAACATGTGTTTAGTAAGCTTTCTTTTTGGAGTTTCACCGCATGTTTTACATTTAGGGTTAATTAAATCTGTAGGATCAAGTAAACTTCCACATGAATCACATTGATCTCCTCTTGCACCAGTAAATCCGCATTTTGGACATACTCCTTCTACATATCTATCTGGAAGAAATTTTTCTTCCTTTTCGCAATATGTTTGTTCAGTTTCTTTCTCAATTATTCCCCCTGTTTCTTTTAATCTATTAAATATTTCCCAAACTAATTCTTTATGGTTATCAGTTGCTGTTGATGTGTAAAGATCGAAGGATATATTATACATTCTTATTGTCTCTTGGGCGAGTTTGTGAAAATGATTTGCAACTTCAATAGGCGTCTTACCTTCTTTTTGTGCAAGAACTGCTGTTGGAGTTCCATGCATATCACTTCCTGAAACAAATTTTACATCATTACCAATTAATCGATTGTATCTGGCAAAAATATCAGCTGGAAGTAAACAACCTGTAACATGTCCTAGATGTATCTTACCATTAACGTATGGCCATGCTGTTGCAATTAATATCTTTTTCACTTTTCATTCAAATTATATCAAATGATATTCCCTTTTTGAATACAGCAAAATAACAATACTTGACAAGCAGATGTTTTTCTTTCTATTCTATATGTAGAACATTTTAAGGAGGTGAACAAATTTTTTTATGACAATAATTAAGAAATTATCCAAATTTTTTTCAATGGTTGCTTTAGTGATAGCTGGTGCTTTACTGCCTCTTGCACCTGCATTTGCGACTTCAGGAACATTAACATCAAAGAGTGTTACTTTGTCAAATTCTGAGCCGTCAACACAATCCAACTATACATTTTCATTTACAACAGGAAGTAGTGCTACTCTTAATGTAATTGACTTTCAATACGCTACTACTCCATCAGGAGGTATTACAGTTCCAACAGGATTAGTTCTAACCAGTGCAACGTTGAGTACAACAACTGGTATAGGTACAGGTTGGTCATTAGCTAGTACATCAGGTGGTGAATTGAGTATTACAAACGCTACACCTCAAGTCGTGGGTGGAAGTACTGCTGTTACAGTAGCATTCCAAACAATTACTAACCCACAGATTGGTGGTGCATCAGGTTGTACAGAAGCAAACAGTAATGCAAATACTGGTACATGTTTTGCTAGGGTTGCTACCTATACAGGAACAACAACACTAGTCGACTCTGGTTCTGCGTCATACGAACTTGTTTCTCCAACCACAGCATCTGTTACTGTAGACCCTGCTTTGACAATGGTTCTTGCTGGTTTAGCATCAGGAACTGTCACATCAGGTGGTACTTTAACTGCTACTTCAACTTACAACACACTTCCATTCGGAAATATCACTGCTAACCAATCAGCCTTGGCTGGTCAATCTGTTACTGTTACTACAAACGCATTAAGCGGTTATACAGTCAGTATGGCTATGACAACAGGCATGACAGGAACTAGCGGAAAGGTTCTTCAACCATTTGAAGCTAATAGTGCTTCTTGGGCTACACCAGTTGCGTGGACGGCACCTACAGGATCTAACCTTACAACCCCCGGTTCTACAACAGCATCATTCATTGGTGCTAATACAAGCGATACTAGGGTTTCTGGTTGGTCTTCGCCAACAGGCAAATGGGCACCAGTAGACAGTACTTATAACACAGTGGATGAATCAACTGCTCCAGATAATGGAACTACTGTAAATATTACATATCAGGTTGAAACTGATGTGTACCAACCAGCTGACACTTATACTGGTACATTACAGTACAACGCTGTTGCAACATACTAGAGATTAATTTGTAGTATGGACAATAAGATAGAGGTCTTAATGACCTCTATCTTTGTTTATATAATAATTAATATATTGTTAGTTCTTAGGTTCGTGACTAAATGCATGTATTATAGATCTAACTATTCTAGTTAAAAATACATTGTATTCATCTTGTTCAAAATCAAACGGAATGCCTAATTTTTCAAAAAATCTTGTTTTCTTTAATCTCTCTGTTTCAATTTTAATTGATCTATATAAGTGGCTATTGTATGCAGTCATTGTAACTCCAGCTAGCATTATTAAACCTGTACCAAGAATTAATGGAAGTGATGAACTAATAAATAATGTAGGAATTAATGTTGTCAATGTTGCAAATTTAGCAATCGAAATTGCAATACCTACAATAGGAATTGCTGTATTAATAAAACTAATAAGATTAAACCTAAATATCTTGGATTTTAAGGATTTTCTATATTGGTCTATAATATAACTATTTTTATTATATTTGTCCGCACTATTTGAATTGCTAGTCTCTGCTTTTTTGTTAGCATTAATTTTTTCACTATTATTATCATTACTTGTGGATACACTAGATTCTATAGCTTTTATTTCTCTTCTTCTTTTTACGTATTTCTTAACCTCACCTATTAGTTTAATTACTGGATAAAATATACTAAACTCTTTAAATGCATCTTCAGTAATAATTTCTTCAGTAGTATGTTCTATATATGAGAAAAGTGAAGAAACAAAACTCACAGGGTTTATATTCCTTTCCTTTAAAAGTTTTTTTTGTTCATTTACTATTTTATTTAAATAGTTAATAACAATTTCTTTATCTTCCTCCGATATTTTATTTCGTTCAAGCTTTGTTATAAGTTTTTTTGCTTCTCTCTCTATTCTTCTTGGCCTTATTTCAATTCTCATTCTATTATTATCCTCAGTAATAATAACTGTTCTAGGAAGCACATTTTTATCACTGCTTTCCTCCATATGCTCTGAAACTATGTAGTACAGTACTTTATCATCAACTTCAGGCCTACCAAGTATTTTATAATAAATTGATTCAAGTATTTGAACAATTTTTCCACGTTTTTTTCCTTCTGTCAAGTTTACCACATCAAAAGATCTACTATGAACGCTATCCGACTGGGATTCTTTTTGTTCATTCATTACATGATCCAAAGCTTTTTTAGCAATTATGCTTTCCACGTATTTTGCCATAACCCCTATGTTATATAACAATACTATGAATATTACAAGGCCTTCTGTAATTGCTTGATGTTATTCTCTTCCTCTTTAGATACCTGGGTGAAGTTTGTTCCACTTGTTGAATAGATTTTCTGAATAAGGACTCTAGCGGGAAGATTATATGGGTTTCTTAATAATGAGAACTTTATTAATGGAAATACATAACTATTGTATTTGCCTTCATCACTTAGTGCAAGGAGATAATCTTCATTACTTGTTCTTGTAGTATCTCCTGCAGTTAATGGACTTGTTTTAGTAGTGTATTCGTTTATCGATGAAATATATGCTCCTTGAGTTATGTATTTATCGTATGCCTTTGCTTCATTCTCATATCTTATTGCTAGTTCCTTATTTCCTTCAAACCAATAAAGGTAACTGGTTTCAGTTATTGGTTTTGATAGATAGTCTTCATATGACCTAAACCAATAATTTTTTGTATTTGTGTTGAATGACTGGTTGTACCTCTTTGAAACATTGTAATTAAATTGTATTGTGTTTGACTTTGGAATTGTATCACTTACAAGATAGATGTATCCTTTTGGTATAAGGTAATATGCATTACCATCAAGCCCAAGGTATGATAAATAGTCGCTAGTTAAATCCTGTACATATACATTTTTTCTAATGTATATGTTGTAGGAAAGTATATCTTCTAATATATATGGATTTTCTGAATAATTAAAAAGCTCCGTTTTGATGCCTTTCTTCTCATAGTATGAACTGGTTATAACGTTGTTATATGGTATTATCTCTATCTTCCTTACATTAGTATCAATATATTCAGCATACAGATCACTAAAACATGATATATCAGAGAAGCAAATTAACACACTGTTTCCTTTTGTTTCATTGATAGATGCTATCGCAAAGTCATAGGTACTATTAAAATTTCTCAAATTTGTTTGAGGATATGTTTCTATTAAAAGTAGAATTGGAAATACCAATACAATTGCGTAAAATATGTATCGAATTAATTTAGAAATATTAAATGAATATATTTTTGATTGTATTTGTATTCTTTTTAATAGAAGAAATATTGAATATACACCAATTCCTGCTAATAGATATATGAACAATAGTCCAAAGATATCTTGTCTTTGACTGGTTGCTATAGTTCCAAAGTACATTGCCAGTGAAGATTTATCCTGCGGAAATCCAATATATAGAGGTAGGAATACAGATGCACATAGAAACGAACCTCCAATAAGAAAAAAATACCTTTTATGTCTGAAAAAGAGGAATATAAAGCCTATTAATGATAATATTAATGGAATCATTACTATTCCATAGAAATCATATTTTATATAAAGTGGTATTTGTTGAAATATTTCAGCTAAATTAATCGCATGAATATATGCGTTATTACTACTTGCTTGAATATAATTCTCTCGCATGAAGTATTTAAAAATATTCCCTATTGTAGGCTGCAAATACCAAGATAATGGAGCTACTGAATATTTTGAATACATGTACAATAAGAAGGAATATACAGAGTAGAGTATAATTGGAATAAAAAATATATATACATATATTTTTTTACTAATCTCTTTAAAATATCCAAGCTTAATAAGAATATATATTGTATATGGAATTACAACTGGTGCTAAGACAACAGATGTTTGTAAATTAAGTATTGCTAATACAAAGAAAATGTATGTTAAACATAAATTTATTTCTACGATATTACGTCTTTTTCTTTGTGAGTCTGCGGAATCCTTGTAAAATATATATCGTGTTGTTTTTAATAGAAAGAATAGTGTTAAGGTTATTAGCATGTTGTTGAAAGAAAACACTTCAGGAATTATTGAATACAGCCAGAATAGAAGACTAAAGGCTAATGAGAGTGTTGTGCCAAGTGAAATTAATATTTTTACATCTTCATTAAGTGTATCTTCTTCAATAAAATCTACAAACCTGTACTTTTTTTTCTTTACTTTTTCACTCACCCTTTTTATTTTTAAGAAAGAAAATATTTCAAGTGATAGATTGAAAAAATACACAAGTGTGATAGATGAAATGACAGAATTTAGAAATCCACCTTTAGAGTATACACTTATGTTTAGAGGTAGAAAGTGTTCAAATATATACAATAAAAGAATATATATTGGATATCCTGGTGCATGTGCCACTCCTAGATAGTACCCACTTAAAGCTAGTTCATCACTGTCTGCAAATCCAGTATGATGGAGTGGTAATGTAATAGAATAAATTACAAGAACGAAAAAGAAAATGAAAAAACTAATAACGTTTCTTTTTGTTATTCTAATGTTCCTAATTGATTGTTGACTCAAATAATTTTTCACCGTATTATAAGTTTAACAAATACATATTATCATAAATGAGAAAAGGAAAAATATATTGTTCCGTAGGAATAACAGCTCATAATGAAGAACGTAATATTCTAAGGCTTTTGAGGGCTATTGAAAAACAAAAATTGAAGAATGTTTCTATTACAGAAATTATTGTAATTTCTTCAGGAAGTACTGACAACACAGATAGAATAGTATTGAGAGAATCAAGATATGACAGTAGGATAAAATTAATTACTCAGATAAATAGGAAAGGAAAAGCTAGTGCAGTCAATCTATTAGTTGAAAAAGCGAAGGAAGATATTGTTGTTCTTGAAAGTGCTGATACAGTTCCTTTAAAAAATACTATAGAGCATCTAGTTTCACCATTTTTCGATAAGAAAATTGGTATAACTGGATCTCACCCTGTTCCAGTAAACAAGACTGAGTCGTTGACAGGTTATATGGTGTGGATGATGTGGACTTTGCATCATGAAATATCTCTTAAAGATCCTAAAATGGGTGAGGTGATTTGTTTTAGAAAAAAATTTGAGGGTATCCCTATTTTAAGTGCAGTAGATGAAGTTAATATAGAGGCATTAATAAAAGGGCAAGGGTATACTGCAAAATATGTTCCTAAAGCAATTATTAAGAATAAAGGGCCAGAGACTGTTGCTGAGTTCATATCTCAAAGAAGAAGAATTTACGCAGGTCATATGTCAGCTAAAAAAGAATATAGCTACAGAGTTTCTACACTTGGAGTAACAAGGATAATATCTTTAATATTCAAAAAGATTCTTCCTAGTAAGGAATTTAGAAAACATCCAATAAGAAACTCTATCTTCACTATATTTACAATCCTAACAGAAATGTATAGCAGATGGTTAGGTAAAAGGGATTATAAAAGGAAGATAGACCATCACATCTGGAAGACAGCGGAAACCACTAGAAATCCTGTTTGATTATTTATTGCTAGTAATTTCGCTTCTTTTATTTTTTCTTTCCAACTACAAAATAGTAGATAGCACCTGCAACAACACCTGCTATTAATCCTACTAATATGTCAATTGTTCTTGAATGTACTGAGAATACATGTCTTACGATTAAATAAAATAGTGCTGCAACAATGACACCAGTTGCTCCTGCTATTACATATACTTTGCTTTGTGAATTATTTTCCATATTTATATATGACATTGTACACAAAAAAAATAACTAATGCAAAAAATATTATAGCTTGAAAAATTAATATTGAATTATTTTTCTTTTAAAATAAAGTATATATCACATATTCTTAAATAGGTTTGGATTCCTATTTTGTATAACTGGGGTTTCTGGATATTTTAGAATCTCATCTTTTGAAGGGATTGGAAGTGAGAAGAAAAATGTTGACCCAACATGTAGTTTACTTTCAGCCCATATGTTACCATTGTGTAATTCTATAATTCCTTTTGATATGTATAGACCTAATCCAGATCCACCTGGTCTTACAATTATTTTCTCTTCTGATTCATTATCTGATTTATTTACTATTCTATGGAACTTTTGAAACAATTCATTCTTTATATCTTCATCAGAGATTCCTTCACCAGTATCTCTTACATATGCTTTAACATAAGATCCATCAATAGAACATCCTACTGTTACAAGTCCATTTGATGTATATTTGATTGCATTACTTATTAGGTTATCAATAACTTCACGTATTCTAGTGTAATCAGCAATTAGAATAGGAATTGATGTAACTGGTTTTTCATAGCTTAATTTTATTTCAGATTTCTCCATTGCTTCAACCATATGATCTTCAACAGAAGTTTCAAGCATTCTATCTAAATGAATTTGGGATAGTGTCAGATTTAATCTCTTGTTATCAAATTTTGCTATATCTATATATAGGTTTATTAATTTTAACTGCCTTTCTACAGAATCTTTTATTCTGGATATATTTTTCCCAGTTGATGGGTTAGCACCAATATCACCTTCAAGCATGTATGTTGCTAATTTGATTACTGTAGCAGGGGACCTTAATTCATGTCCCATTATATCAAGCATATCTCTTTCAAGTCTTAGGACTTCCCTCTCATGTTTTAGGGTATGTTTTAATTTTATATTTCTAGCAGTTAACTTCAATGTTGCATTTCTAATTTTGTCCTGCAATTTTTCATTAAAGGATTTTATATCTTCATATAAATAGGCATTTACTATTAATATATATACTCTATTCAAAATATCTTCTAGAATAGAAACTTCATTAGAGTATATAGGTTCTTTAGTTATTTTATTGTAAATTAATAATAAACTTTTAACTTCATTGTTTATTATGAATGGATATATTGCAGTTAAATCTTTTTCGCTAGTAATATTGGAATATTTTGTATAATCATCTTCAGTAAAAAATAATATGTTTCTATTATTATTATTGTTATTATTGAAGAATTTACTGAGAATTAAAAACCTATAATCACTATCATTGATGATTTCTATTTTGTAGAATCCAAATAATCTAGAAATCTCAAGTGGAATATATTTATAGATTTCATCTAATGTCCTTATTTCATTTATTTTTCTATTTAAATTCTCTATTTCTATTTTCTGTGATATTGCTCTTTTAAAGAATATCTTATCCATTATAATTGTTGACAATCTTATTACGGATGGTATAGATATTAATGATACTAGATCAATTATTGCTGAATAGATTAATAAATTTTCATCAATTACTGTTACCCTTAGTATATAGAAAAGAAGAATAAATAGTATATAGATTGAAATAAATGCAAAAGAATATATTGTGAAGTTTCTGATTGCAAAATATATATCAAAAAGTCGATGTCTAATTACTGTGTAACTTGTAATAATAAAAAAAAATAATACTGATAAATTTCCCAGCTGCATCAAGTCTGAATATTTGAAGAAAATAGGTAATAAGAAATTAGATATTAACGTAAAAAGAATCAGAAGCGAAAATGAATATAAGAATATTTTTAAAATAATCTTATTGTTAAAATACGATGATTTATACTTCTTATATAATAAGTATAATCCCTTAAATAATGTCATTACAAAATATAATGGAAAAATATAAAGTGTTGGGAAAAATGCTGGTATAACATTTCCGTTTATAATCTTTATGGAGTAAAACATTAAAGGCGTCAAAGTTAAGGTTCCTAAAACTATTGCAAAGAATGATATTAATATAGTGTATTTGATTGATAAAATTTTTTTACCATCGGGGAATGAATCAACGAATATTAAAAATAAAAAACACATTATAATTGATACAAACATTACTAATCTTATTTCATATAGTATTGCAACTGTCGATTGAGAAATATTTAATGATATTGATGATATTAAAAACATTATTTCAGTAGAGAAAACCCATAGCGAAAAAAGTATTACAGTTTTTTTGAATTTAGTAGAATACAGGAAATAGAAATTATATGTCATAGTTAGTAGCAAAATAACTATTTGAAAATACATATACAAAAACAATAATACTGCATTGTTATGTCCATTTCAATTATCTAAGTGGTTATAAAATCTTAAGAGTCTGATATTTTTTCTCCATCCTCGGTTATATCCTTTATCTATTGACTTTGTATGATATATAGTATAAACTGCGAGGGTAGAATGAGTTTATCTACAGAAAAAGGAGAAGGCAAAAATTTTTATACGCCTGCTACTAATCCATCGCTATTGCAACTTCAACGTGAATTAGAAAAAATAACTGGAACAGGTACTAGAACAGACCCAGGATCAATTGCAGTTAATTTATATCAAAGAGATTTTTGTGCTGGAGAACATGTGAGGAATTACAATGATAGTGAAATCATTATAAAAACAAATAATGCATGTGCACGTGTTTCTCCAGGATCTAGTATTTTCGAAAAAAGTGGGGTGGATTATGATTATATAGAAATCGGAGGATTAGCAATAGAAGCTAAGGATCCGGTTGTTAAATTAGCAAATTTATTATATATACTTACTAAGGTAGTTCAAGTATCGAAAGAAAGAGGAAAGAGTAATGATTCTAATGTTTCAGCAATACTCCAACCAAGGCTTGTGGAAATAATTAAATCTCTTGGTCTTGAAATAAAACTTATTGGTAGTAATTTAAATTATGATTTAGATGAAGTAAAAAATCTCATAAAAAAATATCCGTTTTATTGGATTGGGAGAAATGGTTTGACTGAATTATATAGAAAGGTTTATCCTAATAGAAAATTAGGTGATAAATTCAATCCATACAGGAATAAATATGGAGATAAAGGGAGAAAAAATGTTATGGGATATGTTTCAGAAAATATAGATGGTATAATTTCACTTATGAAACGGGGTATATTAGAGCCAGGATGTCAGGAATATAGTCTTACGCTAGGTGAACTTGAAAGACAACTTGAAATTGTAGTAAAACAATTTCTATCTGAATCTCGCGGAATTAGTTTAGGATCTTATCAACGTGATATAATTAGAGGGAAAAAAATTACTGTAGTTGGTGGAGGAAGCGTGGGCAGTAGAGTTCTGAGTGCATTATCAAGCTATCCGGTTGCAGAACTAGCTGTATTTGATGGTGGAATGGTAGGGCAAGCAAATCTACCTAGGTTATCTGTTGGTACAGGTAAAGTGGGTGAAATAAAAGTTATTGCAACGAAAGAGTACATAGCTGGAATCTATCCAATGACAAATATTATTACAAATCCTTATAACATAGATGCTAAAAATATTTATGAAATAGAAGCATTAAAACCAGATGTAATTTTCTGCAGTGTCGATGATCTAGAAGCAATGACTCTTTTGCATGAATATGCATTAAGACATAGTATTCCATTAATACTTATGACAGATTTTGGTTATGCTGTGTATGTCCATATATTCCAATATGACAGTACCAGTAGAAGAAGCTCAAAATTATTCTGTGGAAGACTAAGCAATAAAGAAATAAAGCGTATTTCTACTAGTAGTAAAGAAGATAGGGCATCAGCATTAGGTATTTTAATGAAGAAATTATTTAGAAGAGTCCCAATTGATGTAATCTTAGCATTGGGCACTCAAATAATGTATGGGGAACAGTTTTCATTTATTCCTCAATCGAGGGAGGCATCTAATTTAGTAGAAAGTATTACACCATCCGCTCTATGTAGAGCTTTGTCGAAAGGAAGAAGAAGAGGAGGTGTATTGGAATTTTTCGTCAACCCTAATGAAAAGATACTAGGCAGCATAATGATTAGAAGGATAAAAGCTATTCTCTATTTATTGTCAGCTAGATTGAGAACTGGAAGAAGCGTAGATGATGTCCTTCCTAAATAAAACCAAAATTGCTTAATATAACTTGTTCTCTTAAATAGTCATTTGGATGTGTGTTTTTGTCAATTTGAAGAAACCATATAACAAACATATTCCCTTTATATTTCAATACAATTTCATTTCCTTTGAATTTATCTGTATTGTTTGTATCAGTCAACATTAATGCACTTTGACCGTTGAATGTAGTCTTAGATATAGCATAGTTACCTATATTTTCAATTGAATTTATATACTGATCTGGTGTTCCACTATATTGAAATATATTTAATTTAAATATATATCCATCTCTTCTTAGTAACCATATTGTTGATCCGTCAATATTCTTTTGGAATCCAGTTGTATTTGTAGGGTACTCCATCTGATAATAGTACACTCTGTTAACTATAACTTTCCAGGTTGTTTGAGAGTATGGAAGCGTTGAGTTTATAGCTTCATTTTCAATATAGGAGCTATCTACTCCTGGTGATTTATATAGTTTTGATTGTATTGATGATATGTCACTTTGCAATAATTTACTTTGCTCATTATTGAATTCAATTATTTTATATATTCCAAAACCAACAAGACTAATAGTCAAAATAACAAATACAAATAAAAATATATTTCTTTTTATCCTTTTCTTCTTTATTGTTACATTAATCTCAAGAACTCTAGACATATATATTTATATATATTATCTTTTAATTGAGGTTAAAAGACCAGCTGTATAGAAAATATGAGTAATAAAACGATAAAAAATACAAATAGAGAATATACAAGAATAGAAAAATTGAATATGTATATATATTCAATAAGCATATTTTTATTCTTCTTTCTATTTTATTCACTAATTGCACCTGTTACTGTTTCAAACTATGGAGATAATGGTGAGATGCTTACAGCAATATATACAAACGGAAATCCTCACCAACCAGGGTATCCTTTATATATGCTACTAGGAAGGGTATGGTTAATTTTGCTAAAGAATATACCTTGGTCTGAGGCGTACAAGGTTAATATATTATCAGCTCTGTTTTCATCAATAACATTAAGTTTAATTTTTCTCCTTGTGTACATATATTACAGACAACGAGTACAAAACTCTAAAAATGTCATTTTATCTATACTTCTAACTATTTTTGGATTAGGTTTCTCACTGTATTATGCAATATATTCTTCAGTTGCTGAAGTATTTGCATTGAATAATCTTCTAATTGTCTTATTAATATTCATTTCAGTCCTATTATTTAACACATTTGAAAGAGATGAAAACAGAAGAAAATATATTCGTATTTCCTTTTACATATTAATTTTTGCAGTTATTTTTTCAGCAATGATTGCAAATCAGCAGGAGAGTATTGTTGTTTTTCCACCAATATTATTTTTCCTGCTCGTAGGGTGGATTAAAAACATTCCAAAGAATAAGAGGACAAAACTATTTATTATTTATTTAATTGAATTCATCCTATTAGTTTCTATATTAGTTTCATTGATATATATGTACTTATTCATATTGTCAAATAGTAACTCTCCTGTTGGCTGGGGAAGTATAAATTCTATTCATTCATTGGTGAATGATTTCTTTAGAAATGACTATAAAAGGAATACCACCAGTGGTGTACTATCATCATATATCGGAACATTTCCAATTCAGAATTCATTCATAGAGATATACCACTTTTTAATATATCTATTGCAGGATTTTAATATATTCTTTGTGTTTAGTTTTGCAGGTTTAATCATTGCCCTATTTTTTAAAGAGCAAATTAACAATTCAGTATTTAAAAATACTAAGAAAAATTCAATCTTTAAATATATATATAACAGAGGATTTGAGATTCTTGTCATATCAAATTTTTTTGTATCGGATGTACTTGTTGGAGGATATTTTCCAGTAAATTACACCACTGAAAATGGAACTGCATCATTGTATACAGATATCGCTATAAAGATGAGGCTATATATACAAGGAGAAATATTTTTTGGTATTATGTCTTTTTTCACAATTTCTTACATATTAAATAAATTCAATGACCCAAAACAAATTGGAGTAATTAAAAACAATAATAAAACAAAATACTTTAGTTTTTTTAATATGCTCAGTTTAAAAAATTCTATGAAATATATAAGCATAACTGTATTGATACTTTCAGTTCCAGTTTTGTTCATTTTTAATATACGTGAAGAATACAATAGGAATTTTACATTCTTAGGTGATTCTTCTAAATATATTTTAAATTCACTTCCAAAAAACTCTATAATGATATGTTTCAATGATACTGCGTGTTTTCCCATGTTCTATGAGCATTATGTAGAGAACGTAGCACCTGATATAACTTTAATACCATTATCAATCACAGAATATGAACACTATTTCAATTCAAGTAAATATCCTGGGTTATTAACATCAAAAAGTCTAGATGATACATCTGTATTAAAATACATGATTGCAAAAAATATAGATACAAGAAACATATACCTATACTTTCCAGATCAGACTGATTTACAAAATATAGGAGTGTATGGTAACCCGTATTTTACAGTGCCATATGGTTATACATTAAAAGTTGTTGTAAATCCTCAGATTAATAAAACTGAATTGGCAAGTAGTTTGAAAAATATCTCAAACATCAACGCTATGCTTAAAGGAGTAAATCCTTATATTATTGACATGAATAAAGTATCCCTATATACAGATTTTGAAACAGAGGATATTTTCTTCGCAAAAGTGTTGACTGATGAAGGATTGAAACAATACTCACATGATTTTCTAAATGAATATGATTCTATACGTCTAAAAAGTATTTACCTTTCAACTGGTTCATTAACAGAAAAATATATTAATGAATATACTTCTAACTATATAGTTCATGTATATTCATACAATGACTATATAAGCATGGCGAATTCTAATTACTCTATGGGAGATTACAAAACTGCATTAGGCTATTATGAATCTGCGTATCTACTTAACTTAAATAGTTCAGTGGCCTTCAACGGCGTTATAAACACCTACAGAGCAATGAATGAATGGAACAATGCGAGTACATTCTATAGAAATAACATCAATAACTAGGAACTACAGAGAAATTAAGTTGTGATGAATAGACATCTGGAGACTGCAATGCGTTACATTCAAGACCAATTGTAAAAAAGATATTCTTCTGAGTTAGTACAGATGTATTTGAATATGAAATAAGTTGAGGTGATGAACCAAGTGGACCCCATAGATTGCTACCACTTGACCAACCAGTGACAGAAGTGTCAGATGTATTTGCACCTATCCAACATGTATTTGTTCCATCAACAGAACCAGTTGGGCTAGTCCAAGATACAGGTGTTGTCCAGCTTGCACCCGTTGCACTAAAAGGCGATATATCCTTTCCATAATATGTACCAATCAGCGGTGATGATAGCCATGAATATATACTATACCCATTTGGGGCATTTGTAGTTAAACTAAGTTCATAACTACCTGCAACAAATTGATATGGAGCTATTGAACCAAGGGGCAGAGTACTAATGGATGTTGATGTTGTAGTCGTTATTCCATTCTCTATTGTCCCTGAACCAATACTAGACAAACTGAATGTAAGTTGTGGATTACTTTCTAATCCAAAGCTTACATACCCTGAATCTATAGGTGTAACACCATCAAAAGTAGTTATCTGAAGATAGCAAGTATCATAGTATGTTCCACCGCAATCTCCAACTTCAGGATTTGTAATACTATTTAGTGTAATCTGTATATCAGTACTTGCAGGTATATTCTGTCCTGAACCATTTTGTACATACAGAATTCCAGCAGTATAATCAGTAGAATTAAGTGTCCAATTTGATCCAGTTATACCTGATATTGCACCAAGGGATACAGTTGAAAGATTCATATGTGTTGGAGGTATAGTTCCTGAACTTGTTGTTGCAAATTCTGTTTCGATTGACGTTAATGTAGAAGACGTTACAGTTGAAAATGAGAGTGAATATGTTACCGAAGAGTCAAGAGACACATTATCACTTAATGAAAGCGATGATACTGATATTGTCGATGCATATACTACTTGAAATAACTGCAACACAAAGAATACAAAAATGAATTGTATTAATAGAATTAAAAATCCCTTTTTCATATTCTTGTATTTCTTTTGTAAATTATACAATAAAAAAGATATTTAAAGAAAAATCTGTTCTTTATATTAATTAGCTTCTGATATATATGTTGGTTCAGTTAAAAATTGTAACAATGTGTTATTACTTTTTACCTTTTTTTATAACTCTAATATACATCATATAATATTGATTTTGTTCGCTCTTATGTATTAAAGCGTGTAAGTAATTGACTTTTTAAAAATATGTTACTACAATAGAAAAAATGAGAATTAAGATATTATCAATTCTTTTTCTGCTATCATTTTTCTTGTTTGTCTTTAGTCTGAATTTGAAAGTCAGTGCACAAAGTGTTACTGAAACAACATTAATTCCTCCAAGTATTGATGTCTTTGCTAATCCAGGTGATACACTAACAGAAAAGGTAGATATTAGAAATGAAAGCTCAACTGCAAATACGTACAATTTGTCTACAGAAAATTTTGTACCAAGTGGTGATCAAGGTTTTGTCGCATTAACACCAGGTTCTGTTGATAGCACATATTCTTTGGCAAGCTGGATAAATCTTTCTTCAACTACATTAACTATTCCTGCGCACTCATCTCAGTCTGTTAACTATAATATAGTGGTTCCTAATAATGCTGAACCTGGTACTCATGATGGTGCAATTACAGTTCAAACGGCAGTTAATGCAGTTCCTGGTGTAGCAAATGTTTCATCAGGTCAAGTATCTTTAATACTTTTAACAGTATCAGGAAATGTTACAGAAAATGTTAAAGTTGATAATTTTAGTGCACCCAATTTTTCATATAACGGGCCAATACCGCTAAGTTTAAAAATTACTGATAATGGTGATGTATATGAAAAACCAAGTGGATATATATTATTAACAAATATATTTGGTGCTAAGGTAGATGAAATAAGCTTAAATGGTGAGAACGTTCTTCCTGGAGCAAGTAGAATAATGATTACTAACTGGGGAGCAACTGGTATGATAGGTAAATACACGGCTACGCTTATAGCGACATATGGAACTAAGAATGATCATAATATTACTGACACAACAACCTTCTACATTTTCCCAATGTGGTTTATAACAACAAGTATTGTTGTTGGTTGTATAGTCTTGCTTTTCGTCCTACTTATTATCTTTGGTAGAAAGAGACTTTCAAAGGCTTTGAAAGTAATTGCTCAAGGATAGAACTTCAGGCTATACTGTTTAGTGAGGTGATGAAGATATTTAGAATATCCTTTATATTTGTACTAGCTTTTTGTCTAGTATTTAGTAAAGTTTATGCTAGTGAAATCGTGCAAAATCTTTATGATGTTGTTACATCTCTTTCTCCTGGTGATATTTCTGTTCAACATGAATTAACTTTTACATTGCCAAGTGATGTTAACATTTCTCCAAGTGATTACGTTATTTTAGAGATGCCGTATTATGGAAATATAAACATATCTAATATTGGAGTGAGTGGTTCATTTGTATATGGAAATCCAGCAAATGGATTGGTATCAAGTGTGAATCAACAAAACGATATTGTATTAACTAACTTGTCAATTGTTGGAGGGCAAAGTATTACAATAACCGGTTTTGAGGCAACTAACCCATACAATCAGGCTGATTATACAGAAACATTAGTCCTATCAAGTGATTCTCAAGGTGTAAATGTGTTTGCAAGCGGTTTAGTTAATCCAGGTGAGACAAAATCTGGAATAGAATCTGTCGTATCAGTTGAGCCATACCTGTCTACAGTCGTACTTGAAGGTTATGCGTACCCAACTGATTTCATAACGGTAGATGAAAATGGTGCAACTCTTGGTACTGGTACTCCAAATGGAACAGGATATTTTAAAATTGAGATGACTGGACTGAATCCTGGCAATCACACATTTAGTATATATGGAATTGATAATCAAAATTTTTTAACAACTACACTGACAGAAAGTTATTATCTTCTTCCATATCAAACCAATACATTTAATAATATTATTTTATCACCAATTATTACAGGTGTGTCTCCTACGCAGATAACTCAAGGTAATTCATTCACAATAACAGGTGAAGGGGTCCCAAACTCTAATGTAGAAATTAATCTTGTTTCGCAGGGAATTGAGGTTCCAACAACTTCAGATAACAATGGGAATTTTGTATATACATATACGCAAACTTCAAATATGTTGCCAGGAGTGTACACACTTGATGCATATTTGAATACTCAGTATTCACTTCCTTCTCCAACATCATCTACAGTTAATTTCACTATAGTATCTGCAGGTGGAAGCAGTAACCCACAGCCTAATTGTGACATATCAAAAGGAGATTTAAATTGTGATGGAATTGTTAATATAAGTGATTTTAGTATACTAGTATATTATTGGGGATCAAATAGCAGCTTAGCTGATATAAACCATGATGGAATTGTAAATATACTAGACTTCAGTATAATGATGTACTATTGGGGAAAGAGTGTGTAAGTCGGGGGGTGGTGGTTCGTATGCCTTTGCCGGTTTTTTTACAACATGTACGTGAATAATTAAATATATTAAAAAAGTAATAAAAAAGTAAGAAAAAAATAAGAAGATGAAGAAAATATATACATTCATATTTTTAATAGTAACATATGTTATTGTTTTACTTGTTCCTGCTAATAACTCAATCTCTACTATGAATGTGCTGACTATACAGAAATATCAGGGGTATATTACACTTGGGAATGTATTTACAGATTATATAGTTTTAAACACTGAGGGGAATTATATAAACGCAATTGATGTACATATAAAATATAACCCACAATTCCTAGAGTTAACAGACTACCAATATACGCAATCATTTTGTCAGTACTATATAGAAAAAAATGTTGACTACCAAAATGGCATTATAAATTTAACATGCGGAGTTCCATCACCAGGATTCTATGGAAAGAATAATATATTAATTTTGAAATTCAAGCCGCTTGCATATGGTGACACTTCAATAAATGTGCTTAAAACTAGTAAGATAATGCTCAATTCCCCAAAACCTATTAATATGTTGAATTACTTCACGAAACAAAAAATTTCAGTTATAATATCTTCTGAGTAGATACTATGAAAACTGCCTTAAGTGTCATCTTTTTGTTACTTTTTACGTCTATTTTAGGCAGTATATCTATTGTATCAGCTTCAAGTGATGTTACTTTGTATCTATCGAGTATATCTTCAAATGAAATTGGTGTGTATATGAACACACAAAATAACGGAGTCGGAACTATTGGAGTTCAGGTTGATTATACAGGTGCTAGTAATGTAACATCATCAAACAATAATAGCAAATGTAATTTATCTGTTCCATCAAGCGCTTCAATGCCAAGCAATGCCATATATATCTCTTGTGGTGTATACGGGTCTAGTGGATTAACAGGAAGTAATATACTAATCGGTACTGTAAGTTTTGTTAATAGTGGAAATGCAAGTTTCAATATTGATACAAATCCACAAAATACTACAACATCACTTGGAAGTTCATCATATGCAATAGCACCAAGTTCGTATTCAAGTTTTTCTCCTGGAATAGGTGGAACAACTGTAACACCAACTTCTACACCAACTCCAACAGCAACAGCTACTGCAACCCCAACAGCAAGTATAACTTCTACACAGACATCAACCCCTACACCTACTACTAGTACAAAAACAACATCAACTCCTACTGTAACATACACTGCAGTTAGTGTAAGTGCAGGTGCCTTTGTATCAAAAATAACGCCTGTCCCTACAACAAAATCATCTACTCAACCATCAACTGTAATTGTAAGTCAGCCACCAGTTACTGTTACACTAGGGAATATTAAGTATGTCTATGTGTCTAACGGATCTTCAAGCACCAGCACTAATTCAAACAGCGGACTTCAAACAATTGTACAGGGGTATTTTAACAATACAACTGCTGCACTTTTATTTATACTGCCAATAATAGTCCTACTATTAATGGTTGGATTTATGTCATTAAGGATGTTTCAACTTAAACGGAACCAGAAAAGAGAGATTGAGTTACTATTTGAACATGAGCTTGGTTCACTTGCTACACTTGAATCTAAGCTAGATATAATTGACGAAAAGGGAGGCAAGTCAAAAGAAGAATTTAAGGAAGAATTTGATAGAACAAGAGATCAGATTCTCAAAGAAATAAGACCAGAGTATATAGGTGGAAGTAGCAAGTAAATAAATTCGTTGTATTAATTCCATTTTTATATTTTAGTTATGATATAATACATGAAACAGCGATTGGCATATATTATATTTTTGTTGTAAATTTATTTGCGAAAGAGTTTTTTTTGTTGTTTTAAACTCTTAATGTATGTATATGTTATTAAAACAAAGAATAAGGGGTGACGTACCCAAGTGGTTAAGGGATCGGTCTGCAAAACCGTTATTCGTGGGTTCGAATCCCACCGTCACCTTTCTTTTATTAAATATATAAAATTAATATGAATACATCTGATGTAAGAGATAAATTCTTGGATTTCTTTATAAGTAAAAAACATTTAGAAGCTAGAAGCTCATCATTAATTCCAGATAGCGACTCTATACTGTTAACTAATGCTGGTATGGTTCAAATGATTGATTATTTAACTGAGAAGAAGGATCCTCCATCAAGAAGAATGTGTTCAGTTCAAAAATGTTTTAGATCAACTGATATTGATGATATAGGGTTAGATGGTAGACATCTAACTCTATTTCAAATGCTTGGAAGTTGGTCATTTGGGGACTATTTCAAAAAGGAAGCATGCAACCTAGCATATGAACTTCTAGTTGATGTATACAAATTAGATAAGGAAAGACTTTGGGTTACAGTTTTTAAAGGTGAAAATGGGATACCTGAAGATAATGAGTCTATAATATACTGGCAGCAGCTTGGTATACCTAAAACAAGAATAGTAAAGTTAGGTTGGAAAGATAATTTCTGGGCATCACCAGGTGAAACTGGTCCATGTGGCCCATCAACTGAAATTTACTACGATACAAGAATAGAAGGATGTACAAACCCTGATTGTAAACCAGGTTGTGATTGCGATAGGTTTTTAGAAATATGGAATGCTGGGGTATTCATGGAATATTTCAAGGATGAAAATGGAGCATATGTGCCTCTTCATCAAAAGAATGTTGATACAGGTGCTGGTCTTGAAAGACTTGCAGCAGTACTACAAGGTAAATCTGATGTTTTTGAATTAGATTCTATGAAACCAATTGTTAATGTCATATCGAATGAATGTAAAATTGAATATATTGGTGACGGAATTAAGCAAGTTAAAATTTTAACAGATCACATAAGAAGTAGTGTTTTCTTAATAAATGATGGATTGATTCCGTCAAATGAAAAAAGAGGGTATATTTTAAGAAAACTTTTGAGAAGAGTATTTTCAATATTTTTCGTATATAACAATATTGATAAGGAAAAATTAATTCCAATAATTGAAAAGATTATAGATATAAATGAAGACTTTTATGGTCCGTTTTCTATTGAAAAAATAAAAGATGTGTTTTTTGCAGAATTTGAAAAATACAGAAGAGTAATAACACAAAGTAGTAAAAAACTTGATGATATATACAGACATAATGGAATTATAGGAGGGGAAGATATTTTCACATTGCAGGACAGTTATGGACTTCAAGCTGAAAACACAATTGAAATTATAAAGTTGAAGAATATAAAATATGATGAGTCTAAATGGGAGGAAGATTTTAAGAATTGTTTGAATACACAAAGAAATAGATCAAAAATAGGGAGCGAATTCACATTAGGTAAGGATATTGAAATAGATTTTGTAGGAACAGAAAAAACTGATTTTATTGGATATGAAAAAACATATTCAAAATCGAAAATTCTAAAGATAAAAAAATATACAGGATTTGCAGTTCTTGTTTTTGATAAAACGCCATTTTTTGCAACCAGTGGAGGTCAGGAGTCTGATAAAGGTGTTATAAATACAGAGAAATTCACAATAGATGTATTCAATGTAAAGAAAACAAAAACAGGAATATACCTACATTTTGTTGATTTATCAACAAATGAAATTGATGATAAGATATATGAAGGAATGGATGTGATATTAAAGATAGATGAAAAAAACCGTGAGAAATCGAGTATGAACCATACTGCAACTCATTTACTTCATTTTGCAATTAGAAATGTATTTGGTCAGGATGCAACACAAAGAGGATCATTTTTAAATTCTGATGGATTAAGATTTGATTTCAAATTAGATAGACTTCCAACAAATGATGAGTTGAAGAGAATTGAAGATATAGTAAATGAGAAAATAAAGGGTAGAAATGTAGTCAATATTGCGAGTACCAAGTATACAGAAGCAATTAAAGGTGGTGCGATAGGGTTATTTACAAATGAATACGGAGAGTATGTTAGGGTTGTATCAATAGGTGATGATTCATTTTCAAAAGAGTTATGCGGAGGAACTCATGTTGAAAATACAAGTAAACTTGGACAATTTAAGATTACGAAGATGGAGAATATTAGCAGTGATGTAAAAAGAATAAGAGCCGTTTTATTATGAAGATTCTTAGTGTTGATTATGGAACAAAAAGAATTGGCTTAGCATATTCTGTATCAAAATTTGCAATGAGATATAAAATAATAAAATCGGATATAGATGAATTAATAAATATATTCAAGAAAGAAAAGTTTGATATGATGCTTGTTGGATTACCATTGAATGAAGATTTATCAGACAGTAAAATGGCTCTTTTTATAAAAGAAATATTTGAATCTAAAAAATTTGAATCAATTAAAATAGAGTATGTTAATGAAGTTATGAGTTCAAGAATAACTAGAATTGAAAAGAACAGTTTATTAAAAAATAGAAAGTATGTTGATGATGAGTCTGCACGTATGATACTGCAAGGTTACCTTGATGAGAATTATGAATAGAGCAAAAGGAAGTCTACAAAAATACATTATCTTTACAATCATACTTCTATTTATTTTAGTATGTTCAATGGTTATTACTGGATACTTTTATGTATCTAGTAATTTTACATATACAGTTCCTGCAAATATCTCATTTACAATTAACTCTGGTGAGTCAATAGCATCAATATCAAAAAATTTAAAGAGTGTTGGAGCTGTAAAATCTTCAACATTTTTCTATTATTATGAAAGGTATTTTGTAAAAGAGAATATAGAAGCAGGTGAGTATACATTAATGCATGGAATGAGTTTGAAAGATATATTGTCTGTATTAAAAAACGGTCAATTCACAGAGAAAGTTTACTTCTATTCGGGAATGAGGGGATATCAAATCGCTGAATTTGTACATAACCAGGATAAAAATATTAGCATAAGTGATTTTGATTACTATTTCAATAATCCAAGTTTGTTTAACTATCCATTTCTAAGTGGAGTTGCAAATTTAGAAGGCTTCCTGTATCCAGATACATACATAATATCTCCAAATACGAATGCAAAATCATTGATATCTATGATTTTGTCTAATTTCAATACTAAAGTTTATGAAAAATATTCAATAAATAACTCCTCTCTATCATTTTATGATTTAGTTAAGTTAGCATCGATTGTTGAAAAAGAGGCAAATTCAAACTCTGATAAATTATTAGCCACAAGCGTATTGTTAAACAGGCTAAATTTGAATATGACGCTTGGAACTGATACAACAATAATGTACTATAACGATACACAAAACTATTCTCAGAATCCAAATAATTTTACATGGTGGAGTCCTAATATTTCTCAAAGTGAATTATTGCAGGATGAACCATATAACTTAAGAATAAACACAGGACTTCCTCCAACACCAATATCTTCAATATCTGCTACTGATTTTTATGATTGTTTAAATAGTCCCAAAAGTAATTACCTTTACTTTGTTTCTGATTCGAACGGAGTTTTACACTTTGCGACATCTCTTCAAGGACATTTATTAAATATTCAGAAATATGCGTCGAGTAATAACTAGAAAATATAAAAGTTGACTATTTGCATCTTTTTGCAATAATATGATTGCAGAGTATTTGTTTTTATGAAAAATCAGAAAGTTCTTTTTGTAGTTATTGCTGTAGTAGCTGTTGTTATTGTACTAGGAAGTATATTATCAGCAGTATACATTTTAAATTTAAATAAAAAGAACCAAAGTTCTCAATCTGCGAATACATCAAATATTCCTCAGCTGACTTCTTACAGTATTGTTTGTTCATCATCTACATCTAATAATTCACTAACTGTTGAATGGTCTGTTCCATCACAAACATCCAGTTCATACAGTGTGATGGGCGATATTAATGATTTGAGTTCTTCAAGTTCTCAGCCAATTCCATTTGGACCTGTTCCTGCTAATCAGGGGCAATACGTATTTAGTAGTGCAAATGGAACTGATGAATATAACGCATCAATATATGTAGTAGATAAATCAGGAAATAAGGGGAATATAGTTGTAACAAGCAGTTTGAATTCATCTCAGTGTACATCAGGTCTTTTGCCTACCGCAGGACCAGTAGCAACATCAACTACCAGTACAACACCAACCACAACTCAAACAATAAGTGCTACTCCTACAAATACAACGTCAGGCACACCTACACCATCGGTAACTGGTAGTGTATCATCCCTTGCTTGTAACCAATTTACATTATCACAAAATGGGAATACGTTAACTTCAGCGTCTAGCGTTGCGGCAAATTCTCAGTTAACTATTGAATCAGGAATCACATCAAGCTCATCCTCTCCTATAAGTTATACAAATGCAGTATGGAGTGTTAGTCCAACATCTACAACACTTGTTCCTAGCGGTACATCTAATTCTTCAGTAACGTTCACACCATCGTCAGGTCAAACATACACAATTTCACTAGCAGGTGTAACCGATGCTAATGGTGATACATTATCTTCACCTTGTACTATTTCAATATCAGTTGGTGGAACATTGCCAAATACTGGTTTCAGTCTACCATACTATATTTTAGTAGGTGGGGCAACAATTGCATTTGGAGTAGGAATATCATTGTTAGTATTCTAAGGATACTTAAAAGATGTTTAAAAATCTTTTTTATATGGAATATATATAGTGGCAAATTCAATTCCAACAGGTATTTTCAAAGTATTTTCAATAAACATAGTGCAGTTTCCTCTCTTATAACTCCAGTCTTGATTTTGTATTCAATAGTATTTATTTTGTTTAGAAATAGTATAAGTTCATCTAATGAGTAAGAATTAATGTTCCTTTGTAGGTTGCTTAAAGCATATGGGCTGACACCAAATGATTTTGATATTATTGATGTATTTCCATGATTTGACTTTAATAATATCAATAGCCTTATTGCCCATACAAGCATTGTACTTATGTAGAAAAAATCTTCTCCATTCTTTTCTATAAGTGTTTTTAATTCTGTTTTATATAAGTTTTTATTTCTACTTGTGAAGCCGTTTATGAAATTCCATATATATGTTGGATGCTTGTATGAAGGAAGAACGGTATTTTCAGATGCTATATAAAGGACTATTGAGTTATATAATTTAAATCCATCTAAATCACATTCATCAATTATTTTTTTTAAATCTGATTGCTTTATATCCTTCTTCTTTATTCTTAATATAGAATTAGCAAGTGATGAAAATTCTTCCTTTGTATATGGCTCACACTTCATATATATAATATCAGATTTACTTTTCTTAATTGATTTTATATTAATTTTCTTTTCTGAAACGATTAAAATATGAGAATTCCTAGATTTGACAATATTATTTAGGGATAATTCATCTTCTACAAAATCATCAGAATATATAACTGCAAGTTTTTCACTTGAATCATCATCTTCAAATAGAGAATTAGACAGAAGAAATGTATAGTAGTCAGAATAATCAGATGAAAAATATCTTACTGTTTTATCTTTCTTTAATTTTCCAGTTTCAACATTTATTTTGAATTTATTACTACCGTAATAGTTATATATCATATGAATGTATACAATCAATAGAGAAGATTAGTGGTTTTTCTTATCATCTCTAGCAAATCCAATAATGAAAGATAAGAATATACCTAGCAATCCTCCAACTGCCATTAATATATATTTATTAATTATATTCTCTGTCGTTATTGGTGAGGATATAGCATCTACAGAGAAGTTACTATCACCTTGTTCATTTAATATCTTTAGATTTTGTAATAATTCATTTTCTATGGCATTTGTCCATACTATAGATACCTGCTTGTTTGGGTCAGTAATTGAAAGATGTACTATCTGAGGTGCAGTTATTTTAACAGAAATATTCTTTTGAAATTTTTGTAAATAATCAGCATTTGCGTAATTAGATGTGTTAACATTCAATTGCTTTAATGATGGGTCTGCTATTACTAACTGAGATGCATTTGCAACTGTTGAAAGAGATTCTAAAAATCCAGCTACAGTTTGGGTAAAATCAACACTTGATTGAGTTGAATAATATCCATCATATGTATAAAAAAGCGGTGAAGTTTGAGTCTTATGTCTAACATAAAAATCAAGAGATGATGTGTATGTAACAGGAATAATCTTTGGAAGAGCATATCCAATTACAACTCCAATTAAAGTTAGTAGAATAAAAAGAGCTATATTCTTTTTTATTACTCGCAAATAATCACTTAATAGTATTATATCCATTTTTTATTAATATATTTACATTCTTATCTGCTTCTTTGTTCATTGCTCTTGGTACATCCGTTATATCCCAAAAGTCAAATTGCTTCAGAATGTTTACAACTGTATTATACTTCATTTTCAATTTTATGTCTTTAATTTTATATTTCCCTTGTATTTGCTTGACAACTAGTTGACTATCCATAAAAATATGAAGTTTCCTTATACTATGTTTCAAAGCTAATTCTAACCCAGTAATTAATCCTTCATACTCAGCAAAATTGTTTGTATTTATACCAAGCAATTTGCCGTCTTTATATATTATATTCTTCTGACTTTCATCATAGATTACTGCAAAACAACCTGAATTTCCAGGATTACCTTTTGAAGCACCATCTGTATACAGATTAAAGATTCCTTCTTTATTTGTTTCTGTAATTGATATATTTTTTGAATTGTTGTTTTCTATTGAATCCATAATAACATTAATAATTATACATCAAATAGTTTACTAAATGACATGTACTCGTTAGTATAGTCAGATTTTATAAGGACCTCAGAAAGATTTGAATGAATAAGAAAATTTAAGTCATCGCTACTTAGTCCAAAAACCTTTCCAAGGAGTGTGGCGATATACTCATGTTGTTTTAGAAGGAATATACATCCAGAATTTAGAATTGCAGTTTTAGTATTTCTATTCTGTAAAAAATCAATTACATCTTGGGTAATTAACACTACTCCAATGTTATATTTCCTTCCAGTCTTTATAACGTGTCTAATCTTCTTTGATATGTTTTTATCATCTAAATACTTATGTGCTTCATCAATAAATATAAGTGTCTTACCTTTAGATTCCTTTTCTATATTATCTAAGAAGTATGAAACGTCTTCAATAATTTCAAAGAATTTTTCATCAAATATATCTTTCAATTTTGTATATTCATTTTCTGGGTCAATACAAAATATTTTCACACCGTTGAAAATTTCTCTGATAATAATTTCTTTTGCAAGAGTAGTCTTTCCAGCACCAGAACGAGCTAATACAATCATGTTGTAATTCTGCATTGAGAATATATCTAGAAATATAGGGGTATTAACTTTAATATTATTACCAAGATATATTCCTGATTTATAGAAGTATGATTTATTTAAAAGAATTGGGTATTGTGTTAGTGAGTCATTATGATTACTTTCAATAACTTTTCTAAAGTTTTGTATGTTTGTAAAATATATTTGGTATGAATTTGCACCATATTTAGATTTTATTAGATTTGCAAAGGATGAAGTTTTTTCATTTTTTGTTAATACAATGTTTACTGAAAATACAATATCATTTTTTCTATATTCCTTTACTTGATTAAATTTGTCTTCAATGTTGAATTTAGCTACCTCAAGCTCCTCATTTCCAGTAATAACATCTTCTCTTATTTTATTTATATTTTTTATGATCTTTCTATTAATTTCTGACGAATTATACAATGTGATGTTCAACTTGATATTTTTAAATGAATAATTAATTAAATCATTAATAATATTATCAATAGATTCATCCCGTGGAATTATTAAGAATTGATAATAGCTCTGCGAATTTATAACTATCCTGTCAAAATATTCTTTTAATATCAAAGTAGGTGTATCAATTTTATATAATTCAACGCTTGTTCTCTTTTCTCTTCTAACTATTCCTATAAATTTGAAAAATGATGATATGTCTTTATATATTTTATATGTTAATTGCATAACAATTTTACAAAGAAGTCGTGTGTTGTTTTTGTATCTGTCTTCTGTATATCTATTCTCAATTTATATATATATTCATCAATTGAGTTGACTGAACCATTATCCTGCTTAACAAGTAAAAAGATCTCAAGTCCCTGTATATTCGTCTTATTCAAGTATGAAATATATTGAAGAAGAAATCCAAGATGCCTTTCATTTAGATTGTTATCAAGCAATTTTTCAATGTATGTGTCGAATATATAGTTTTCCTTAAAAAAATATATTGTAGCCTCTTTAGTTGTCATTTTAAGAAACTTTAGTAGCATCTCGTTTTCAACATTCCTTATTTTATATATATAGCAATGAGAATTATCCTTGAAAAGTACATCATTTGCATTAATCTGTTTTATATTAAATATCTCTTCTATATTTTTTAACATATATTTTTCTTCTAAATAAAAACATAAGAATGACTGGTATATAGGATATAAGTAATTTGGCTCTATAACGAATAACAGTTGTTAAATAAAACATGCATGATATTAATACTAAAATCCTAATAAAAATATCTTGTGCAAGTAATCCTAAAATAATTATTGCAATAAGAATTTGAATTCTATAATTCATAGAGATTTAATTATATCGTTAGCAATCATATCCAATCTAACAATACTGCCTCTTACTGCACCTCTAATTTTAGAATTTGATATGCTTGAGAACCTTGAAACTGTTAATCCTGTAAAATATACTGGTATAAATGACAGAGATAAAACAAGGGCTAAAGTAAATATTATACTGTTAACATTTAGTGAGCTTGTTTTTACTATAAACAGGAAGAAGTTAACGCTTAATATAAATATCGGTTGAATTAGAATAAATTGAATAGTTTTTTCGCTAATTGAAAGTAACAAATTCTTAACAATTTTTATATTTATAAAAGGTATTAATAGTAGGATAACTGAATATGACAAGTATATAAATATGAATCTGAATAGAAAGAATACAGTTATGAATAATATGGCAGAGAATAAGAAAATCCAAAGTATATCAAGTGCAATTCCTGGTATTGATGAATTCTGCTCGAAAAATACAGAATTAATACTTGAAGCAAGTGATGTGCTTTTGTTAAATGAAATACTTGAGAAGTAATTTGATATTGAATTTGTGAAATCTATAAGCAAAGAAAATATTTTAGGTAAGATTATTATTAAAATTACATTTAATATAAATTCGTAAAGGATGCTTACAATGCTATCTCCTTTTCCTTCAACATATTTTAGCAATTCAATTGAGGTAACAATAATTATTGCAAGTGGAATTAAATATAGAGCCATATTCTGTATATTTGATTCAAATATAGTGAATTCACTATTATTAAATAAATTCTCAGTGGAAAACACATACTCTCCAAATATATTGTTAAATTGACATGTTAAAAACTCCAGAGCATCACTTAAGACATTAATTGAGTAACTTGTATAGCATGTGCTTGAAATTGCTCCAGATCCAATACGACCAGTACCCACTAACGTGGCACTAGTCGCCTTATTTATATGTGTAGAAGCTATTGATGAGTTATTCTTTAATATATTTGAATTGTTGTAGTAAACAGTAGTTATAATTATTACAATTATTATTTCTATAAGCTTTATAAGAATTCCAAATTGCTTTAATTGTGTTGTTATATAATATTTTGTATCCATATAGATATATCTTTTGCAAAAATAACTATGAATAGGCCGATTATTGACCAAACAATTTTAGTCTTTAGTTTAGCCCTTTCTTGCGGATTATCAGATGATAGAATAAATTGAATTCCAAAATTTGTTATCAATAACACGATACAACTTCCAATAATCCATGAAAGTGTATCTGTAATGTTGTTCACAGTACTTTGCAGCTGGGGAATTGTGTATACAGATGCATACACTACTATTGGGGAAAGGAAAAATATATTTTTCATTTTTTTCCTTTCTATTTTGTTCTAGCGGAAGTTTATATTAATAAATTTATTTTTGCAATCTATTTCATTTTACCAGGGTATATAAGGATAATTTTAATTATATTTTTCTAGGATTACTTTTTTTGAATAAAAAGCTTGTACTGAATCTATTATTCATGGAATTAATAGTTAATTGCTTGACAGAATCAATAAATCCATTGTAAAGAGTAATTTAGAATTGAATATATATTAGTTTGCTCTTCTTGATATTGTTCCATTATTCAGCTGTTGCGAATTCTTATATTCATTTTTCAAAGCTTCTTTTTCTTGATTTATTATATCCTGTGGGTTGCTTGTTATTAAGTTGTGCTCATATTCACTAGCCTTAATAGTTATTGCAACATGATTTGCTCCTGCAAAAAACAAACCCTCACCTGGAGCTGAATTGAGTAGTAGATCTTTTTCACCATCAGAAAGAAAGAATACTTTTTGAATATTGTTTATTGCACTTGGGCTTTGTTTTAGAAGTATCTGCATTGCAGCGTTATTAACAACAGCCTTTCCATAATCTGTAGCAAAGAAATCTTCTACATCTTGAGTTATGGTTGTTACTCCAAGGTAGTACTTTCTTGCCCTCTTGGCTAATCCATTTATAAATTGGGCGCTATCTGGATATTTCATCAATATCCATGCTTCATCAATCATAAGTATCCTTTTCTTTTTTTTCTTTTTTACTTTTGTCCAAATGTAATCAAGCATAAGATACATTGCTGCAGGTCTTAATTCTTCAGAAAGGTCTCTAATTGAGAATACTGTGAACTCATTGTTTATTTCTATATTTGTTTTTTTATCAAAAATACCTGAAGCACTACCTGTAATAAATTTCTCAAGTCTTTTCGCAAGGGATTGAGATTCATTTTCTTCCATAGATAGAAGAACCTTATATAAGTCTTGAAGAACAGGGGGCTCCTTCTTCTGTGTTAATGGATCAGTTGTAATTCCTTTTTCTCTATACGTGTTTATTATTGCTTTATCTAGTACAGCACTTTCAATAGCAGTTAACTGCTCATTATTACCATTCCCGAGAATGATACGGAATAGTCCATGAAGAGATAGTATTTTAAATCTCAGTTCATCTTCATCTGTATCATATATTCCTGATAGGTCAAACGGATTTATTTTACTTGCACCATCCTGGGAAAATGACAGGTAACTTCCTCCTACAACAGTACATAGCTTTTCATATTCTCTTTCAGGGTCTATTATAATGACCTCAACACCAAGCATTAAAGAGCGTAGTGCCTCAAGTTTTGCTAAATAACTTTTACCTGCCCCAGAACGAGCAAAAATTACAGTATTATAGTTTTCATTTGAAAACCTATCATAAATTACTAATCCTTTGTTATATTTATTTATTCCATATAAAATTCCTGAATCAGAGGAAAGATCTGATGAAATAAAAGGAAATGTGGTTGCTATTGATGTAGTATCCATATTTCTGACAACCATAAGTTTATCATTATTTGTAGGGATTACTGATTGAAATGCAAATTCTTGTTGTAAGTATGCAGATTTTATAATTAATCCGCTTGCACTTAATACAGTTTCAAGTTCCTTCCCAAATTTATTTAATTCATCTTCAGTGTCAGTTTGAATTGTTATATAAACAGAGAAGTGAAAAAATTTCTCTTCACCTTTCGCAAGTTGCTCCTGTAATAGGTTTGCGTCCTCTAAGGCAACTTTTACATTAGGATCAAGAACTTTCCCTTGCTCATTAAGTGTATTCAATGTTGCTTCCATTTCAGCAATTTTTCTCCTTAATTTGAGCATAACTTCTCTTGAATCTACAGTAAAGTAGTACATCGATATATCAATAGTTCTTTCAAAGTTTATTAATGGAGCAAGCCAATTTGCATTTACAAACCTAGGAAATAGCGCCGCAAAATATGTTCTATAATATTTCTGATTAATTTTTATGTAGTCAAAATCTACTTCAATAGAAGATGGAGCTAATATATCTCTAACTGTAACAATTCCGTCACTAAATTCAGATACTTCTTTTGATATCATTACCTCTGAGTTATCTGATTTTCCTTGCGAAAAAAAGAAGAATCTTGCAATGTCAATAATGTCTGAGATAGCTCCAATAAAAGGTACTTTATTACTTTTTTTATTATTAGTTGTAGGTTTTACAGGACTATTAACTATAGGTGATGTAATGTTTTTAGTATCATCTTGGCTCATATTTTAATTTATTTCATTTGGATTTGTAGATATAAAGTCAACCTCTGAAGATACTATTGGTGCAAGAAAATCCTCCTTTGGTGATTTTATTGTATTAAGTGATATTGAGTCACTGTTATATAGCTTATAGAAAAGATTTATAAGGTCTTCGGTTGTTAGTTGCTTTGTTCTTAACCCCATTCTAAGCAATAATTTGATTAATGTATCCTTCCTTTGTATTAATTCAATTTTTGCTTTCTCAATCAATCCATCAATATTTAATATTCTCTCTTCTTTACCCATGGCTGTTTTTATCGGGTTTGTTTTCTTTAAAGTTTCTGGATAATAGGGAATTATTAAGAAAAACCTTTTATCTAACACCTCATTTTTCTCAATTAATCCTTTAATAAAATCAAGATAATAATCAATTTGTAATGCAATTTTTTCATTTTTTGCATTTTTCTTATATTCTTTAATTTTCGCAATGTACTTTGTTATGTCAACACTTTCAGTGTGTATAAACACTTGTAATGGGAAATTCAATGAATTGAGTAATCCAGCAAATCCATTTATTCTTGCATCCTGTTCCATCTCTGAAAGAAGAGAGAAATTGATTGCTGTAGTTTCAAGCACAAGATCAACTTTCCCATTTTTCAAAATAACTAAATCATCCCTTATATCCTCTATATCAAGATGACTTTGTGTTGAAGCATGTGTTTGGTTCTTCATATTTTAATTTATTTTTTTCTCTATAATTTTATATTAATTTAATATCTTCATTCACTGATTGTGGTTTTATAATGATAGGTTTTATTCTATCTGAATCAATTATAATACTTGTAGGAATAAAAACAATTCCTTCCTTGTTTGCTTCAATTATATATTCTCCATTTTGCAAAGGTGTACGTGAATAAAATTGTCCAAGAAAGTTTGTTTTTAATGCTCTAATTATATTACCGTTTTTATTATTTTTTATTATTACTACAACATCTGTAATTGGCTTCAGTTGTGTATCAAGAACAACTCCATAAATTATATTAGGTAGCTTTGTATAATCAGGCATATATCCTATTGCTTTATTTAGCTCTTCACTTGATGCAACTAAACTTTCACCTTCATTCTCAGGTGTATTTACTTTATCTAGAGTCTTTATATCAGTATCCTCTTGTTTACTAGGTTGGACTTGTTCATTTTGTTTAGCTATACTTTCTGTCTTATTACCAATTGTTTTCTTTATATTTTCAATTTCCTCTTTAAGAATCTTATTTTCAATCTCTAAATTCTCAATCTTTTCTTCTTCAACTTTTAATAACCTATCATTTTTATCGCTTTTGGTATCATAATCCTTTCTTTCAGTCAGCAAGGTATTAATATCTATTGGAGGTAAATCTGCTAATTTATTAGAATCATCTCCAATAGAATTATCCACTGCTATGTTATTTCTATCTGAATTTGTATCATCTTTCTGTGTTAAATTAGTAATAATGTCTTTAATATCAATATTGTATGAACCAACAGCATTAATATCAAAATTGTCTGAACCAACAGAATTAATATCATGTTTATCTATTCCAACAGCATTATGCTTGTCTTCATCTAACGCTATATTGTTTGTAGTATCATTTTCGTTAGATTCCTCTTGTAATGTAGATGCCGATTCCGTTGGTACAATATTTTTTATTTTCTCTTCATTGCTAGATTCTGTATTCGTATCATTGATTGGATTATTACTCAGCACATTGCTATCATTTATTTTAGCACCAGCAGGATTTGTATATATATTTGCACTGATAGGTAGTATTGCTGAATTGTTTTTTTCAGCAATAGTTTCTTTTTTATTTAATCCGTCAATTGTATCTTTTATAGAGTTAAGAAATTTTATCTCTTCAATATCCATTTTAGTATTGTATCTACTAATTGCATCAGTTTGCATGTTGATTGAATGGAGATAATTATTAAGTTTTTTGTATGAATTCCTTTGATCAATTTTAATTGGCTTCAATGAATCGAGTTTTTTTTGTGATACTAGAAAATCTGGGATAGTATATTCCTTCTTCCATACACGTTCTGTAGGTAATAGAATAGCAACTATAAAATTGCTTATCCAAACATCAAATGGTCTTTCGTTAACCTTCGCTAATGCAACAAGTATTCCTATGAATCCTACAATGATAATTAACATCCATTTTATTATTCCTGGCAGATAGGCAACATAAAGAACAAAACATATACCACCAGCGATTGCAATATATACAAACTGATGAATAGTCAAATCCCCAATGATTTTAAATTCCACACTCATAATATTCTGTGGAACAACATGCTGTTTCATTTAATTTCCCTATTGATGATACCAGAAAACATAATATAATTGAATTTTAAAGTAAAAATACAATTTTCATGTGTCTATAAATCTTATAATTCTAACTTAACTCCTTATTTAAGTGTCATTGCCTTTATATCATGTGCATTGTTAATCTCTGCATTTACAGAAAGAAATAGAGGGTTACGAACTGTTTTTATATATTTCTTTGATTTAACAGTTTCCATTACAGATATTTTCTCTAGATCTCGAATTGATAATTTATTGAATATTATTATTTTATCGAAGTTGTTGATTATACTTATACTATTCTTTAAATTCTGTAGATTATTATGAATCGATGCAATAACAATACATCCAAGAATATATGAACTTTGAGGTATTTCTTTTAATAATTTCTTTATTAATTCTAACGGATTTATCTCATCCATATCAATTTGATCAAAGTTTTCTAAATATATTATTCCACCATAAAAACTCTCTAATGTTCTCTTTAAATCATATTCAAACTTATATTTGTATGGTGTCTTAGCATAATTACTTAAATCAATAAAACATATAGAGTCCTGACCAAAAAGGAAGTTAGCAGTTAATCTGGCTAAAGTGAATTTACCAACGCCATACTCTCCTTCAAATATGTAATTCAATAGAATCATATTATCATTGTTAAGATTAGCCTTTCCCAAGGATTCTACAAAGCTATCTATTTGTTGATTTTGTCCAATTATATTATCAAGAAGAATTGTTTTTAATTTTAATAATTTATTTACATTGTTCTGTATATTATCATTGTTGTGATCTATATTAAACTTTTCTTCCTCATTAGAATATTTAATCAGTGCAGTTCTTGAAAGCATTTTAATCGAACTTGCTGGTTGGGATAAATATTTTGAAAACTCAATACTTGATTTTATTGCATCATCAATTTCCTTTGATGTTATATTGATGTCATAGAATAGTTCATACTCTTTTGCCTTTTCGCATAATATATCCCTTAATTCATTAAAAGTTACTTGTGGTGAATTTATAAAGAACATATTCATTATATTCCCTTCAGCATAAATATCTCTATCAAGTCTATTTCTTGATACTTTAGTTATTATTTTACATTGTTTTGATTTTGTAAGAAGCAACATATATAGGTCCTTGTAGTTGAGTGCCTTAATCCAATACACTGTCTGTAGAAAATTAGGGATATATATATAGTTGTTATCAATCTCACTAAATATTCCGCTTACAATAGAAAATAGACTGCCCTCAGACTCAGAAAGTAATTTGAATAAATCAAATGAAAATATTGTACTCTTTTTATCAACATATTTTGCAAAATTTTTTATGACTTCGCTCGACATATTTCCGCTTGAAGTTATTAGAGATATATTATGGTGCTTTGATGCCCTAAGCATTTTCCTATATACAGGAACTTGCTTATCAAGTACTTTACCTGTCTGTAATTTGTTACAATATTTTTTTATGAAAAAACCATACAAATCCTCATTCTGTTTATATGAATAATCAGCAATACTTAATATATCCCGTATGTATTTCTCATTGTGTAGACGTATAAACAGATCATATGCCGAGTCACTCCTCTTATATCCTGATACAATACGCTGAAGAGAAGTTGAAAGCTGAATGTTTCTAGGAGAATTTGTTGTTTTTAGAACATTCGGATTAAGTATATATTTTAAAAAATTTATATTTGAATTGTTAATTACGAAATCAGCTTCTATTTTTTTATCTTTCAACATTGCAAAAAGAAGAATATTTGGGCTAACTCGCATTTTTCCAAGATGCCTGGCATATTGCTTAGCATCTTTTATAACATCCTTTATATACATTACATTTATTTTAGATTAGAAATATTTATTTAGGCAACTTATTTAAATATTCAATCATTTTTTCATAAAGGATTACTATATCATTATATCCATTATCCCTTATATATATCTCAAATCCAGGTGAAGAGTTTATTTCAATGAAATACATTTCATTATTATTATCTATTGCAATATCAAATCCTGCAAAATTAATCGCAAAATTATCAAACAAAGGTTTCAAAAACATCTCTATACGTTTTATAACTTTACTGTCCATAATCTTTACTGCTTTTGAATTATCAAAATGAAGAGGGGATAGATTTCCTACAAATTTTGCACCTGAATTGTCTTTAAGGTAAACAAGTTCAATCTT
Source organism: bacterium (assembly GCA_021806925.1). GTDB lineage: Bacteria > Patescibacteriota > Dojkabacteria > JAKAPS01 > JAKAPS01 > JAKAPS01. The sequence goes on along the minus strand of JAKAPS010000001.1, from coordinate 51,934 downwards.
ATTATTTAAAACAACAACTCTATACTCTGTCTTTATATAAATATATTCAGACGCAATTAGAAGATAGTCATAATTCTTGTCATTATTAAATATCTTATTAACAGCAGATAGAATGTCATCATAGTTTCCTGTCTTGAACACGTTAACTCCAAGACTACCTGAGTTCTTTTTTATAATGCATGGCATATTGTTTTCAAATTGCCTATATATTTCACACGCTATGTCCTCAATTGAATCATATACAGTAAATCCCATGTCCTTGTACTTTTTATCAATGTTAGGGTCAAGAAAAGATATATATCTCGGTATTTTTACATGTTTACCAAATGCAATAAATGAGAAATCTTTATCGTTGCATAATTTTTCAAATGAAGATGAATTAAGCGGTGTTTTAAAGTTTATGAATAAGAATCTATTATCAACAATTACTGCATTATTACTAATGAATTCTGTTCTTACCATCTTGTTTTGGCAGGCCTTAATCAGTGCATTTATATTTTCTATTCTTGTATTTCCCATTTTCTTAATTTAATCTTTACTTCAATAATTCTAAATTATCAGCAAAAGAGATAAGTATCTTCTTTTTCCCATAGTTATCAAAATCAATTAAAACTATTTCTTTATCAAAATCAATAATATTACCAGCACCATATATTTCATGATTAACTCTTTGTCCAGTCTTTAACATGTATGTCATATCATTGAAACCTTCTTCAGTGCTAGTTGATTTAGTATTATTGTATTTACTTTCACGTTTCTTTGCTTTTTTCCCTTTAAATTCTTCAATAAGATTGCTTGGAATATCATCAATAAATCTTGACTTTCTATTTTGTGTACTCTGTCCATAAATATTTCTTACATACGTATGAGTTATGTATAATTGCTTAATTGCTCTTGTAACTGCAACATAGCATAGTCTCCTTTCTTCTTCCATATCATTAGGCTCATTTAGCGATCTTGAATGAGGAAAAAGACCTTCCTCAAGTCCAGTTAATATTACTGTATGAAACTCCAGCCCCTTAGCGTTATGAATGCTCATTAAAGTTACCTGTGGTTTATTGTTTTCTTCATCAAGGTTATTATCAGAAGTATTTTCAACAAGAGCTGTATCTTCAATGAACTTGTTTAGCAAATTAGCTGCGTCATCACCTAATATATATGAGTTTATAACTGTAAACAATTCAGATATATTTTCTTTTCTTGTCTCAAAATCTTCCTCTTCAGATTTTTTAATATATTCCAGATATTTAGTTTTGTATAAAATATCAACAAGTAAGTCCTTTAAATTTGTTTTATTGTTTTTGATATTTTCAATCCATTCTTTTAATGAATTTGAAAAGTTGTATATAGCCTCTTTACTCATTAATTTTTTATCATTTAATAAAGCAGACACTAAATCAGTTTGATTATTTAATGCATTTGAAATAATTCTTTTTATTGTTACAGCACCTATTCCCCTTGGAGGTATGTTTATTATTCTTGAAAATGATATTGTATCATATGGGTTGTGAATTAATTTAAAGAAAGCTAATAAATCTTTTATCTCTTTTCTGTCATAAAACTTTAATCCACCTATTAGCCTATATGATATTGCGTATCTTATCAAAACTTCTTCAATTGCACGGGATTGTGCATTTGTCCTATAAAGAACAGCGATATCATTTTTATCATAATTTTTTAAAACTATATCTTTAACAAAATTTGCTTCATCTTCTTCATCAAGTCCACAGTAATGAATTATTTTGTTTCCATTTGGATTTGTGGTCCACATGTTTTTATCCTTTCTCTGTGAATTCTTCTTTATTATGTTTTCACTAGCCTCAAGTATGGTTTTCGATGATCTATAATTCTGATCTAATGTAATTACTTTACAATTTTTATAGTCTTTTTCAAAATTCAATATATTATTTATATTTGCTCCTCTAAATGAATAGATATTTTGATCAGGATCACCTACACAAAATATATTATTTCTATCTCCAACAAGCATCTTTATTAATGTATATTGTGCAACATTGGTATCCTGATACTCATCAACTAAAATATATTGAAATTTATTTCTAAAATATTCCAATTCGTCTCTATACTTAAGTAATTCAACAGTCTTAAGTAATAGATCGTCAAAATCAAGAGCCTTACTTTGTTTTAAGATTTCTGTATATGTGTTATAGATTGATATCAAACCACTTGCAGAGTTTGAATAAACAGGGTAGTCTTCAGGTGCAGTTAATTCATTTTTACAATTTTGTATGAATGATTTAGCGGATTTCACTGATATCGATTTAGGCGAAATTCTTAATATTTCCATCGCTTGTAGTATTGCCTTCTCGCTATCAGATGTATCATATATGTTGAAATTGTTGGGTATTTCCAATATATTACCATGGCTCCTAAGTATTTTCACACAAATTGAGTGAAATGTCCCTAAAAATGGAAGGGATATATTTTCATTTAATAATTCATTTATACGGGTTTTCATTTCATTAGCAGCTTTATTTGTGAAAGTGACTGCTAATATATTTTGTGGACTATATTTTAATTCCTTTATTAAAAAATATATTTTATATGTAAGTGTCTTTGTTTTTCCGCTACCTGCTCCTGCTATTACAAGAAGTGGTGAGTCAAAATATTCAACAGCTTCCTTTTGTTTATCGTTAAGAGAATTATCCATAAAGATATTTACTGAAATATATTCTAACAGTATAAGCGAAAAAAATAGAAATAAAAATAGCCCTCAAAAAATCAAGGGCTATCTAAATCAATAAAGAAAAATTATTATCTTTTTGTTGATTTTTTAGTTGCGGTTTTCTTTTTAGGTGCAGCCTTCTTTACGGTCTTTTTTACAACCTTTTTTGCAGCTGGTTTCTTTTTTGCTACTGCCATAATCTATATGTCACCCCCTTCTTGTATTTTTATTAACACTATATTTAGACTAAACACTTATATGGATTTTGTCAATAAATTAAAAATCGTTAAAAGTTTCTTAAGGAATGTGGTATATATTATCATTCATTTCATCACATAAACTAATCAAGTTGGGAAGAAGATTAACAATTGAATATTAGAATCTACATAATTCTTGAATCAGATCAATAATTATGTATAATATACATTAGGGTAATGGATTTAAATCAAATTAAAAGTGTATATGGAACATTTAAGGTTGAGAGGTGTCATGTATGCCATGGGAAAGGGTGCGATAACTGTTTTAATTTTGGATCTTTTCTGGTTTCTGAACATGGTTTCAAATTTACATATAAATACCCGTTATTTGTAAATGTTAAGATAAGGGAAAAGAATAAAGTATATAGAATTATAGTGCTTTCAGCTACGTCACTTGTATTTCTAATCACATTAGCAATTACTTACTATGTTATATTTATTACATTCTAATTATGGATAATAGAGATGGAGTTAAAAGTTTTAATATTATAGATTTAACAGCATTCTTATCTGAAACATTGCTTGACGTATTATCTATGTCTGGTTCTATTTGCTATAGGAAGAAAATTAAAGAGATAAATGAGGATGTAATTGCATATGCAATACTTAATATAGATACAGAATCTATTGATATAGTAAGGAAGATGGGATTCCAAAATTCATTCATAAGTAATTGTAGTAACAAGATAAATGACGAATCAAAGTCATCTGGGAAGAATGGATTGAAGAATATAGATAAAATAACGATGAAACAGTCGGTTAATGAATGCTTAATTGATGCTACCAATATATCAATAACTTTAAATTACAAATTTGTTACGCCTTGTACTCTTCTATATGCACTAGCAAGAAAAAAATATATTGATATTGATTCTAATTTCATTGCAAAATCTCTAAATATACCAAATGAAAAATCTACTGATATATATTCATCAGAATTTCTTAATAACAAAGAAAGTGATGAGGATAATCCATTAATTAATTTACAAGCTGATGAATCGTATATTCCAAGGGATAATATAACAGAACAGATTATAAGGATATTCTACAAAAACACAAAAAGAAATGTACTATTAGTTGGAAATGACGGAATAGGTAAGAAATCAACAAAATACCTGCTTGCAAATATTTCAGATGGTAATGATTCCATATTCAAGGGATCGATAATATATGATGTTGATTTATCAAAACCAGATTATTTAGAAAGAATATATAATATAAAGAAAATATCAAGTGTACTAAATAACAAGAATAAGGTAGTTATATATTTAGAAAATCTTGAATCAAACGGATCTGATAACAGGACACTTAAAGAGGATTATGAAGACTTAATAAATGATATCCTATTATCTCCATTTTACGCAGTAATTCCAATTGATTTCTCTCTATATCAATTGATGATGAAGAATAACAAGAATTTGATAAAGAATAGTGAAATTGTTTTTATGGATGAACCTGAGGCTGACTTAGTGAAAAAAATTGTTGTTTCATACATTGAGAGAGAAAAAGGTGTGAAATTTGAAAATGGATTTTCAGATTTAGCTATTTCACTTGCAAAAAGGTACATACATGATACTTTTTTACCTGCGAGTGCAATTTCTCTTATTGATGATTCAATTTCTCAATCAAAAATAAAGAATGAAGACGAGATATCTATAAGTACTATGAAATTTGTTCTTGCTCAAAAAACAAATATACCTATTGAGGATATTTCTTTACAGGAAATACAGGATTTGCAGAATCTAGAAAATATACTTGAAAAGAGTGTTATTGGTCAGGATGAAGCAGTTGAGGCAGTATCAAAGACTATAAAGAGGTCACGTGCTGGATTAAGAGATCCAAAGAGACCCATTGGATCATTCCTATTTCTTGGTCCGTCTGGTACTGGAAAAACTCAATTAGCAAAAGCACTTGCCAATGTAATATACAAGGATGAAAGTGCAATGATTAGAATTGATATGAGTGAATACTCAGAGACGCATACTGTTGATAGATTGGTTGGAGCTCCTCCAGGTTATGTAGGATATGAGGAAGGCGGCCAATTAACAAATAAAGTGTTGCAGAAACCATATTCTTTAATTCTTCTTGATGAGGTCGAAAAAGCAAATCCAAAAATATTTGATATATTTTTGCAAGTTCTTGATGATGGTAGACTTACTGATGGACAGGGTAAAACTGTTGATTTTAAGAACACAATTATTATTATGACGTCAAATATTGTTGATGAGTATAAGCTTAATACATTCTTTAGAGTTGAATTTTTAAATAGAATTGATAAGATAATTAAATTCAACAAACTAAATGTTGATGCTGGAAAGAAAATAGTTGAGATATTTATTAAAGATTTAGCTAGTAGATTAAAAGATAAGAATATAACATTGACAGTACCAGATGAATCAATTGAATTTATTGCAAAGAATGGCATTTCTGATAAATATGGTGCAAGACCATTAAAGAGAATGGTTGAGGAGAAAATTGAAGACCCTATTGTTGAAAAAATAATACAAGGGGATATAAAATCTGGTGATAATATAAACTGGAATATAGAAGAATGAAAAATCAAATTGGTTGTATAATAGAAGCATTAATTGTTATTTTATTTCTAGTCGTATTTTATGTATTTGGTGGTAAAATATTTAATTATTTTGGCTTTATTTCCATATATCATTTTATTGTAGCAATAACAATTTATGTTCCTGTTTTTATTATTCTATACACGATAGTATTTACATACATTCAGGACCCTTTTGATATATTAAATATTGCTGGTGGAAGAAAACAACCACTAGAAGTTATAAATAGATCAAACACTATAAAATAGGGGTATAATGCGTATAATAATCGACTTTACCATGTAATTGGTGGATTTATTGCAGTTTTTTATAGATGTAAAATTATGTCAAAATGGAATCGCTAACTCCATTTTGGCAGGCATTTTGGAATTTTCCATTCCATTTCTCCGTATTTGTGTGTTATACTATGCTAGTATGTATACAAGACTACTTAAAAAATTCCCTTCCAACAAGAGTTTCTTTTTATTTGGAGCAAGGGGGACTGGTAAAACAACATGGGTTAAAAATACATTTCCTAACGCAATATACATAGACCTATTGTACTCAGAAACATATACAAGGCTTGTTGCTAATCCTTCAAGATTATCAGATTTTATTAAACAAGATTTTAAAGATTGGATAATAATTGACGAAATCCAAATGGTCCCAGAATTACTAAATGAGGTGCATCGTCTAATAGAGGTAGAGAAATACAAATTTATATTAACTGGTTCTAGTGCAAGGAAACTAAGAAAAAGCGGACAGAACCTACTAGGTGGAAGGGCATTAACATACTTTATGTATCCACTTACTGCTATTGAATTGGGGGAGAGATTATCTCTGAAAAATTACTTGGAATTTGGTGGATTACCATCAGTATTTTATGAGGAAGATATGAAAAAGTATATATCAGATTATGTTAAAACATATCTGCAACAAGAGATAATTCAAGAGGGGATCACTCGTAATATTGGATCTTTCTCAAGATTTTTAGAAGCTGCAAGCTTCTCACAAGGTTCAGTGTTAAATATTTCTGAGGTTGGAAGAGAATCATCAGTTGGTAGGAAAGTTGTAGAAATTTATTTTAATATACTTGAGGATCTGTTAGTTGGTTTAAGATTGCCTTTTTTTTCAAAAAAGGCGAAGAGACGGTTAATAAACCATAGTAAATTTTATTTTTTTGATGTAGGAATATATAGAGCAATAAGACCAAATGGTGTATTTGATAAACCTGAGGAAATAGGCGGTATTGCATTAGAAAGTCTTTTTTTTCAAAATTTACTTGCAATCAATGATTACTTGCAGCTAGGGTATAAGTTGTATTATTACAGGACAAAAAGCGGTGTAGAGGTGGATTTTATTGCATACAATGATAATAAGCTTCATGCTTTCGAAATTAAGAGTAAAAGAAATATATCATCAAATGATATTAGAAATCTTAAGATATTCAGGAAGGATTATCCGTCAGCTATATGTCATGTTATATATGGGGGTAGTGTAATGCAGTATATAGATGGTATTGATATTATTCCGTTTAAAGAAGCATTACTAACACTTGATAAAATACTTTTGTAACCTAAATTAATTGCATTTGTAATTGAAGAAATAAATTTCAGAGAATTATTATCTTTCTATTGCAATAAATTTATTATTTTTTTGTTGTCAGAATAGAATTTTCAATTATTGAAAAATCTATAATACCCTATGAAAGGAACTATCAAAGATAGTATTTGGTAAATTTAATTAATTATCTTTGATGATATGCTATTTGTATTGTTGTTAAATAATATTTCGAAATAGGTATTTTTAACGTCACCTCCTTCTCCACTAATATAGAATTTGCATTCATTAACATGTTTAGGGGGTGAGAATGATGTTGATATTTCAGCACTATTGTTTGCGGGGATAACGTTATTAGACACATATTTACTTATCCATGTATTTGAGTTGATTGAACAGTTTGTTGTATGTAAATAAACATTGTTATATAAAAATGTGTTATCTATAGATTTAAATGCAACATCTAAAACAACACTATTATTTTCATTATATGAAACACTCAATTTATTTATATTGATTTTAGGTGGAATAGGATTGCTTTCATTTTTAATATTTCCACTCAATCTCATAAATATCATATTCTTGTAATTTATAGAGTCAGTGTAGAACATTGATATTGTATTATCATTGTTTAGAGTATAATTTGCATTTTCTATGTGGATATCTGATAAGCCTACTCCAGTTAAATAATTAATATTATTCAAATATTTAATAATATTATTCTGTGTTAACCCGCTGAACATACTATCAGTTGGTTTAAATACACAAATGCCAACGCTATTTCCATCTAGTATATTGTCATTGTTAGTATATGTTCCATTAAGTATATTTCCATTCCAATACATTGAATAATAGCATGGAAGGGATATGTTTTCTGCTGTTAAAAATTTTTCTAGTTCATCAGATTCAGTTTGTGTATTTGTATAATCAACATTAAAAATATATACATATACTTGAAGGCTATTTGATGATGTAGATGTAGTTTGTGCTTCAACTTTATTTAAGTAAGTAATATTGTATATTAAATATATGGTTATGAATATTAGAAAGGAAATAAATAAAAATATTGAATATTTATTTATATAATACTTATACAAGATCTTATTTCCCTGCATAAAGAAGATATATTACACTCAAAACAAAGATAATAGCAGTTACTACAAGAGGAATGTCTGTAAATAAAGCTTTTTCAGGAGTTCCTCCTGTTTTCTTTTGGTAGATTATATACATATATCTTGCAAGGCCATAGAATGCAATAGGAATAGTTAATTTTAGTAAGTGTGGGCTTCTTGCTATGTTCTTTGGTAATAAAAATAGTGTAGTACTAAATATATTCTTAGATATATCCATTTGAAAAGTTAGAAGAACATATGCTAAAAATGTAGTTGCAAATAGACCTGAAAGAAGAGAATTAAGGAAATCTTCTGAATATTTTCCAAGAACCTTCCTTTGAAGATGAGCAGTGTTTTCAAACATAGTCATTTCTGACTTTCTTTTTCCAATTGAAATTAATAAAGATAATGAGATTACAACAACTATTATCCATGAATACAATTGAGTTTCTCCAATCACAAAAGCTCCACCTATTATTCTAATTACAAAGCCCATAGCAATTATTAAAGAATCAATGATTGCTATATTTCTGAAATACACACTGTAGCTTACCATTAATACAAAATACATTAATTCGATTAGAAGAAAATATTCACCAAGTCTAAATACTAAATTTGTTATAAATGCAAGAGATGTAAATAATATGAAAAGCTTCCAACCTTCTGATCTTGATATCCTATCGCTTGCAATAGGTCTGTTCTTCTTTTGTTCATTTATTCTGTCAAAGGGGTAATCAAAGATGTCATTGAAAATATATATTCCAGATGTAAGGAATGTAAATGATATAAAAGCAATTATCAATACTAAATCTTGGTGAACTACAAACAACTGCCTTGAAAATATTAGGAATGTAAATAAAAATAGGTTCTTCACCCATTGAAGCGGTCTTATTTCTATTAATATTAATTTTAGCTTTTCCTTCATATAAATAAAATACTAAACTCTACTTGTTATTATATATATACTTGGAGGTATTTCAACTTTACCATATTTCTTTAATCTTTCCTTACCTTTCTTTTGCTTCTCCCATAGTTTCATTCTCCTTGTTCTATCTCCTCCATGTAATTTAGCATCTACATCTTTACTAAATGCGCTTAAAGTTTCTCTTGCAATGATTTTATTACCTACACTTGCTTGCAGAATAATTTTAAATTGTTGTCTAGGTATTAGCGGCTTTATTAATTCAAGAATTTTCTTTCCTCTTTCTACTGCAAAATTCCTATGTACTATTTGTGAAAGTGCATTTATAGGTTCACCATTTGCAAGAATATCAAGTTTTACTATATCAGATGCTTTATATTCACTAACAGTGTAATCAATAGAGGCATACCCTTTAGATATGCTCCTTATATTATCATAGAAAACTGTAAGAATTTCATTTAATGGTACTTCAAATTCCAGTTCAGCTCTTTTAAAACTACCAGTTGAGAATTTATATTCTTGAAAATTTGTGTTTATATATGTTCCTCTTATAGACATAACATATTCCATTATTTTTCCAATATATTCATCTCTGGTATATATGTGAAGGTTTGCCATCGGTTCCTTGACGTATTCAATATTTCCCATATCAAATTCTTCAGCAGAGTATAGTATTTTTTCTTCTTTTGAATCTTTAAATTTAACAATATATTCACAATTTGGAAACGTGGAAATTACTTCAACTCCCCACTCTCGTTTCAACCTTTCTTTAAAAATATCAAGATGTAGCATGCCTAAGAATCCACACTTGTAGCCAAATCCAAGAATTGGATGTGTTTCAGCTTGAAAACTAAATGAACTGTCATTTAAACTTAATTTTGTTATAGCATCACGAAATTCTTTTAATTCATTTCTTTTTGTAGGAAATATACCTGAAAAAACCAACGGCTTTATCTTCTTATATCCTTGTAATGGTTCTGTATTTTTCTTGTTTGATATAGTATCTCCTACTAACCCTAGTCTAATATCTTTTAATCCAGTAGCTATATATCCGACTTCACCAGGCAGGATAGAAGTTGATTCAACAAGTTCTGGGTACAGATATCCAATTTCAATTGGGTGGAATTCTGTTTCAGTAGCTAACAAAAATAATTTTTCGTTGGATTGTATTGTTTTACCAAAATTCCTTACAACACATATTATTCCTTTAAAATCATCATAAAATGAATCAAATATAAGTGCTTTTGATTCATTTATAATATTATTTGGTGCAGGTATTTTCTCTATTATTCTATTTAATATTTCTTCAATACCTTCACCAGTTCTTCCAGAAGCTAGAATTACTTCACTCTCATTAAATCCTAATATCGATTTTATTTCTTCTAATCTAAATCCTATTTCCGCTTTTGCAACATCGACTTTGTTTAGTACAGGTATTATTGTTAGACCCTCATCCATTGCCTGAAGAACTGTTGTGAGAGTTTGAGCCTGTATACCTTGAGTTGCATCAATAAGAAGAATTGCTCCTTCACTCGCTGCAATACTTCTTGATACCTCATATTTAAAATCAATGTGACCAGGCGTATCAATTAAATTCAATACATACCCGTTATATTTCATCCTTGCAGTCTGTAATTTTATAGTAATTCCTCTTTCCTGTTCAATAGACATATTATCTAGGTATTGGCTATGCATTTTTCTAGCATCAACAGCGTGAGTATATTCTAAAAATCTATCTGCAAGTGTTGACTTACCGTGATCAATGTGTGCAATAATACAAAAATTACGTATCTTTAATTCATTCTCCATTATTAATTTTTATTCTCTCTTTATGGCAGTTGGGCAATTGGATTTATTGTATGAACTGTTAAATGATTCATAGCAATAAAAGGAATTGTAAAAAGAGCAGTAAGAGCGAGAATTAAAACTAATTCAAGCAATGTATTTACAATTGATTTCATTGATATTATTATACATATTAAATAGAGTAATAACAATGAATTACGTTGGAATTGATGAAGCAGGCAGGGGACCATTAGCAGGTCCAGTTACTATATGCGGTGTAAAATATAACGGAATAAATATTTATGGGGTTAGAGATTCTAAACAAATAACTCAAAAGAAACGTGAAATACTTTACAAAGAAATATTAAAGACACATGAAGTATTTGTTGTAATGGTTAATAACAAAAAAATTGATGAATTAGGTATTCAGGTAGTTTTAGAAGATGGCATTGAACAAATTTACAGATATTTCGGAGAGACAAAATGTTTAATTGATGGATATTTTAGAAATATACCTGATAAATGTGAAACAATAATTAAAGGTGATCAGAAGATATATGAAATATCTGCTGCATCAATTGTTGCGAAAGTTGTTAGGGATAATTTTATGACAAGTGTAGGAAAAAGGAATGAGTTTAGTGTGTATAACTTTGGAAATAACAAGGGGTATGGAAGTAAGTATCACTTTGAAATGCTTAGAAAATATGGATTATCCAAATTACATAGAAAAACATTTATACATTTAAATAAAGTAGAAAAAGAGTGATAGGTGAAGTGTTTTACCTTCTGCTTAAATCCTTCTCGACTTCTTTTACTGTAATAAACATAAGAAAGACAAAAACACTTGTTGCAATTATACCTAATTGTATATAGTCAATTAGTAGTAATGAGCGAACAAGCATAAATATTGTCATTAGGAACAGGAATCCTAACCAAATAAAGAATATATGATAAAGTTCGCTTAAGGATTGAATGAATGATAATCTATTATGCTTTGCTAGCCTCATATACACTTCAGGATTCACTTTATTATGCGTGAAAAATAACAGTTTTATAAGAATAAATACCACACCAGATAGAATGACAAAATATGTTATCAAATCAGAATATGAGTTAACATAAATTACATTACTAAACTTCTCAAGATAAATTACACCAATGTTTTGGTAGTAAAATGATATGTTTAAAAGTCCTGTAATTAATGCTATTGATATAACTTTTACTCCAATAATAAGGAAAGATGGAAGAACAGCTTCATCAACCAATTTTAATAATGTTTTTGAAACCATAGTCTTTCTTTACTTATTTGGTTTTCTTTACGGTTCTTGATTTTATTCTTGATGCTTTATTCTTATTAATGATATTCTTCTTAACCATTTTGTCAAGAACGCTGTACAAATTATCAATTGCCCCTTCAGTCTTCTTTTTTGCAAGCTTAAGAGATTTATCCAGCTTTACAAGAAGTTTCTTATTTGTTACAGTTCTTCTTACTGTTTTTCTAATATCTTTCTTTGATGCATGTAGATTTGCCATAAATAACTGTAAAGAATTATATCAAAGAATACTATAACAAAGCAATAAAATTTATTGCACTTGCATATTTTCTAAAATTCCTGTAAAAGAGAAATGGAAAAATTCCCCTTCCCCAATAACTGAAAATATATAGAAAACTAATGTTTAGAATAACATTAATATCGTTTTTCGTGTTCATATTTATCTTAATTGCTAACTTTTATTCACGCAATATAGTATTTGCTTTACAAAATACTACAATTATTGAGGTATATTCACAGTATTCTGATTTACCAACATATGTATGTTTTACAGACAGTATAGAGGTGCAAAGTCCGTGTATATATAAATATGAAATGACATTTAATAAAGAAGAAAATAGATATTTATTGAGTGTAGATCAAACTGAATTGAATAATGCGTATAACTATTACATTTTATTCTTCCAGAGCAGTAATGGGCAGTATTCATCTAGTGACCCGCAAGGATTCTTAGCTTATGATAGAACAGAAAATGTTTTTACTGGTGCAATAGAATATAGATTTTCGAATTATTCATCTATAGATATTCAGAAGGTTACAGGCAACACTGGTAACTCTTTTGTATTAACTGATTCAAGCTATACATTGAATTTTGATGTATATAAATTTTTAGAGGTATATCAAATTCCAACATCAAGCGTATCAAAGAATAATCCTGTGTATATACCCCTAAAATACACGTTGAACTGTAATGATTTGAATTGTAACTCAATACAAATATATGGTCTTGATACTGATATATCTTCTAATTTATTGATAACTAATGGGCTAGCAACTCTACTTGAAATTGATAATTTTACAAATTCAAAAAATGTCATTCAAGTTGGTAGAGTAGTTCCAACACCCGCACAAGCACTGCAGAAAACAACAGAATCAACAAAAACAAATTATACGAGTATTTCAAATACTCCAAGTATAGTAAATAATAACGCAGTAAATATTAGAGTTAATAATAATTCTAAGAACAATATATCCTCTTACAAATACAGCAGAGATATTAGTAATAAAAGGAATTTTGGAATGTCAATTAACATGGTATTAATGGATAAATATAACTCAATATCTGTACTTCTCAACTCGGTTATTAACAGGATAGTGTCAAATCTATATGAATATGTACAATATGCGTACAAACTCATGGAAAAAGGAATATCAGGCTAGTCCATTAAAGGGATTTGCATGGATTCTTCTTATATTAATTGTGTTATATATAATTTTGTATTTTTCAATAAAGAATATTACATATGTCATTAATGAAAAAAGAAGTTACAAGATAGATACAAGTGCAAACACTTTAGATATAGGAAAGGTTTATTTTTCTGAAAAATATATAACAGATTTAAAAAATCTGATTCCAATTGTTCAAGCACAGCTTCATTCACTGTCAAAGAATATGTTGACTTTGACACCCCGACTTGACCCAACTGCCCACGTTTATTCAGTGAATATAAATTCAAATGAAGTAATAGATTTAGAATTAAATATTAATATAACAATTGAAAAAGGAAGTATAAATGTACAATTAATAACTACTGCAAATTCCGTCCCAGTTTCTGGCGTTATATCAAAAATAATATATGGTAGTAACACAATGTTCACTTCTCCAAGCAACGGTAGTGGAGAATCCGATATAACAATAAACTATGTATCAAATATAAACTCATTTACAGTTTATGAGACTGTTGATGATCAGAATTTAGTTAAAAACGAATCATGGGTAATATAAAATATATTATAGCAGTATACTTTGTAATTGTTATTGTGACAATGATATTGCTATATTCCTTGGGTTATTTTAAAAACATATCATATATATTTTTGCCTAACGGTAGACCTAATGGTTCTCCGATACATGGAAGCTATATTGTAACAGCATATTTTCATGATCCGAGATACTTTAAGATATTTCATCATCAGCATGAGGGAATTGATCTGGTCCCAAAAAACGCATCAAATACATTTCTATATTCAACAATAAATGGCATAGGATATAATAACTATGATGTTTGTGGTGGAAATTCTGTTATTATTAAAAATCTAAACTACATAATTTATCTTGGACATATTAAAGTAAGCTACATACATTCAGGTGATGAGATACATTACGGTGAAAAAGTAGCACAAATAGGAGAAACTGGAATGTTTGGAGTATGTGTAACTGGAGTTCACGTCCATTATCAAATATATAAAAATGAGGATAACAATTGGGTTATTGTTAATCCATATCCATATATGTTGTAAAAAATATTTAATAATAATAAGTAATTATCTAACTTATTATCTTTTATCTTACAAAGACTTTTTTCTTATTGTACTTCTTAAACAATATCCACCAATAGGAAATTGATACTATTATAGCAAACATTGAATAAAGTACCATCGTTATAATCATTAACAGGAAAAATGGAATTAATAGTGATGGAATATCAGAATATAGATTCTGCAAATCTACAAAGAACAATATAATTGCAATTGTAGGAACAATAAATACTAATGTCTGTAATATCCAACCTGTTAGCACATCAAAAAATCTTTTTGATATGAAGTTAATTGCGTAAAGTACAGATACTGTGAACTTTTTCCTGTCTGCAAATCTAAAGAACAGTGTAAACAGAAATAGTATAAAGATATATGCCTGCAACAGTACGCCAAATGTGAAGAATATAGCAAGTATAGGTCTACTATCTGTGCTTAATAAGAATGAGCTGGATATATTTCCTGATGATACCGTTAATTTTATTAATAAATTAATTAGATATATTATTCCGCCTCCAGAAATAACTATAAGGGCTATATAATAAGAAAAAACAATAGGGAATGCCTTTGTAAACTTACTAATATATCTGTTTTTAGTATTTCTAATATTTTTATCCTTAGCTTTTAATATATATATCATTTTTGGTAGTAAAAAGCTTGATAATATAAGGGAAATAAACCATGAAGCGATTGCAAATACAATAAAAGCCTTTAAAAAAGAATAATTATCTGTATATATTCTATTTGAAAATTCAATGAAAAGGAGTGGTTGGCTTTGAAGGCTAAATCCAGCTAGAGATAGTATAAATGAGAGAAAAACGAGCTTTTTTCTCTTTTTTAATAGTTTTAAGCTTTCTTTTAGTGTAAGGAATGAATCATAAAAAAACATATAGACAACTTTCCGTATATAATATATAATGCAGTGAAAGCAAATACAAGTATTTACATGCAACCTCTAAAAATAAGTAAAAAGAGTTCAGTTAGGTTAGATTCCTTATTAAATTTAGCGAAGAAAAAGGGATTCTTAACCCAATCCGATGTGTTGGGTGTTTTTCCAGAGGTTGAAAATTTCGTACCTGAAATAGATTTGTTGATAACAAATCTTCTTGATATTGGCCTTGAAATAGTTGGTGTAGGTGATGATGAACCAGTATCAAAGAGTAGTGGCAAGAATGCTGTTGACCTAAAGGCTATAGGAAAAAGCGATTCAAATTCAGATAGTAGCATTGATGCAAAAGAATCTCTGCAAGATAAGATAAAAATATTGAAATCGATTCAAAGCACGGTTGCAAATGAGCCTATGAGAGCATACTTGCATGAGATTGGCAGAATTCCATTATTAACAAGTGAAGAGGAGGTAATTTTAGCTAAGCGTATTGAAAAGGGTGATAAAGATGCTGTAAGCTACTTAACTACTGCAAACTTAAGACTTGTTGTGAGTATAGCAAAAAAGTATCAAAGAAGAGGGCTTGACCTGCTTGATCTTATTCAGGAGGGGAATATGGGGTTGATGAGAGCTGTAGAAAAGTTTGATTACAAAAAAGGATTTAAATTCTCTACATATGCTACATGGTGGATAAGACAGGCTGTAACTAGAGCAATAGCCGATCAGGCTAGAACTATAAGAGTTCCAGTTCATATGATAGAAACGATAAATCAACTTTCCAGGGTTGTTAATGAACTTACCATCAAATTAGAAAGAAAACCGACATCATTAGAGATTGCGAAGACAATGGGTATTGATGAGAGTAGAGTTCAGGAAATAATTAAGATAATGCAAATTCCTACATCTTTGGAAACGAAGATAGGGGAAGATAGAACCTCAAATATGAGTGATATTATTGCTGATGAAGAATCAATGTCACCAGTTGAAATATCTGATTATGCATATCTTAAAGAGCAGATTGAGGATGTTCTTTCAACGCTTACTGATAGAGAAAGGAAAGTCCTAGAACTTAGATTTGGACTTAAAGATGGTATTGGTAGAACACTTGAGGAGGTTGGTCATGAATTCAATGTTACGAGGGAAAGAATAAGGCAAATAGAATCAAAAGCAATAAGGAGATTGAAAACAACAAAGGAGATTGCAGGCATTTTCAAAGACTATATTAAATGATTTATCAATTGCATAAATTATCTTAATCTGTTATATATGACTTGATAAAAATGGAAAGTTTTATACAAACTGCTTTTGTGTCCAATCCAACTCTTTTTTATTATCTACTACTAATACCTGTTATTTCTTCAATTATTGCAATGGGAAGAAATGTTGTTGGAGTCAAATCCTATGGTTTTCAGACACCTATGCTTATTGTATTTGCATTTTTAAACGGGAGTGGAGGAATTGAGGGTAGCTTGTTTTTAATTTTTGTGTATTTAATTTCATTCTTTCTTAAAACATATACAAAATCATTCAATTTACATTATCTACCAAGAATAGCTGTAATAGTAAGTTTGATTAGTGTCATTTTTCTTATATATTTCATGTTCTTTTTCAAATTGGTTAATATATCATCAATTTCACCAATAGAAATGGTTATATATATATCCATTTCTGAGATATTTATAACTTCAATGTTTAAATCAACTGGTAATAAAGTTGCTTTTTTGATGTTTTTTAATACATTAATCCTTTCAATACTTGCATATATAGTTGTTCTTTTTATACCTCAATGGTTCCTACTGAGATATCCTGAAATAGATATTTTATTTATTTTCATAACAATTGCTTTTTCAAGATGGAAGCATCTGCGATTTAATGAAATGATCAGATTCAGATCTGTAATTAATGATATGGATAAAGAATGAATGAAATTCTAAAATTCTTTGTTAATCAGGATAGGATGCTAGGAAGAAATGAGAGAAACTTAATGTATACTCTTAAGTATAACTTGAAAGACTCAAGAGCAATAGCTGACAATAAATTATTTGCAAAAAGAATTTTTAAGAAAAATAAACTACCAATAGCTAAAACCTTAGGAGTTATAAGAAAGAAGGAAGATATTGAAAGCTTTGACTGGAGTAAATTACCAGAGTCGTTTGTATTAAAACCAAATAAAGGATATGCAGGAGGGGGTATAATTGTAGTGTATGGTGAGGATAAACTTCATAGTAAAGAGGGAAACAGAGTATGGGTTAAGCAAAATGGTGTAAAAATATATCAAAGTGATTTAGAAAAGCATATCATTGACATACTGGATAACAAATATTCATTGGGTGGAACAAAGGATAAGGCATTTTTTGAGGAGAGGCTGAAGTTGCTAAAAGAATTTAAATTATTAACATATAAAGGCATTCCCGATGTAAGGGTAATTGTATTTAATAAAATACCTGTAATGGCAATGATGAGACTCCCAACAGTAGCATCAAGCGGAAAAGCTAATATTACAATTGGAGCTATAGGTGTGGGCATTGATATTGGATCTGGTGTAACAACTGGTGGTGTTTATTTTAACAAGCCAATAGAAATTCATCCAGATACAAAGTCTAAAATTGTAGGATTCAGAGTGCCATACTGGGATCAGATTCTGGAGATAAGCACAAAAGCTCAAATAGCATCTGGATTAGGTCTTGCTGGTGTTGATATTGCTCTTTGCAGAGACCATGGCCCTACTATTCTTGAAATTAATGCCAGACCAGGACTTGGAATTCAAATAGCAAATAATGATAGTTTGAAAGAAAGGCTAGAAAGAGTTAGAAAATTAAAATTTAAATCTATAAAGCATTCTATTAAACTGGCAAAAGACTTATTTGGTGGTGAGATTGAGGAAGAGATAGAAGAGATAACTGGAAAGACAGTAATAGGAAGATATGTTAATATGAATGTTGAAGTAAGGAAGAAGAATTTGACTGTACTAGCAAAGGTTGATACAGGCGCAGATTCGACCTCAATAGATTCTTCATTAGCAAGAGAGTTTGGATTATTAAACTCCTTTGATGAATTCATGGAGTACTATAAAACTCAAAAACATGAATCTAAGAATATTGAGTCATATCACTTGGAATCTATACTTGATTTTGCTAATTATAGAGGAATTGCAAGGGTTAATAATGGAAACGGAACTAGTATCAGACCAAGATTCGAGGTAACAATAAAGATCGGTAATGTAAAAAAGAAGACAATTGTAAATGTTATAGGTAGAGAAGAATTGAAATTCCAATGTATTATAGGGGAGCGTGATTTAAATGATTTTCTAGTTGATGTTGAAAAGAAAATATAAGGAATGGAAGTCATATAAACAATAGAAGTGATAGAATTTATATAAATGAAGATAGCAATAATAACAAACAAATATAGTTATGAAACAGATAAAATAGTTGATGAATTCTCTTTTTACAACAATATTACTATAGAAAGACTCAATGTATCCTCACTGTTTATAAAGATAATCAATGGGGAAATTGGAATATTTAAAGATGATACATGTATTGAAAGTAGGGATATTCTTAGTTTCGATGTGTATTTAGTTAGGGTTGGTGGAGAGAATGCAAAATATATTGTAGAAGCTTTGAAATTACTAGGAAATAGAATTGTTATATCAGATGTGAGTCTTCTCAATTCTGGTACAAAATTCAGTGACTATATGTTATGTTGCAGCTCTAATAAGAATATAAATTTGCTTGATACAACGTTTTTAGGTATGGGCAGTAATGTTTCATTACAAAGGTTAGAGAATGCAGGTATAGAATTTCCTAATATATTAAAAGGATCGCCTTCATCAAGGGCTAAGGAAGTATATAAGTTGAATGACCTAGAGGAAATATTTATGTATCTTAAACAGGATATAAGAAAAAATAAGGTGTTCCAGGTAGAAGAGTATGTACCAGGTGGTGTTGATTACAGACTACTTGTTATAAATAATAGATTTATTGGTGCAATAAAGAATGAATCTAAAGATAGTGATGATTTTCACACAAGAAGATCTTCTTCAATTGTTAATCAATATTTTCCAGATGATAATATGATAAATATGGCAATTAATATTGCCAGCAGTCTCAATGTATTCTTTGCAGGAATTGATATGATAATGAAGGATGGAAAGCCATATATGCTGGAGTGTAATACAATTCCAATGTTTAAAAGATTTGAAAGAGTAACTAATGTTAATGTTGCAAAGATATTTGTCTCATCATTAATTGAAAAGTATGGTATTCAATAAATTAAGAGGTATTAGGAATATATCTTTTAGAAATATTTACTTATCTTTCTCAATACTTTTTTTATGTTTAGAGATTGTATTTATAATCTTGTTTTCACCTATCACGAATACTGGAATGTATAACTACATATATATATCAATAGCGTTATTTATTCTTAATGTAGCATTATTTCTTCTATTTGCATACATATTTTTTAATGTAGAGAAAACAATATATTACATATTATTCAATCTACTATATATAGATATTCTTTTACTTTTTTCAAGATACTCATATATTATACTGTCTACTGGTATATTTTTATTAATCATAATTAATTACATTGCAGTGAATTTGAAATATAGCTCACATGAAAGAAAGAGGAGAATAAGATAATTAGGAAATATATTTACAAATAAATTAATCGCATGATATGTGTTGTGTGTATGTATATAGCTATATACCAGTTATAACGAGAACTTCATTATTAATTACACGTATAATACCTCTTTTACTTTCAAATTTTTTAACATCATTTTCATTATGAACCTCAATAAATCCTTCATAAATCTTGGAAAAAAATGGTGTGTGAAATGGTAATATTGCAAATGAGCTACCTTTCTGTCCTGGAGCGATGATTCTATTTGCTTCACCATCAAAAAGAAGTGAGTCCTGCGTAACTATTTTTATCTTTAATTTTTGATTATCATCCATTTATTTTTTCTTTATTTCTGCCCATTTATCCTTAGACTCATCAATTTTTCCTATCATATAAAATGGCTCATCACTCATATCATCAAATTCACCAGAAAGTATTCTTTTTACACCATCAACAGTTTCTTCAACTTCAATATATACACCAGGTACATTTGTAAATTTCTCAGCTGTGTAAAAAGGTTGAGAAAGGAATTTAATAATCTTTTTTCCTCTTGACACTGTAGCTTTTTCAGTCTCACTTAATTCACTTTCACCTAATATTGCAATAATATTCTGTAGTGATCTTAACCTTTCAAGAACCTTCAATGTTTCCATTAATACGTCTGCATGTTTGTCTCCAAGTGCATCCCTATCTGCTGATGCACTTGATGCAAGTGGGTCAATTGCAGGATATATTTTTTGTTGAGCTATTTTTCTTGAGAGAACTACAACACTATCAAGGTATGAGAATATTGCTTGAATTGCAGGGTCGCTAAAATCATCTGCGGGTACATAAATTGCTTGAATTGATGTTATAGCTCCGTTTGGAGTTGATACAATTCTTTCTTCAATTTCCCCAAGCTCACTCATCATTGTAGATTGATATCCAGCTTCGGAAGGTATTCTACCTAAAACTGTTGATACTTCAGATCCAGCTTGAATGAATCTATATATATTATCAATAAACAAAAGTATATCCATATTGAATTTATCCCTGAAATACTCCGCTATACTTACACCAGTAAGAGGTGTTCTGTACCTCATAGCAGGGGATTCATTCATTTGTCCCAATACTATTGATACATTTGGTAAAACGCCAGTATCTTTTAATGACATAAATAATTCGTTTCCTTCACGAGTTCTTTCTCCAACTCCAGTAAATACACTGTAGGACTTGTTCTTCATGATAGTGTTATGGATGATTTCAGTTACAAGCTGAGTTTTTCCTACTCCAGCACCACCTAGAAATCCTATTTTACCTCCTTTTATGAATGGTGTTAAAAAATCAATTGCTTTTATACCTGTAGTTACAATACCGCTTGAATGTTTAGTTTCAACAAAGGAAGGACTTTTCTTATGTATAATTGATGTCTCTTTTGCTTCAATTGATCCAAGGCCATCTACTGGATCCCCAAATACATTAACAATTCTTCCTAATAATTCTTTGCCGATAGGTATTTCAAGTGAATTCCCAGTATCTCTAACTTCCATACCTATGGAAAGTCCAGATGTAGGACTCATAGAAAGACATCTAACAATATGACCAGGTAAATGTTCAAATGCTTCTAGTACAACTTTCTGGTGTATATGTTCT
Organism: bacterium; assembly: GCA_021806925.1. Lineage (GTDB taxonomy): Bacteria > Patescibacteriota > Dojkabacteria > JAKAPS01 > JAKAPS01 > JAKAPS01. The sequence continues at coordinate 30,101 of JAKAPS010000001.1, read as the reverse complement.
ACCAATAGAGCATTCTTAATCTTAGGAAGCTGATCTACAAATCTTACATCAACAACAGCACCTTTTACAGCTGATATTATCCCTTTTATTTTTATTGGTACTGCCATATTATATTTTCTCCTACCACAAATTTATTCCAGCAAATATCTCTCCTATTTTTTTATCAATTAATTTCCTTCTCTGTTTATTATACTCATGCAGAAGGTCTTTACTCAAATCTATTGCATTATCGCTTGCAGCTTTCATACCTATCATTTGTGCTGAATAATGAGCAAGTCTTGCATCTAATATTTCCTGTCTAAGATATGCACTTCTTAGAACTTCACTAAGTTCAATAATCAAATCTTCTAAAGATGGTTCAAATATATATTTAATATCTTCACCAATATATCCAACCTGTACTTTTGGTGTTTTATTTATCTCCTTCTTAATCTCTTTATCTTTGTATACATTAGTATCTTTTATTAATATTTCTGGTGGAGTTACAAGAGAAACTACTTTAACTTCTCTAACTGCTGGGTTGATGAATTTTGTGTACACAAATATTACTTTATTGTAGAAATTAAATAACCTCGATAAATTACTAAGATCATCTTCAACAAAATTCTCTTTTAATATATATGGATAATATTTCACTTTTATTTTACCAAGCTTGAAATACTCCTGACCTTTTTTCCCAATTATATAGTAATCTGCATCATTAAACCCAGGATATTCGTTATTTATATTGTTAGATATATCCTGAATCTTTTGGTAAATATCATAATTGTATTTACCATTTAATCCTTGGTCAGAAGTTACAACAATTACAGCTGACCTATTTGTAGCAGGTATATTTTTATTGTTTTTCTTTTTGTCACTTTTCCTGCTCATATTTAGTAAAAGATGTCTCCTTATTTCTTGAATTTCCTTCAGTTCTTTTAATATCACCTCTGTTGTTTCAACAAACTCTCTGCCTGCAAGGACTTTCTTCCTATTTATGTTCATTCTCATTGATGCAATTTGTTGCAGTGCATTAGCAAAATCACCGACTGATTTAACAACTAGCATCTGTTCTTTTACTTCATTTATTTGGCTCATCCTTGTTTTCCTCCTTTATCGGTTCACTTGTATCTGTGTTATTAGTTTTTTCACTAATATTTTGTATATCTTCTGTTTTGTTGTTTGTTGAGTCTACAGGTTCATCGCTTTTTAGTAAGCTCATTAAGAATTCTTTAGAAAACATCTGTTTTATTTCTCCTTCTAGTTCATCATAGCTTGTGTCTCCACTGCTGAGTTTATCTCGGAGTGTTACATTATCTTCATGCCTCAAAAAATTAATTACTTCAATCTTTATTTTTCTTACATCAATTAGTTCAATATCATCATATAACCCTGCACATACAATAAAAAGCGATAGAACTTCTTCAGCAAGTGACATATTTAAACTACTTGGTTGATTAAATATTTCCAATACTCTTTTACCTCTTTTTAGTTCTCGTTCAGTTTCTTCAGAAATCTCCGTATTTATATTTTCAAAGGATTTCACCTCATTGTATCTTTGAAGTGATTTACTGGCCATTTCTCCGAGTTTTCGAAGCAGTTTTGTTTGTATACTACCTCCAATTCTTGAAACAGAAAAACCGCTATCTACAGCTGGCAATATACCTTCATGCATTAAATTAACATCAAGGTATATATGTCCATCAGTTATACTCATCAAATTTGTTGTAATAAACTCTGAAATATCTCCTGACTGAGTTTCTGCCATTGGAAAAGCAGTTGAACTGCCCCCACCAAGTTCTTTTGATAATTTTGCACTTCTTTCAAGAAGTCTTGAATGAAGGTAGAATATATCACCTGGATATGCATCTCTTCCTGGAGATCTTTTTAACAGAAGTGACATTTGTCTGTATGCTTTTGCATGTTTTGAAAGGTCATCATAAATTACTAAAGCGTCTTTTCCTTGTTTCATTAAACTTTCTGCAATTGCACATCCACTGTACGGTGCAATGTAGCTCATTGATGGAAGGTCATCAGATGTTGCTGCAATTATTACGGTATAGTCCATACATCCTTCTTTTAAGAGTGTCTCATATATTCCCTTTAACATAGCTTTTTTACCAAGTACTGAGACATATATACAGAAAATACCTTTACCTTTTTGATTTATTATTATATTTTGAACAAGAGTAGTTTTTCCAGATTTTCTATCTCCAATTACTAATTCTCTTTGTCCTTTACCTACGGGAATGATTGAATCTACTACAAGTATTCCTGTGCGTATCTGGTCAACAATTTGTTCTCTTTCATTAACCATAGGTGCAGGATTTTCAATCTGAACCATTTTTCTTGATTTTAGTTCGCCGTTTCCATCAATCGCCTTACCAAGTGGGTCAATTACTCTACCAAATACCTCTTCTCCTGATGGTATCTTTATTCTTTTTTTTGCTGATGATACAACATCACCTTTTGATATTTTTGAAAAATCTCCAAGTATTACTGTCTCAACATAATTTTCATTTAACCCAAGTATCAGTCCTAGTACATCTTCGCCCTTTGCCTCAATCCTAACTATATCTTCCATTCTTGCATTGGGAAGTCCTGTTATTCTGCATATTCCATCACCAATATAGTCTACTTCGCCTATTTCAGTTATTTCAGGCTCAAAATCATCTAATGGAATATTATTAGAGAGTCTAGTGATATCATCTTGATCGTTCATGATTCATTATGTCGTTTTATTAATTTCAACCATTCCACTTTATATTTCTCCAAATGCGTTTTCAAAGATAAATCATATATGTATTTCTGTGCTTTTACTTTAATACCTCCTATTAATGATGAATCTACACTATAATTAATTAGTATTGGAGAACTATCTTTCTCTTGAATCATTTGAGCAAAAAATTCCATATCTTCATTTAAAATAGGAATTGCAGTCATTATTGAGACTGATTTTCTCGTATTTGGTAAATCATGAAGCTTCTTATCAAGATCCTGCATCTTTTCAGGTGTCATTCCAGATTTGACCTTTATACTTGCAAGAAATATATTAGCAAATTTCTTTTGTCTTATTGTTTCATTTATGATTGTCTTTAACTCTTCTTCAGTATATTTTTGATCTAATTTTTTTATTAATTTTTCAATATCAATGACAAGATTTTCAAGCTCATTTTTTGTGAATATCTTTTCATTTAATTTATCGTATATACTGTTCATTTCTTTTAATCATCCATTTTTAAATCTGATATTGATTTTTCTATTATTCTTTTATGATCCTCATAAGTAAGTGATTTTTCAAATACTTTCTTTGTTACGTTTATAACTAGGTCAACCATATTCTTTTCTATTTCAGTCTTCTGACTCTTTTCATATTCTCTAACCCTGTCTTCTGCTCTTTTTACAGCAGTCTCCTCTAATTCAGATAACTCTTTAATCTTCGCTTCAATATTATCATTTAATGTTTTCTCCTTATTTTCGTATTCAATTTTTATTGAGTCAATTTCTTTTTGTATTGCATCATAATTTTGTTCTGATATATTTGCTAAATCTTTAGCTTTATCAGCTTCTTCTTTGAAAAGATTTGTCTTTTCATCATATACTTTTTTTATTGTTTCAAGTTCTTCACGTAATTTTTTCTCTACATCTCTATCTTTTAAAACAAAAAATATAATTAAGCCAATTAAAAGAAGAAGAAATACATTTAAAGCAATAAGAATATATAACATAAATCTATAAATAATATAATATATATTTTATGTTTTGTAAAAAATATATAAAACATATTGTGATTTTTATATGTTCTGTCAATTTATGATAACTGCTTTAAGAGTCTCCGATAATTGTCAAAATCGGAGATTGAGGGTAGACGAATCTTTTGTCAGATACGTTTCTGTATAGTTTACAGAGAAAGAATATATTTCCATAGGGGAATATATTCTATAGACTTATTACTAAATTCTATTGTATTTTCAAGAGATTCTGTTATTACAACAGCCTTACTAACTTTCAATGTCTCCATAGCTTTAACAAGTAATTTCGAATCGAATTCTTCTACATCATTAATATATTTAGATTCAATTAACTGAATTCCATCAGCGTCCTTAATAAGAAAATCTATCTCTATACCATCGTAATAATAAAAGTACAATGATTCATTATACTTTTTATATAAGAAATCAAAAAGTGTTTGCTCTGCAACTTGCCCTTTATTAAACTTACCGCTCAAGTTAAATAATAAACCATTATCATTTATATAATATTTTTTGGGAAAGTAAATCCTTTCATTTCTTGATGTAGCATATCTTTGTAATTCATAAATAGTAAATGTTTCCTTTAGTGCAAAGACATAATCTCTTACTGTTTCCTTGGCTATTGATAATATTTTTCCTAATTTTGAAAGACTCGTATGAGATCCAGTTCTATCAGCAATAAGCTTAAGTAAATCTTTTACTATGTTTAGATTCTTTATATTGAAATATTCGACAAAATCCTTATAGATTATACTGTCAACCAGATTTGGAAAGTATTGATAATCTTCAGTCAAAAGATATTCAGGATAACCTCCTTTTAGAAGATATTCATTTAACTCATTTTCATATATATACTTTTCAGATAGGGAGATTTGTATGTTTTTAAATTGAAGAAATTCTTTAAATGACAAGGGATAAAGATAAAGAATTGAAAATCGTCCAGTTAAAAATGAGGTTTTAGTATGAATTTTAAAACTTGCTGATCCAGATAACATAACATTTATATTTGGTTCAGTATCATAAATATTTTTGATATATTGCTCCCAATTATCCTTATATTGAATTTCATCAAGAAATAAATAAACATTCTCATCTCTTTTTAAGTTGTGTATTTGTCGGTATTTTCTTATTAGTTCAAATATTGATATCTTCTCGAATGCATTAGAATCAAGAAGAATATAGCATATATTTTTTGGTTCAACACCAGTATTCAATAATTCGCCAATGTATTGATGTATAAGGGTCGTTTTACCAACTCTCCTTCCACCGAGTAGCATACAAACTCTATTATTTTTTACTCTTTGTTTAAGGGCATATAGTGCTTCTTTCCTTTCTACTGATTTTTTCAATGGCCTTCCTTCCCACCATGGATTTTGTATAGCTAAAGTTTCATCCATATGTAAATATTAACACAGATCTCCGATAATTGTCAAAATCGGAGATTTGGGGTAGACGAATCGCCCAATATGATGTAATACTTACTATTCTAGTATATTAAAGTAACGGAAATTAAATATGAATATTGCTCTTGTATTTATATATTTCTATAATTACAATCAATGTGATTAATCAATAAAGTGTTTTACTTGAATTGTGACATATATAGAAGATTATAGATAAAATTAATTTTTTAATTTATTAAGAAAAAGAGTCACTTTATTACTATAGACAGTACAATCCCTGCAATAGATATTCCGATACATACCACTGTTGATATTAACATTGAGATTTGTATCTTCCCTCTTGCATAGGGGTTTCTTCCAATTGCCTCTAAGCCCTTTGAAGACATTAGTCCAATACTTAGTGCGCTACCTAGAAGTCCAAGACCAGATATTAATCCAGCACTAATTATTCTTGAATCAAATTTAGAATTTGTTCCACTATTTGCTTGTACAATAACACTTGATATTTTGCTTGATAGTGTTGAAAATATATTTGGAGGTGATTTACCAGTAACATTGAACTCATTACTTGTTCCAGTTATACCACCGCCAGAAACAGATACAACATCATTATTCTGTGGAGTTGTGATAACTTCGTTTCCAGACCATATTCCGTTTATGAAATTAGTTCCGCTACCAGGTGTTATTGTATGCGTAGTATCATCAATTACAATAGGACTATTAAAATTCTTAATTATATTATTGTTGTTATCTTCTGCCATAACTATTACAAGAAATGGAGTGTTTGTAGTCTGATTCCCTATGTTTTTTATATAGAAGTGTCCTCCTCCAATATTATCATTAAGTAATTTTTGTGCGAGCGGGCTAGGAATTATTGTTACATTTACAGTATCACTTTTTGATCCTGTTGAATTAAGAGCAGAAACTGATATTGTACCATTTCCAGGTGTATTACCAGCATTCAAAGTAACACTTGATCCATAATTTGAACTAAGTGTTCCAAGTCCAGTTGATATAACCCAATTAAATGTTCCATTCAATGGATTATTATTTGCATCATACGCAGTTGCAGTAATAGACACTGATTCACCTTGAGAAACGGTTACAGGATTTGGATTTATAAGCACATGATCGATAGGATCTGGTGATGGAGTAGGTGTTAATGTGACATAATCAGGAGTTGGTGTTGGAGTTGGTGTAACAGTTACATAGTCTGGAGTAGGAGTTGGAGATGGAGTTGGTGTTGATGTAGCTCCTGTTCCACTCCCTGAACCATTTTGTGCTGAAATTATATTAACTGTTGCTGTAGTTCCTATACCTCCGATTGCAGCAGAAACTGTGTTATAGTACATGCCAGTTGTTTGTCCTGCAGTAAAATTTCCATTTTGATCGATTGTACCTCCACCATTAGATATTGACCAAACAGGTGAAGATATTGTTACTGGATTACCATATTTATCAAGTCCGCTTGCTTGAAAATTAATAACTCCTCCTTGAGGAACAATAGCACTTGCTGGAGATATATTTAACACTGCAAGTGATCCGCTACTAGCATACTCATAATATTGTGAGCTTGTTTTTGAAGATCCAGTTGAGACTTGAACGGTAACAATGTATATTCCTTCTTTCGTACCTAATGTCATCACTGTTGATGCAGAACCACTGGAATTAGTAATTGCACTATAGTTTGAAAGGCTTTGTCCTGTAGCACCACTAGGTGGAGGAGCAATTGTAAATGTGACGCCAACGCCTGAGACTATATTCCCGAATTGGTCAGTTGTTGTAACACTTAATGCCTGTGGAAGATTGCTTCCTACTACCCCAGATTGATTTGAACCCTGTATTATTGTTTCAATTATTCCATTTTCTGAAGGTAATACATTAAATGATGATGATATACCGTTTCCATAAAGAGAACTGTATGCAGTTATTTGATCAGAATTAATTGCTCTAGTTATTGTAACTTGCCCAGACCATACACCATCGACAAAATTAGTTGTACTAGATGGGTAGAGAGTAGTTGTACTATCTGTCAATTGAACATTTCCATTAAATGTAGAATCTATTTGACCACTTGAATTACATGCATAAATAACAAGAGGAAATGGAACTCCTGCATAAACGTTATTTTGTAAAAATTGGTTGCTTATATTTAATTCATTTGGTGTATTAGAGCAAACTGTAGCACCGTATACATTTGTAAATGGTCTAAAAAAATAGAGAATAGACAGTAAGGGAATAAAAAACAATAGCAAGATTTTCCCTTTCATATCATTATTAATTATTGATTAAATTATTTCTTAGGTCAATATTTTTTAGTATATATCCATGTTTGTTCCAATGTATTCTAAGTCATGTATATATTGCGACGGATTTTGTGATGATAGACATAATTTGATTGGTGTAATACCAAAGAATTCTGTATAGTTAAATCCAAAGTTCAAATTTCTTGCTGGAATTAAAGAAATATATGACATTTGTGGAGATGACATGCTCATTGCACAATATTCATTATTACTCACTTTAAAAATATCAATGGAGTTATACTTTATAACTGAATCTGTAACTACATATTGTGTGGTTGCACATGGATTAAAGTCAATTGTGATTATATTCTGCATGTTTGAATTTATGAGCTTTACAAGTGATTCGTTTGGGCAGGATTGGCTATATCCAGTTGTATATTTCTGGTCTAAGAAATAGTTACTAGGGTAAAATATTGTATATGTATTGTTGGACTCAAAATTATGTTTAAAGAGAATCGTTTCTATTGGATTTGTAGTTGAATCTTCTGTATATATAAATGTGGTAAGAAATTCCTTCACGAAGTTTTCAACATTTGAAGAAAAGTTAAATGAAATAACACTGTTCTTTGTATATATCTGTATACTTTCATTAGAGTTCTTAAGATAGGTTGTCTTTGCTCTGAATATATTGTTTATATATCCGTCATATGGCAATGAATTTGTACCATCAACTGCAATAGTAGAAGATATTGTTACAGTTCCATACTCTTTAGCACTTAATGTATATATTCCATTATTTAATGTAACTGTAGTATCGTAGGGTATTTCAATTGTAAAGGACCCAGTGCTTGTTAGAAATGCTTCTTTATTCCATGTTTGAATATCAAAATTTTGTAATGGAGTATATGCTTCTACTGTAACATTATTTGTTTTTCTTGAAACTATATTATTATTGTTAAATATATGTGGGTTCGATATAAAATATACTAAAATCAACAACAAAGTGACTGATATAATTTTTATAATTAGTGTTTTTGTGTTTTTCAATATTTTATGATTTACTATTATTTTAGTATTATTTTATTTGAATGTAAAAGGTAATGATAAAAATCTTTAAATATAAAGAGCATGACATTTCTGCTATCACAAAATTCCTTGATCAGTACCTGTTAAGATATGAGATTAATATTGTAGATAGAATTGAGATTAATAACTTGTATCCATATATTTCTATTGATAATAAGATAGTTCATTTCTATGGAAAATCTGACGACAATATATTTGACGATATACAGAAAGTACTAAATCTAAATGGAAAGAACATTGAAAGAACTGTATATGATATTGCAATTATTGGAATTGATTTATTCTCAATATTTCTATTGGATTTTGCTTTAAGACATAACAATCGCTGTATTATTTTAGGAACAGATTTTGATAATGAACTTGAAAGAGCTAATATATATTTTAGAGAATTATCAAATATATTAGTGAATAAGGATAAAAAATACTTTGATATAAAGGAAGGGGAGTACAATAACAATTTCTCATATTTAGATTCTGCACATATATTCAAATTTAATAATTTTTTTTCTAAAAAACTATTCATATCCCAAAACAGAAAGATACAGATCTATAACTGTATGAAATCTGAGTATATATATAACGAAATTACAAAATATATAGACAAGGTAAATGGAATTATTGATAAGCACAACTTGAATAATTTAAACGAGAACATACTAGAGAAAAACAATATTAATATTGCTGGCAAACAATTCTGTGCAATATCCGATTATGGGTATATAAAGAAGATTATAAGAGATGAGAATTTGGATCCTTATGTTGATTTCATTGAAGTAAATGATATAAAAAACATTAAAATTAATGATACTGGTGGAATTAGTGTAGGAACAACAGAAGGTAGAATAAGAAAATATAACCTAGCCTATATAAATATAATGTATAAAGGAGATTTCCAGGAGATTAACGGATTAGAAAAATCAGATAATAACAGTGTAATAACAAATCAAAAGTATATGTCCAGTATAGATAATCTCTATGTATATTCATTTTCTAAGCCAAATAATGATTTTGACAAGGATTTTGTGCTAGATACATATATAAAGGCTGGTGATGTTGGATTCAAGATGCTGTTTTAGTTGTATAGGTTAAGTGATTGTTGCAGGAGAGATTTCCCCTTTCTCTCCTGCTATGCCTTTCCCCACTTAGGATATTAGCACAGCATGTATGAAAATATGAAATATATATACATATATGTTTATATATGAGGAATAATAGGGGTAATCAAATACTATCTAAAGGTATTGATTTACATGCTAAAAAAGTATTTAGTATTAGCTATGGATATTTTAGAATTTAGAAAAAATCATTTAAAAAGTATCTTGCTTCTTGAAGATGAGATTCCTGTATCTAGGATGTACTATAATGTATTGACGTCCGCTGGATTTAATGTCTTTAATGCTCATGATGTTAAAAGTGCAATTAATAAATTGCAAAATCAGAAGATCGATTTAGCAATTATTGACCTTCTATTGCCAGTGTCATCAGGAGTCGAATTACTTACATATATAAACACTAATTCAATAAAAATAATAACTGTTGTACTTACTAATGTTTTTGAAAATGGAGAGTATAATGCTGGTGTTTTAGAATCTGACTATTATCTTGAGAAAAGTGACTATACTCCAGTTCAAATATTATCAAAAATATTGGAAATTCTTAAATAAAACATCTACTCTTATCTTGTAAAATGAACATAGAGGATATTTACCAGATGTATGTTGATTTGTTCGATGATATACCATTTATTAAAGGTGTTTTGTTGTTTTGTCCAGTACTAAACAATATTATTAACAACTCGAATTACTTATCACCACTATGTGCAAGTAAGAAAAAAATTGTAGAATCATCGCTTGAATATTTGCCAGTTAAATTGAAGGATATAAAATATATGATGAATGATGACAATAATATAAGCAAATCATATTTAAGTAATAAGATATTCCAAAGTAGAAAATGTGAAGATTTCACTGTTAGTCAAATGAAGAATAGTGCAAAGATTATACAAAAAGTATTTAATGTTGCATCTGTTGTTAGTATTCCTGTTAAGGTTTATGGAGACAATCAATGTGTATTGTTAATTGCTCTTGAAAAAGAAAATATTAATATAGACTTCTTGTCTATTATTGCCTATAACTTCTCAAAATATATTTCATTAAGTGCTGAAAATATGGAGTACAAAATGTTTGCACATGATATAAATACACAGTTATCAATAATAAAGGACTCAATATCACTTCAAACTCAAGAGAACGAATATATTGGATATGCTAGAAATGCTGTTAATCGGGCTATAAGGATATTTAAGAACATTGGTAAAAACGGATTAATTGAATTAGAAAGTTTTTCTATTTGTTCATCAGTTGAATCTATAATAAATGAATCAAAAATTTTGCTCAGGCAAAACAATATAACAATTAGTTTTTCTCATAAGGGGGATAAGTATGTATTATTAGATAAGACAAAGTTTGAGGAATGTATTATTAATGTTCTGTATAATTCTATAAAATATACTGTAAATGGAAAGATTGATATACAAACAGAAATCATAGAATGTTGCAATAGGAAAAATAGATATCTTAGCGTTTCTATTTCAGATACTGGTATAGGAATTTCTTCTGATATTCCTTTTGGTATTGGACTTTCAATTGTAAGGAAATATGTAATAGAACATAATGGTAAACTTGATATTAAAGCTAATGAGATTGGCGGAACAACAGTTAATATGCTTTTTGAGCAATGAGTTTCTTTTTATATAGCTTAGCTTCTCTTTTATATTTCAATAATTTACCGTATTCCTCCATTGATATTATTACTGCAAGTGGCTTTGATCTTGATAATATGTATATATGAGATCTGTTTGTTGTAACAGTATTAAGAATATTTAGAGTGAATTTCCTTAGATCTGTGATTGTTTTAAGATTTGATGATCCAATCATTTTATATCTGTTTTGATTATATATCATATTGATGATAATATAAAAAATAGGGGGATGTGGCTTAATTTGGTAAAGCACTGCATTCGCATTGCAGGGATTGTGGGTTCGAGTCCCATCATCTCCAATTATCTGAACTATTTAATATATTGATTTAATTTTTCTACAAGTTCAAATACAATTGTTGATGGATCATTCTTATCTGGATCTTTTTTATTGTAGTATTCAAACAATTTCTTAGCATTACAGATTGCGTATTGTTGTTTATCCTTTAATAAATCGTACATTTTAGTTGAAGTTTTGTTATATTCCTCACGCAGATACTTTGATAATTTTGCTTTATATTGTTCATTTGAAATTGCATTGGATCTATATTCAAAATGTAGTAAATACCAAAGTTCAAATGATTTATTTGAATAATCAACATATATGTTTTTCTTTTTCACTAAACTACAGGCTTTTCTTAATGAAAAATCATCCTTATCAAAAATGCACCAAGTTATATCGTACTGATGTTTATGACACACTATCACTTGAAAGACAGAAAACATAAGATACTAGTTACTGAGTTTGAGTTGTAGGCACTGAAGTTGAATACATTAATCATTTATTTGTTCAATGTTTATATAATCTATATCCATCCATTGTTTTTTTGTATTCAATTTCCCAAATTCAAATTTTAGTCCTTTTGGTGTAAATATTGCATATTGGTTGTCTATCCAAACAACAAATCCAAGGGATTGAGTAGGTGCTTGATTAACATCTAAAACAATATCACCGTCTACGTAGAAAGTAGATTTATTTTTTCTCCATTCTAAAGAGTAGGTATGCCATAATGTGGCATCTACATTAAGTATGGATTCGTGTGTCCCAGATAATTTCTGAATATTATATCTTGTACATTTCATATTTTTTTTATCAATTATCAACTCTATTAATCCAATAATTGATGTATGTATTGACAATGGTAGTACTTCTAAACGATTAGAATGAATAACTTGAGCTTTCCATCCATATCCATATAAGTTAGGGACTAAATCAATATTTGATGGTGGTGATGAGTAAAAGAACCATATCACTTCAGGGAGTGTTAATACATTCCCGCTAATTGAAAAAGGATTATTCCAAAACCCGAATCCAGCAGTTCCAAGAAATATATTATCTTCTCCTCCTTCTTTTGTAGTATGTAATGAGAAACGTGAACGTATTGTCATTTTTAATGGAGGTGTCCACTTAAAAACAAATTTTGACTGCATTGGTAATCCATATCCAAGCTGTAATGTATAATCATCAAGTTGTACATCAGTATAGCTTTCTTTATTTGCATAGTTAAAAGACATTCGCAGGACAGAATTATGAATCCTTATTTTTCCACCTCCAGTAGTAATCTGCACCCAAGTAGGATTTATACCATGATCAAAATCATCATAAATATTAATATTTCTATTCATCAATTTCTAATGTTTCTGTAGTCTATTAATATATATATTATGCTAATAAGAAGAGCATTACATTTATTATATTAAAGTGATATTATCACACTTAATGGGAAGTATAAACTTCTTATTGAATTCATTTTTTAGTTTGTGTTCATACAAAGAGATTGTGGATACACACAGGAGGATCTATAGTCAGATCAGGAATGAACAATTTTTTAGCAAACCAGAGATACTTAATAGAGAGAATGAAATAATTCAATCATTCTTTAATATTATAAACTCAAGGGAGATTGAAAATTAGTGGAAGGTGTCCAAATTCCATACTGGAATAAAAATATAACGTACAACCAAATAAACTTATTTGGATATATTATTCAAGTTGCAGATTACCATAGTGCTAGTATACCTGAAGATGTATTGCCTCCAGAATATGACGTTAACAGATTCATAGAAAAGATTAGCAATTATGATGATATTGTGACGGTTCCAAAACAATTTGAAATTTTAATGGATATAACTAATAATGACTTGTTAGGTGCACTCCACTTGGGATTTGTTTCCACACGAATTATGGCAAGAGGTCTTGATACTAGAGCATATCCAAACATAACTGTTACTGAAAGCGATATGGTTATTTGGAGTAAGAAAATAGCTCAATTTGAAGTTTTTAACAATCACTGTAGTGATAGTCCCGGTGATACTTACTATTTCTGGACTCATATGTTTGCTGCTGTTTTTTATGGATTGAATCGTAGTAATAGGCGGTTATACAAAACTGCATTTGCACATGGAACAGAAATAATGAAATTTTTTAGGAAAGTTATTGCTGATACACCAATCACTGCGGATCATATAGAAGCATCATATATTGGAAGAAGAATTGGTCTTCTAATAGTTGATTTATATAGTAAAAATAATAATCGACGGAGATGATATTTTAATTTTCTACAACTAACCCTGTTTTATGTCTAAGTTGTAATTGTGCTAATTAATGGATAATGGTCAGAACCAAGTAGGTTTGATCTTTCTGAATTGATTGGAAACAATCCTTTTATCCATATGTAATCTAATTTTTTTCGATAATGTATATTCATGAGCATTACTGCTTTTTTTATTATATCAGCTGCCAATTTATACATCTTGCTATTATTGCCATTATCACTGAAATCAATGTTATTAACATCAATACTATAGTCAATACTTTTAGTAGAATCACTAAATCCATATTTTGAAAATATATCTTGTAATCTTTTGTATTCATGGAATTCAAAGCTATTAAAATCACCAGCAATGATTTCATAATCTACATCAATACTATTTTTAAGATACTCTAACAGATATGATAACTGCTTTATTCTTTGCTTGCTTCCACCCATTGAATCAAGATGTAATGATGTTATGCGTATTTCCTTGTTATTAAATGAGAATGTGGAGGATATACATCTCCTCTGCATTGGTAATCCTTTAAATCCTGCAATACGCTCCAATAACATATCTGTTGCTATGAGTTTATTCATTTTAGGAAGTAATATTCTATATGTATTTGTAATATTTAAAACACTATTATTCCATAATATTGCACAACCATGTGCGAAATAATCTTGTTCTTCACCTATGAAGTATTCATATTCCCAATTGTTGCCGAGTTTTGAAACTATCATATCGATAATGAATTTATCTCTCTTTAATAGTTCTTGTAAACAAATAGCAGTTGCACCTCTATCTGCAATTGTTTTTATGTTATTTACTAATTTTTCAGGTCTCTTACTTAACTCAATGTTATATGTTGCAACTGAAAATATATGATTCATTAATATAAACTAGTATATACATTTTAATTTGACAAAATGTCAAAAGCAATATATATTTTTATTGTGAGTAAATATAAAATTATTGTAGATGATCAAGCATGCATTGGAGCAGCTTCATGTGTAGCTATTGCTTCAGGTACTTTTGCATTAAATAGTAACGGTGTTTCTGAAGTCATTGATGAAAGTAGAAAGCAAGGATCCAATTCAACAGCACAATTTGTTGATAGTGATGATACAGTTCTATCGGCTGCAAAAGCATGCCCTGTTAATGCAATAAAAATCATTGACGAAGAAACAGGAAAAGTAGTTTGGCCACTTTAATTCATTTACCTATATATAGGTAGTGTTATATTAAATGTGCTTCCACTACCCTTTATTGAGTCAAACTTTACTGTTGCACCTTCAGCATCAGATATTAGTTTAACAGCATATAGTCCTAACCCAAGACCATCTGCACTGTATTCAAGTGAGTCACTAAGTCTTGAAAATTTTTTAAATAACTTATCTTTCTCTTCTTCTGTTATTCCTGAACCAGTATCAGATACCGATATTGTAACTTTATCAACATCAACTTTGAAATATATTTTTACAACTCCCTCAGGCGGAGTGAATTTTAATGCATTATCTACAACATTTCCAATTGCTAACAATAAATTTTCTTTTGATGAAAATATATTTATGTCATCAATATTATCAGTATTAATTACAAAATTTATATTCTTCTGTTTTGCCTTTTCTGAATATTTTTTCTCAACCTCATTAATAATATCTTTAAGAGTTATAACTTCTTTCTTTGCTTTTACTATGCTATTTTCAAAATTAGATATTGTTAGGATATTCTCAATTGATTGAGAAAGATTCGATATTTTCTCTCTTAATTTGACAATAAATTTAATGGTTTGCTCATCTTTTGATGATTGTGCTTCAATCATATCCATGTATCCTCTAATACTTACAAGTGGAGTTCTCAGCATGTGACCAGATAAAAGTATAAAGTCTTGTTGAACCTTATCTTCAAATTTACCCTTTCTTTTTTCTGATGTAATTGAATCTATAAATGAAGTTATGTCAATGTAAAGAGTTTCAAACGATCCTGATAATTTTACTGATTTATCCTGAAATACTTCTTCTCCTCTTTTATATTTCTCTAACTCATTTAAGATATATGACAAAGGTATTTCAACAAGATTATTAAAGATCAATATCAATGATATGAATAATATGAATACTATAACTATTATATATGTATAATATAAATTTACGGAATCCAAAGCACTGAATGTTAATGGTTTTGAAAATGTTAGTATACCAAGGGGTAATCCATTTTGAATTGGATTAAATAGCATTATTTCTCTATGAATATTTCCAATTCTCTCCATATCAGTAGAATTGTAGTTTAAGTTGAATTTCGATATAGATACATTTGTAGCACCAGTATTTGAGTATACGATATTGCTATTATCTATTAAATAGTTATAGAAATTATTTGAAGCAAGAATTGATGAAATTTTCTGGTTTCCTGGTACATATATAGTTCCAGTTTCATATCCAGAATTTGCAATGTATGTTATATATAGTAAATTTGTATTAGGGTCAAAGAAATATTTAGTTGAGTGGTTGTTAGATAGTTGTATCTTTTGATTTGATGATATTGTTTTTCCATTAATAGATTTAGTTATATATGTGAAATTACTTAATGTGCTTGGTGATATATTGGTGTTAGCGTAGTCAATTTCAAGTAATTGATACTCATACTCCAAGTAGTTCATTAGTTCGTTACTCAAACTATTTGAATATTGAAACTCTTCTTGTATGGTTTGAGATTCAAATGATTTTACATTCAGGTAAAAAAATAAAAGGAAGAGAATGAACGCAGCGGATACAAGAATAATAGAAATATATAATACATATCTTACAGATACGAATGTTGATTTTACTTTGCTTTTACTTACTCCCATTTAAATAATCTTACTGCTATAACTATAGCAATAACACCCCAGCAAAGTAAACCAAGCAAATCAGTTCTAATTTGACCCAATGTCGCCCCTTTATTTGCTATATCTCTAAGAGCATTGTTAAGGAATGTCAAAGGTAAAAATTGTACTATATTTCTAATGTAGCTAGGAAGTAAACTTGAAGAGAAAAACACTCCAGAAAAGAACATCATAGGAAGTGATATAAGGTTAGCAATTGGTGCTGCTTGATTTTCATCTTTAGCATACCCAGCAACTGCTAGTCCAATTCCTATAAAAACTATAGAACCGAGTATTAATACAAGAAAATATAGAAAAATATTTCCATACATATGGAATCCAAGAAAATCAAGAGCCAGCAAGACAATAATAAGCTCTTGAAGAAAACCTACAATAATTCTTGATATTGACTGAGCAATAATAAATAAATATAGATTAACAGGTGTTGCATGTAGTCTTTTTAATGCACCTGTTTTCTTCATTGTTGTAAATGCAAATGCAACACTAAATAACCCTAACTGCATTAATGAGAAACCCATAATTCCTGGAATTATAAAATCAATGTATTTAAGATTCTTTGTCTGTATGCTTTGTGTATTAACAGTTACTGTTTGAGGAATTGTTGTTCTATTTATTTCTTCAAATACTGTATTGTTAAATGAATTTGCAAAGCTATTTAATATAGATATACCTGTTTGAGGAGAGTCAGAATTTAGTTGATCATACATTGCAAGAACGTTAATTTTTGAATTATTGCTTTGAGTTATATTAAGTAATATATCTTCATTATTGTTATTCACAAGATTTGTATATGATGTGTTGTAATTATTTGATACTGTAATATTAAATATGTTTGAATTTTTTAGTACATTTACAAACTCACTCTCAATTTGTGATTTTGAATTATAAATAACATCAATATTTAACTTTGCTGATTGTTTATTGGATATCAAAGCAAATATTCCTATAAATATTAGAGGAAAAAACATTGTGAAAAACACTGCTGTTTTATTTCTAAAATACATCTTCAGTGATGCACTTGTAAGTGATATGAATTGAATTAATAATCTTTGCATTTTTATATATCCTCTCTAATATTATGACCTGTAAGTGATATGAATACGTCTTCCAAATTAGCAGAAAGAACAGGTTGTTCTTTCTTAAATCCTGAACTAATAAGATTTTCTATTAATTCTACTGGTTTGCCTGTCTTTATTACATCACCATGATCCATAATCATTACTCTATCACAAAGATTTTCAGCTTCTTCCATGTAATGAGTTGTGAATATAATTGTCATTCCTTTTTCTCTTATGTTCTTTATTATTCCCCACACATGTCTTCTGGCTTGTGGATCAAGACCAGTTGTTGGTTCGTCAAGAAATATGACCTTTGGAGTATTTGCCAGAGAAAGGCATATTGCAAATCTTTGTTGTTGTCCTCCAGATAATTTTCTGACTTGTGATTTAGCCTTATCTTCTAACTCAACCTCATGAAGCAACTCCATTGGGTTAATTTTTACATCATATAGTCCAGCGTAAAGATTAAGAAGTTCTATTAAATTTAGTTCTTCAAAGAACCCTGTTGATTGAAGTTGTATTCCAATTATTCTTTTGACTTTATTCACACTATGTTTTACACTTAATCCATCTATTAATGCATCTCCTGCGGTTATACTCCTTAATCCTTCCATCATTTCTAAAAGGGATGTTTTTCCTGCACCATTTGGTCCAAGAATTCCAAATATTTCTCCCCTTTTAACGTTAAATGATATACCATTAACAGCAGTAAAACTGCCGTACTTCTTGGTTATATCATTAACTGAAATAATTATATCATTCATAATTAAGCTTACGTTAGTATAACAAAATAGATTAGCGTTATCAATTTAATTTTTATTGTCACTTATGGTTTTTGAATGCAGGAATATTAAAATTTAAACATATCCTTTATAGCGATGAATTTATTTACTGGATATTGTGAGTTCCATATTTCATGACCTAATACATATTTCTCAATACCATATTTATCTTTTATTTTTTCAATTGTTTCAATTGACAGTCCTCCATCAATTTCAATATCCTTTACTCCATTTGATATTATTTTTTCAACTATTAATTCTAAATCATCTCTTACTTTACCACCACTGATTCCTGGTGTGCTTGTAGAAAGAATATGAATAAAATCATAGTACTTCTTATCAATTCTTCTCATATTATCTATATTATTGAATGCAATCCCTACTTTAAAATTAAATGGGTAAGATCTTAGTATTTCTAACTCCTTTTTTATATCAATAAGCGATTCATAATGAATAACTATACTTTCTATATTCATTTCTTTTAATAATATAAACTGAGAGGGTTTATATGCCATAAAATGAATCTGGATTTTAATATTCACTTTATTAAAATAGCTTCTTATATATTCAAAGTCAGTGCTTTTAAAATCAAAGAATTTACCATCACAAAAATCAACATGAATTATAGGTGCAATCCCTATAAGTTCAAGTACTCTAATATCAAAAACCGTTTTATCGTCAGTATCAATTGATGGGTATATGTACATTTATTCAACTATCTATTTCATTTATCCGTCTTATATGTCGTTCTTCCTGTGAGAACTCTGTATTAATGAATATATCAACAAGAGTCATATACTCGTTACCTTCAGATAAAATATATTCTCCTAAACAAAGAACATTTGCATTGTTGTGTTCTCTAGCTCTAACAACCTCAAACACACTTTGGCATAATGATGCACGAATACCTTTAAATCTATTCGCTACTATGCTCATGCCTATACCTGTATCGCATATTAGTATCCCTCTAGTATCTTCTTGTTCACTTAAAATATGATTGCAGACATCTCTTGCGATTACTGGGTAATCATCACCATCATTTAATATAGGGGATAAATCAGTTAAAGATAAAGCATCTGCGTATTTTTTATTTATATATTCAACAATTTTTGTTTTTAAATTGTATCCTGCATGATCCGTCCCTATAAATATTTTCATGAATTATTTAATTTAATTTTCAGAAACAAGTATATAAGCAAAAAATGAATTTGACAAATAAATAGCATATCATGTATATATAACGCAATTAATAAATGGATAATTTAACATATGTATGCGAATTTGGTGATTTGCCTCAAAATGGACATTTGAAGCAATTTACTATTAATAACGTTAAGTTATTAGTTCTTAGAGACCTGACTGGAAATATAAAAGTAGTTAGTAGTATTTGTCCGCATTTAGGCGGAGATCTTTTGAATGGAACACTGAACTATAATAATAACACAATTCAGTGTAACAGGCATAAAGCGGTATTATCAATAGATACAGGAGAAACAAAAACACCTCCAACAATAACTAACCTAAGTTATTTGAATAAAAAAATTGCACCTGTTAATTTACCAAAATTAAATATTTACAAAATTAAGATATTTGAAAACAGAGTATATATTGAAGGTGAAATATTACCTCAAAGATGTGCAGTGATTTTTTAAAGTGTTGCAACTGTATATTTTTTTGATGTAGTATTTATGTATGGTTGACTTATCAAAAATATCAAAAAATAAAAAGTTTTTCTTTTTAGCATATGATCAAGGCATGGAGCATGGTCCAGTTGATTTTAATCTTGAAAATATTAATCCAAAATACATTTTCGATTTAACAAAATCAGGATTGTTTACAGGTGTAATTGTGCAAAAAGGAATAGCGGAGAAATACTACAAAGCAGATGAATACAAAACGCCATTGATTATAAAGTTAAACGGTAAAACTCATTTCTTGAATGAAGATCCATATTCTCCACAATTGACTTCAGTCGAGGAGGCTATAAGATTAAGAGCTAAAGCTGTTGGATATACAGTTTATGTTGGTAGTAAGAATGAAGCAAAGATGCTTAAAGAGTTTTCACGAATAATTTATGAGGCTCATGATCTTGGAATTCCTGTAATAGGGTGGATGTACCCAAGAGGTTCAACCGTTGGAGAGGAAACTTCAGATATTACTGCATACGCTGCAAGGGTTGGTCTTGAAATAGGTGCAGATATAGTTAAAGTAAAATACACTGGAGATGTTGATTCCATGAAATGGGTTGTTGCATGTTCAGGTGTAATGCCTGTATGTATTGCTGGTGGAAACAAGACTAATGATGATGATGCCTTGAAGGAGGAATTCGAAGGTGCAATATCAGCAGGTTGTTCTGGTGGAGCTGTAGGAAGAAACATATGGCAGGATCCAAACCCGCTTGCAAGGGCAAAAGAAATTCACGATATAATATTTAATTAATAAAATATATGGAAGGTAAAAAATTATCACAACACACAGTCAACCTGTTAATAATATGTATAATATTAATAGGGTTAATAGTAAACATCCTGCTTGCTAATTTCGGAATTGTACTTACAGACTATAACCTATTTGGTTATTCTGTACCGTCTCAATTTGTCATTGATGCTATGTTGCCTTTAAGGGTTGGTCTTTCATTTGTATTTCTATGGTATTCTATAGATAATTTCTTCAATCCTGATATTTTCAACAATATGTTGAATCTGATGTTAAAGAAAATGGGATTAGAGGAGAATAAAAGGAATTTTAAACCATGGGGATATTTCCAGTGTGGAATTGAATTTATTGTAGGTATACTCCTTGTGACTGGATTGTATCTTGATATTGGCAGTCTGCTTGCAAGCTTTCTCTTATTTGCAATTCTATTTGCGTATGAAGAAGGAACTGGAGCACTTTTAGTTCGTGACGTAGGATTACTTGGAGGATCAATAGCGTTATTCTTACTAACTGCAGGACTTGTTAGATAATTGATTTATATATCTTATCTAATTTGTTTTTACTGTCTCTTTTATGTATTTTGTTGATGTTTGTTGTCTTTTGTAAATATACAGTAGAAAATTCATTTGCAATTTGCTCAATGTTATTAGGATCATTTATGTTGTTATCAATATAGGATATGTTATCTCCATATATTTCTTTTAATTCTTCAATAGAATTATCTGCAATAATTGGTAATTTGAAATACATTGCCTCAGTATATACAAAACCTAATGTCTCAACCCTTGAAGGAAGAAAAAAAATATCAGACAATGAAAATATTTTGTTTAATTCTCCTCTGGATATATATTTAACATCTATAATGTTACTCTGTACTATATATTTTCTTAATTTAATAAATTTGTATATGTTCCAAGCTAATGTATTTGTTCCACAAACAACAAGTGTGTAATTCTCATTGTTTAAAATGAGTTTTTTTAATACTTCTATTGTTAGGTATATACCTTTATCATTGGATTTAGTTCCACAAAACAGAATTATCTTATTTCCATCATCCTTCAATTTTTTTATCTTATCTGAATAAGAAGAATTTTGCAGTTGATAAAATTTTTGTATATCATGCTTTTTTAAAATATCAGGCATATATACAGTAGCATCAACATCAAAGTATTTTGCTAACTTTTCTTTTTCTGCAAGAGTGGATGTAATTATTAACGAAAACTCTTTTAATCTTTTTTTTATGTACTCCTCATCAAATGATTTTAGAATGTTACTATGAAATGCAGTAGTTAATACTATCTTTATTTTCTTCTCTGAATTATTTTCTTTATTACATTTATTTCTTTCACTATTTATTCTATTTACAACATCAAGAGCTTGGTATGAATATATACATGACAAGGGTGTAGTGTGTACAATGTCTGGATTTATTCTTCTTAATGTCTTTTCAAGTCCAATGTATTTGAACCCTTGTGAATAAATGAATACCTTATTCTTTATCTTTTTCAATAACGGCATATATGGAACATCTGGTATTTTTGATATTATTTGAGAAAACACATATGGTAAAAAGAAAAAATCTAATCTAATTACATTAACTCCATCTACTTTTTCATAAATTTCCTTTGTCCTTCCAATGAAAGGTATAAACTTTCCTATTGGTTTTACAAGATTTGATGCAATACAATATACTTCATTATTTTTAATAACTTCATCTGTATATATACTATTTAATACTTCACTCCCCTTCATTTCATAAGGGAAATAACCGTTTTGTATATAGACTATTCTCACTTGTTAGAGTATACTACAAATCAGCATACATAATATGAAGGTAAAAAAATCTACAGGTAGAACAATACTTTTTTTCTCTTCACTTCCACATGAGATCCAAGCTGGAGCGGAAATATTGAATATTATAACTGCAGAGGAATTTTCTAATAAAAAGAATTACAAGGTACATATTTTATCATTCAAGAAAAATATAAGAATTTTCAATAAGCTTTTTTATGATGACTCTATAAAACTATCCAACAAACAAATGGAAGAGGGGTTAATAAAGAAAAGTAAATATGAGAAAGTCTCATTAATTGAACTATTTCATTTGTCAAAGAAAGCATCATATATCTTTACCAGAAGCGATATGCCGTCTCTTATTCCGTTTTTCTTATTCCTACCTTTTATTCCGCATCTGAGGAGAAAGATAATAGTACAATTTCACACTCCTTTAAGATATAACAATCTAAGGGATAGCGAGGGGAAATTAATAGTAAGGTCTGTAATTCATAACCTAATGTATGTATCATATCTTTCTATATTTTTTAAAATACTACTTTTTCTTGTATCTACAAAATACCATGTATTCAATAGAGATACAAAAATGCTTGTTAAAAAGAGCAAATTAATTCAATCACCGGTTGATCAAAGATTTTTGCGAGTAGATACAACTAGGAAGTCAACAAATATATTCAAGGTCGCTTTTGTTGGAAGATATTCATACCAGAAGGGTATTGATATTCTAGTTTCAGCTATTAATAAATATAACAAGAATTACTATAATAGAATTAAATTTTTCTTCTTTGGAGAAGGTGAGTATGAAGAAAATGTCAATCTTCTTGAAAGGAAATATGGGAATATAAAAAACATGCACTTTGTTAATCACTTTGAACTTCCTGAAAGTCTTTCTAAAATGAATGCTGTTATAATTCCATCAAGGTATGAGAGTTCAACTTCACCGCTTGTTTTGAAGGAAGCACTATCTCTTGGTTTAATTGCATTAGTAAGTTCAATCAATAATTTCAGAAGTAAGAATTTTAAAAAGATATGTGTGTATTTCGATTTGAGTGAAAAAGGCATAAATAAATCATTAATTACATTATTGAATATGGGTAAAAAAGAGATTGCAGATAGATCAACTAGTGCAATTCTTTACGCAAAAAATCATTTTCTTGTAAAAAACTATGTTAAAAATTTAGAGAAGGCATTCTTCAAGGAAGAATAAACATCGCATCTCCAAAAGAGTAAAATCTGTATTTTTCTTCTATTGCAGTTCTATATATTTCTAGCGTTTTATTTGTGTCTCCAATAAATGCTGACACAAGCATTATTAATGTTGATTTAGGAAGATGAAAATTAGTTATTAGCCCATCAACAAAATTAAATTTGAAGCCTGGGAATATAAATATATTTGTATTATTATATTCTTTTTTTAATTTCCCCTTGCTTCCAAATGAACTATCTTCAAGTGTTCTAGTTGTAGTAGTACCGACTGCGATTATCTTCTTACCTTCTTCTTTATATTTATTCAATCTTATCAATACATCTTTATCAATAAAGTATTCTTCATAATGCATATCATGGTCAAATATATTTGTAGTTTTTACGGGTAAGAATGTCCCTAACCCTATATTTAAAGTAATATTTTCAAATATAACTTTCTTTTTTCTTAGTCTTTCTAGCAATTCATCTGTAAAATGAAATCCAGCAGTAGGCGCTGCGACACTATTAGTACTCTTTGCTGATGCATATACAGTGTTATATTCATCTGTTATATCACCATGAATATATGGAGGAGTTGGGTATTGTAGTTTGTTATATATACCTGCTCTGTCACCAATTATTTCAATTGTATATACGTAATCATTTTTTTCTTTTACCTCTATATTGCACACTTCATCAATTTTTATACTTTCCCCAAGATGTATTTTCCCTCTAATTAATGCCTTAAATTTATTCCTATTTAAATCATTAGGGTTTTCCAGAAACAGTATTTCTACCTTTGCACCAGTTCTTTTTTGTACAAATAGTCTTGCTCTAAAAACCATTGTGTTATTAAAAACTAAAACTGTATTTTCATCAAGAAAGTCTATAATATCTCTGAATATATAGTGCTTTAAAGAGTAATTATCTTTTCTGTCTATAATAAGCAGTTTTGATGAGTCAAAAGGTATTGCTCTTCTCTGAGCTATTAATTCTTCAGGTAGATTAAAATCGAATAAGTTAGCATCCATAGTTATATTAATTGATTATACACTTAATGAATCGATTTTTGTTGAATAAAAACATGATGTGAGTTTAGGAGGAACAACCTGACTAGTATGTTTATTAGAAATGGAGATCTGAGATTTGTAGACAAAGTAAGGGGGGATAGTAATATAGAGAGATTCTATAAGAGTATATGCTAGGATACAATAAAAAAAATAGTTGAATGTTATAATTTAGAGAAGCGTATTTCTGTAACAGTTACATCAAATGATGTTATATATGGAAAAACATCGTCTATAGTGTACATTATTGAAGATACAACTTGTTGGAATACAGTTGATGTATGTATAGCATTTACAATAACTCACTCAGCGCCTGCAGATTGCATTAAGAATACATTGATGGTTGAGTATATATTAGTAATAATTAGAACGAATACCTGCACTTTATAGATCTTATATTGTTATTTTGAGTAATGGTAGAGTTAAAGACAGTATTGTTTATTATGAATATGATTTATTTACACGTACATAATCTATATGTGACTTGCAAAAATGCAACAATATTTTTTGCAATCATTTTAATTTCAATTTTTTAATTTTATATTAAAAATTTCATTGAGTTTATAATATTTGCTGATTTTAAAAAACTTATTTTAACAACAGTAAAATAGTTATATCTGAATCTAACAAACCATAATTTCATAAAAAATGTTTCTCTCTGTATTGGCGGAACCAAAATCGATGATTGTGGAATTCGAGTGTTTTTTGTTAAGGTGGTATCGATTGTTAAGACAATTCTCATGACATACATACTTATTTTTAGGTATTTGAGATATAATGAAGTTAATATTTTGATATGTTATCAGATATCATTCCAAGGTCTTATATTTTATATAGTATGCCATACAATTCTCAGTGGCCTTCTCCTGAGTTTGTTGACGTAATACTAAAAACTGAAGATAGAAATGGTATGCTTGATCCTAACTGGAAGGATTACGGAACCATAGATCCTGAAGAATATAAATTATGGAGTAGAAACACTTGTGGAATGTCTTGCTTAAGAAGCATATTACAATATACTAAATGTATTACGTTTCCAATTATGACTCTTGCAAAACGTTGTACAGAATATGGTGGATATATACCAACTAGTGATGATATTGAAGGTATGTTTTATCAACCATTTGTTGACTATTTAAAAGGTGATTTCAATTTAAATGGAAGAGTTGCTAATTCACTAACACTTGAACAAATATTACAAGAAGTTTCTCGTAAGAACTTTGTTATAGCATCTGTTAGTCCACTTATAAGAGATCCAAGATTAATTCCTCCAACGCGTGGTGGTCACTTGGTGTTAATAACAGGATATGATTTAGATAAATCATTGAGTAATGACGAATGTGGTGTATTATATATACACGATTCGACTGGTTACTATAACAAAAATCAAAAGTATGCGGAAATTTCAATAAATGACTTTATGAAGTTCTTTGCAGAGAAAGGTATAATTATAGAAAATCCAAAAAATTAGTGTATAAAACTATCTTGTTTGATTGTTTTTAATTGATTCTATTAGTGATTGCTTTTCTTTACTTGAAAATGCTTCCCTTGCAGGTGTTAATATATCAATCAAAATATCTGCGATAGCATTTTTAAGATCTAGAGAGAATAGACCGCCAGATTTATATATTTCTTCTAGTTCTTCATACGAATGTAATTCTATATCACCTCCGTATTTTCCATCCCTTTTTATTACGATATGACTAACTATAGGGAAAATAATATGTTTTGCCCAATCAAGAATTGGGTTGATCTCTACTTCTCCTTCTGGGCAGAATGCTTTATTTATTTTTTCCTTTATATCTGCCTCACTATCGTGAACAAAAATTGAACTTCCAGGTATAGATTTACTCATTTTCATCTCAGTTCTTATTACATCTTTTTCAATATCATTAGGTATAGGCCATGTCTTTGGCTTTTGAAGTCCAAGTAAAAGTGGTTGATGTATAGCAATCGGCTTTTTATTCTTTCCATCATCATCTTTTAATGGAGATATTTTCAATTTCTCTGCTACTTCTCTTGCAATAACATGTACTTTCCTTTGGTCAGTTCCTGCATGACATATGTCACATTTCATTTCATATATATCTGCAACCTGCATTGGTGGATACATAAGAAATGCGAAAGGCATTGATGCTGAATCTTCCCTTCCGAGTATTGTTGTTGACTTTGTTACTCGTGATAGAGTAAGTGATTTTGATATATCTATAACACTTTTCCAGTAATCATCATTATTATGATACAATTCGCTTCCGCGAATTACTTTAATTTTTGTATCATCTGCTCCTGCAATTCTTGCTGATATTTTAAGAGCTGGTTCAAAATATTCTCTTGAAACTTTATCAATAAATATCATGTCGCCTCCTAGTTTATTATTTATCCAAGTATGCCAATCTGCTAGATAAAATGATACATTTACTCCAAGTTTTTGTAATTCCCTTATAACTATACCTGTAGTTAATCCAGTACCAAGATGTACCAAACCTGATATTTCAAAACCAATATAGTGCTGCAGATGTTTGTTCTCAGATAAATATTTTTTTAATTCCTCTAATCCAATTATTTCTTGTGTAACTGCTTCAAGTTTAGTTGTATCCATAATTATTTAAGATTTTACATTAGATTTATTGTGATTACAACATTAAAAGGTTATAAGAGTGCACAAAACATGTCTGTTTCATTTGTGATTTTTACAAAGAAGCATATATCTTGTTTCCACTTTGCTATTTTTCAATAGAGATATATACATGCATGTGAAAGTGATATATTAATACAAACTAATATATTTATATATTATGAACAAAGATTTTAAGTACTCATTACATAAAAAGAGAGAATTAGGCACTAATTTGTTTAGTGTAATGGACACAGTAACAGGATATTCAACATCAACTACAATAGCATATCTGAAACACCAGTATCCATCGATTATAGCTTTTGCTGGAGCAAGATACTCAAGATCTGACAAATCAATAAATCAACTTTTATTGGAAATAAAGAATGCTAAAAAGGATGCACAAACAAAACTTGCTGATATATTCAAGAACTATGGACATGCATCAGTTGGCGATATGGCTTTATTATTTGCATATATAGAAAATATACCAATTTTTTTTGAATTCTATTTCTTCTATAATACATCAGTAGGAGCAGGTCAATCACGTTCAACAAGATACCAGGATTTTAATAGAAGCTCACTATCTGATTTGTCACTGTTCATTGATAAGAATAATGTAAATTTTGATGAGGCAAATATAAGATACAGGGAGCTGGAGGCTTTATCTATAAAATCATATAATAAATATGTATCAATCTTGACTGATGAATTCACTAAATTTTTCAAACCAAAAGATGATTTGAAAGATCAATCTGCATTGCGTTCACGAGTATTTGATTGTGCTAGATATTTCTTATTAACAGGGTTTAAAGGTTCTTTTGCATATATTACATCTGCACGTGAATGGGCAAGAATAATTTCTGAATTGAATGCACATAATGGATTACCATTTAAAAATATAGCTGATCAGCTCGAGTCACTTTTTGTTCCTGATGACAAAGTAATTTCAAAATTTGGATTCCTACCAGAAGCACCAGATTTGATACGCCATACTGAATCTAATATGACGGTAAAGACTAATATTAGCGTATTATCAGAATATATAAATAAAAGGTTAAATATTCTTAAGTATGTTAGAAAAATTGATAATTACGGGAAATATATAGAACAAAATATCAAACTTATTTCAAAGAAATATTCTGCGGCTGAAATATTAGTTATGGAATATATTCTTGTTATATATCCAGCGCTTGATGTTCAGTCATTACTAAAATTTATTCACTCATTAAAAAATGATGAAAAAATAGAAATAAGTAAAATAATATTTAATAATCATACAAATTATATTCAAATGGATAATATGGGAAGAACTGCTTCATATGCTATTGATTTAACTATGGCAATAGGGGAGGCAAGAGATTTTAATAGGCATAGATCATTTGGAAGATTTACTCCTATGCTTGAATTTCCTGAACAATACAATCAATTACTAAATCATGGCTTTAATATTCCGCTATATTTGAAAAACAGAAAATTCAAATTAATTCGGGATTCATTTATAAGTGATTTGGAAATGTATTATTCGTCACTTAATGGCTTTATAGAGTTTATAAATAAATACTTTAAAACATATGATAAGAATTTATTATTAATGTTATTACCATTAGCTACAAATATACAATATATTATGCATGGAAGTACAAAGGAGATATCATATATGACTCAGCAAAGGGTGAAACCAGGTGGGCATATAAACTATAGGGATTTAGCTTACAGGGTTGCTAAGGAGGTTTCTAAAAGGGATAAATTACTTTCATCTATATTAATTAATTCAAGACCAAGTTATTTAAATAGAGAAGAGTTTTTTGATAGATCATAATTATTGCTAATACTGCAGTGTTAGTTGTGTCATGATAATTGGTTTAGTGGAGAACCATTTGGAGGAAGAGAAGTTGTCTGGAAAAATAATAAAACGCTCTGGATGATGGTATATTATGGTTCTGATACTCAAAAAACACCAGACACAATACCTTTATTGTGGGTAGTGTAATAGTGGCTTTTCA
Organism: bacterium; assembly: GCA_021806925.1. Taxonomy (GTDB): domain Bacteria; phylum Patescibacteriota; class Dojkabacteria; order JAKAPS01; family JAKAPS01; genus JAKAPS01. Next base: position 513 of record JAKAPS010000001.1, on the reverse strand, counting down.
ATTCTACTGTCTATACAGACATGTTTTTACACGAAAGATTGAGATCTAGGAGTATTACTCTGTATATGTATGACACAAATTCTGACGCTGGTATGTAAATAGGGATCTAAATGACGACAAAGAGGCTATACTGTTTTAATAGTATAACAAACCAAGCTAATAATAAATTTCCACCAGTTTTGTAATGATGATAAGAAATAGGACATCAGATCCCGGGATTGGGCTATCCTGTCATTATACCGGGATTCCTGGAAGTAATATGTCAGGAATGAACAAAATTAAGAAGAATCAAAATGGTTGTATTCAGAAGGTATGGGGTTAATAGATCCCTCCTTGAGTGTAATTGCCAAATCACTTAGTAAATTATGTCTTTTTGATAGAGATTGTATTAGAGATTATCGGGAATAAGGGGAAAAAGAAGGTAAGAGTTATCCAAAAGAGGAAAGGAGTTAAGTTCGAGAGTCAATTCTGAGATTATGGAGTCCAGCCGAAACAAGCATAACCTGATCCATA
>JAKAPS010000018.1 GCA_021806925.1 bacterium | reverse complement strand
GACGATGCCAATAGCCAATTTTGGACAGATCCTTACACAATTTCAAATATTTTTTGAGGGGAGGTGTTAATAAAATTATATGAGATACATCAAAAAAATCTATTTACACAAAACTCTTGACAGAGCCGCCATCATTGATATCGGAACGCTTAAAACGAAATTCGTAATAGCAGAGTTTGATAAAGATCTCAAAAGAAAGATTCTATATAAAGATAAGAAACTTACGGTTATTGGAAGGGATTTAGATAAAACAGATAACATAATTATACAAAAATCTATAGACAAGCAGGTTGAAGCTCTGAAAGAGTTTATGGCTAAGATTAGAAAATATAAAGTGAAAGCATATCGAGTTATAGGAACAGAAGCTCTAAGACGAGCAAAAAACTCAAAAGGAGTTTTAAGCATTATTGAAAAAATTACGAAACAACCCACTGATTTACTCACACATGAAGATGAAGCAAAGATATATTTCAATGTTATTGCAAATGATTTAGATGGAGATTTGGCAGTAGCAGACATCGGTGGCGGAAGTGTGCAACTAACTATTGGGAATAAAGATTCAATAGCATCAATGCACCTTTTGAAAACAGGTGTCTATTACTTGCAAGAAAAATTTGGACAATCACATCTTCCCACAAAGCAAGACCAAGATGATGCTTGGGCATATGTTAGATCAGAAGTTTCCAAATTAAAATTGAATAAAAACAAGAAAATTAAGTTTGTGTATGGATCAACAAATATTATTGATTTTTTTAAAGAGACTGGGATAAAACTTAAAAAAGTTGATCATACCGTAGAGCATCCGTATAAATCAGCAACAGCCGAATTACTAAAGCTATACCATAAACTCATGCCTTATACTTACGAAGAAAGAATGGAGTTCTTTCCTTCTGAACCTTATTATATGTGGGGTGCTGATAAAGCAATAATGAACGTTGTAGCATTATGTGAAGCTTTAGGAGTAAATGATGTTATTCCGAGTAATATGAACATATCTGATGGGCTGTTACTTGATTTGGTGAAAAAAGTATGAATAGTAAAATTATAGTTATAACTGGGTCTTCAAGTGGAATTGGGAAAGCAACAGAAGAACTACTTGCGACTAAAGGCTATACCGTCATTGGCCTTGCAAGATCTTTTGGAAAAGGTTCATTAGAAAAATTTAACAACAATATATTCCATATTCATTGCGACATAACAAATTCTAATGAAGTTTACAACTGCATTGAGAAAGTAATAAAACAATTTCATAGGATTGACATTCTCATCAATAATGCAGGATCTGGAATTACATCAACAATTGAAGATTTAACTGATGAAGATATTAATAATGAAATAAATATAAATCTTAAAGGACAGATTTATTGTATAAGAGCTGTTTCAAGGTATATGAGAAAGCAAAAATCAGGACATATAATTAACATAATCTCAACTGGTGGAAGATTAACGTATCCAAGTATCCCCTTGTACAATGCATGCAAACATGCAATGCTATCCATTACAGAATCACTATCATGGGAACTAAAGCCCTGGAACATTTTTATTACAAGCATAGAATCTGGTGCTATAAAAACACATTTCGGGAAAAACATGAAGCGACCACAGGAAGATTCTCCATATAGTAAATATTATCAAGGAGCAGGAAAAGGATTTGCCACTATGTATAAAAAAACAAAAACTTCTGAACAGGTTGCTGAAATAATATTTAAGGCTATTCAAACTAAGAAGTGGAAATATAATACGTCATTTACTGATTTAGTTTGGCTTTGGAGTTATAAGCTGCTACCGAAGAATGTTTATGATTTCATCATATACCGTTACTTTAAACTTAAGTGAAATATATTTTTGTAGCAACAGTAAAACAGCTCAATGAATACTTTCCTTACTATAACGAAGTGAGAGAAGTATTATCCAGAAAGAATTATCTTCTTCTTGACGATTGGTTATCAAAAGTTAATCTTATTGATTACACATTATCAGATATTGACAGACGAAAAGAGTTTTTCTATGATGAATACTTGCAAAACTTAAAGACTGCTGACTTAGTCATTTGTGATATATCAGTTAATTCAAGAACTGTTCAATATCAGATTTCGATGGCTTTGTTTGCAGGAAAAAGAACAATCTGTATGAGAAAGACTGATGGTGCAGCAATTCCGTTCTTGTTGACCTGCATTAAAGATCCTAACTTGGACTGATGATATGCCTCCATACCCTCGCAGCAGGGCTTCTGTCGCTACATACAGTCTTTTTTGTTTTTCATCTAAATTTTCTAACATTAATCCATATACCTTTGTACTGTTCCATACAACACCTGTATTGGTTCGTCTTCCTATTGTAGCATGCCTGGCAGCTGTTTTATACATCTTACTAATATTCTTCTTTACTGTACTATTTCCATTATCTATTTGTAAAGCTTATTTGGGGATATCCCCTTAGCTGAATCTTTATCAAAAAAGCCAATTTTTATAGAGAATGTAATGGAAGAGCGGTTTCAAAATTTCTTTATTAACTAAGGCTATACTCATGTTAAGCTTAAATTTATAACCGAAACAGATTCAAACATGAAATCCTTTATTAAAGATTTACAATCTTTGCTTGACAAGTAGAGTATTATTTCTTATAGTGGAGTTAATGGAAACGGTTGAATCTGTTACAAATAACATCATTGAAGAGAATTTCCCCATTCGTTCTACTAAAAGGACTATAATTACGTCGTTATTAGGGATTAGTTGTTTTCTAGTTATTCTTGCGATTGGTATTACCGGAGGATATATGTATTCTGCCTACTACTCTAAACCAAACACAGTCGATAGTACATTAATTTTCGAAAAGTTTGATAGTAGTACCCCCAATTCGCCTAATACTGTTTCAATAACTGATTCTTCAGGAAAGGTTCTATCAAGCTTTCGTGCGCAAGATACAGATAGTACATATGCCACACCTTTTACTAACGACGGTAATAACTACATAAGCTTTTCTTCTGGGCTGGTTTCAAGTAATGAGTTTCCTGTTGGGACTGGAGTATCAGAGACAAAATATTCAGTCTTTGAATCAACAGGCAAAATAGAGAATATCGCTTCTAATATAACTGGGCTTTTTAATACTGATGGGACGCATGCCGTTATTCAACCACTTATCATAAATAATACTTATCTCTTAGGGTTTAATACATCTAATACCCGTGATTTTAATATAACCAATCTTATTACTGGAAAGAGCCAGATATTGTTTACTGTATCGCCAATTGGTTCATCATTGACCAACAATGCTATATTCCTTCCACAGGATATTAGCCCCGATGGCAGTAATATATCTTTCATCGTAGATGATGAGAAAGTCGGAAGCTACAGTATTACAAAACCATCTATTATTCGATACAATATACGACAAGGAAGTTATGCTATACACATAATACCGCGTAGTATTACAACCAATGGACTTGGTTCACTTACAGAAAGTGGTAACTTCCATGCCTCATGGGATGGAGATTTTCTTACATACCCAACTATTTCTCAAGGCTCTCAAGGTGAAATTGAAACACTACATCTGTATAGCTTTACACAACAGAAGGACTATGTTCTCCCACTTCAAAATAATCAACCTGATAGCGGCGGTGGAGATAATATATTTTTTTCCCCAGATAATAAATATGTATTAGCAACGTTTAGCGAACCATATACTCTATATGAAACACAAACCGGAAAAGTAATAAAAGTATTTAATGGCTTTGGGGATCCACAATACAATCTATTTCAAATGATAGGTTGGATAAACGATACAACATTAGCAGGAACTATATCAACTACTACAACTGCAAATGATTGGACCTCAGGGCCAAGCTCATCATTTAGCTATAATATAACCTCAGGTACAATTCAAAATTTTCCAACTACCCTAGGAGACCTTACAGCAATCCTTATCAAATCTTCAACTCAAAGTAAACTAACTGTACCAACAATTATAGATACCTCAACTCCGACTCCATCAGTGACAATAACTCCACCCGAAGCAAATATTCCATCCGTTGATGAATCTAACTGGAAGACATATACATCTACTAATAATAACGCTACTTTCAAATATCCTTCAGACTGGACACCAGTAACACCATCAATACAATCAAATCTCTCAACAAATACAGATCAAATAGCACTGAAATCGCCAAGTGGAGCAGTTCAAATTAATTGGGTAACAGAATTAAGTGGTTTTGGAGGATATTGTTATCACAATTTTTCTCCTGATCAAGGAGGATGCGCATTAGTAACAATTATTAGTAAAAACCCTATTCCAAATGCATCTGGTATGGTTTTAGTTGCTGGCACAATTACGCATGATCAGAAAATTTATCAACCATTCTTAGCTGTTCAAAATACAGATGGGCTTACTACTTCTCAACGTACAATGGGGTATGACATGTTTAATATGAACAATGCCAACGGTGGATCACTATTCTCTACATCCGGAGCTTATGCTGGTGGACCATCATTATCCCAACAAGATGCATCAGCATATTTCAATAAACCTGAAGTACAAACAGCAGAAGAGATATTTATGAGCCTCACATTTCAGAAATAGTCACAAAGTTAATAATGTATTAAGATTTCCATCCAAAAGGATTTTAAGTTGAGTACTAATTTGAGAAGGTATTTCAATCTCTCGGTGTCGAAACACGTCCAACAGGGGGAGCCATTAATTTTAAGCCTTAACAAAAGCTTTTTTTATTTCCACCTTGTCCAAGACTCGAACTTAAAGACTTTATATTATGTTAAGAAATTAGTGATAGCTTCATAATATCAATAATTAAGTCTCTAACTTAAATTGGTTATAGACTTAATTAGAGAGTTATTAGAGAGTTTATTTTTTAGCTTTAACCAACTCCCAATAAGCTTTATTTGCTCCACTCCAAGAATTTGGATTACCTTTTAGCGTTATCAATACTTGATTTTTTAACTCTTGTAAATAGTAGTTTATTGTAGATCTTGGGACATTTTTCAATACTTTCATAAAATCTCCCATATATCCTTTATGAAAAGTTTTTAGATGTTTGATAATCAACTGCTTGTTTGTTTCTTTGTCTAGACCTCGTCTTCTAGTATATATTCCTCACTGGTTAATATGTACATAGTACATCTTTGACAATATATATTTATTTCCTGCAATCTTTTCAATAATTCCGGCATCAAAAAGACGTTTTGTAATTTCTAAATCAAACGGTTTTTTACCTTCTTTTATATCATAAAGAATTCTTAACTCTTTATCATCAAGAGAAGTATTTAATTTATTTGCTACTTTAAGAATATATTTTGCAAATTCGATATCTTTTATATCTCCTTCTATCTTTAAATTTACTCTATACTTATCAGTCTTAGAATAATCAGGGGGGTATTTCCCTAAAATAAGTTGATTACGTATCATAAGGTTGACACCATTACCAAATTGTTCGACAAAAACACACTTATACAAAACATCTGCAATCAGTTTGTTTCTAGTTTTTGTAGCATCTGCAATATTTTCCAAATTTATACCATTTGGAAAACCACCAGGACTAGTTATTGTCAATGTATATGGTGTTTGAATCAAAATAACAGGCTCTGACTCTGAGTAATCTCTATGTATGATTGCATTGTTTAATGCTTCGCGAACAGTTTCTTCATCAAAGACTTTTTTCTCTAACAGTTGTAGACCTTTTGGCAAATGCAAGATCGGGTTTCTTGAATCGATTTTTTGCCAAATCTTATCATAATAAAGTAAATAACCTCCATTAAGGATTAGATTTTCTTGATTTCTTATCTCTTTTTCTTCTGATTTATAACCATAGCGTATTTCTGCTCCAGGAATGTATTTTCTTAAAGCAGCCTCCTTACCTAAAAGAATAAGAGCAGCTAAAGTTACTTTACCCTTGTCTATTAAACCTAAATCTTGTAAAATCTGATTATAAGAAAACGAACCAATTTCTTTGTCAACCCTAGTAGAATTACCTAGCAATTTTTTAAGTATTATAATAGCTTCAGGTGATAAATCACTTATAGTTGCTCCATTTATAATCTTAGCAGAGTAATCACCTATTGCTTCATTCGTTATTTCTTTGAATTTATCAGAAGTCATGGGAACAAGTTCATCTTTTACCCTCATCAGATATTGTCCATCATGTTCAAGAGCTTCACCAATTGGACGTGAAGGGATATTAATCACTATAACTCTTTTAGAATCATAAATTATCTCTTGTACATAAATTCTCCGATGTATTTTATTAAATAAATCTTTTTCAAGTTTACTAATGCACGAAAATACTTTTGTTCCAGTAACTTTCCTGGGTTTCTTATCAGTAACACCTAAGATTAATTTTCCTCCACCTTCATTTGCCAATGCTACAGAATAACCACAAACCGATTTTTTACCGTTTTCAAAGTTAAAGTTGTTATCAGCTAATTTGAACTCTAAGTGTTCTGTTTCTGCATCCGCATTAAGTAATTTCTCAAACTCTTCTATAGTAAGATTCCTTAGCATATCTTATTATTTAATGATATGATTGTACAAAAGATAATCGAGTATATCTATTTATTTTGATAAAATTGAATATTCAAATAATATTTGAGTTCTAACTTCGTCCACGACATAGAGCCATTTTGTACTTATTTCCACTACAAGGAGGAATTTCATTTTGTAAATCTCTTTTTATATCAGCAAGACATCAGGTATTATACAACCACTTGCAGAATATCATTCAATAGTATATAATAATAACGACTTATCAGTGATATTATGAAGTCTATCGAAGCCCTGCTAAAATCAAAAAAGACAGTATTTTCAGTAAAAGAATTAAAGCTTTTATGGGATATTTCCAACCCAGCTACTCTTAAATCACAAATCACTTACCTTATAAAGGTAGGTAAGCTCCGAAGAATAAAGCAGAGCTTATATGTTTTACCTGATATCCCTTACGATATATATGAATTAGCAAATAAAGTTAAGACCCCCTCATATATTTCATTTGAGACAATCTTATACAACGCCTCATATATTTTCCAGCCAAATTCAGGAGTTATGCTCGCCTCAAATAACAGTCTTGAGATAGAAGTAGACGGAAGGATATTGACATACAGGAAATTAAAGGATGAAATATTATTCAACAAAGAAGGTATTGTGAATAAAGGTAATTACAGCATTGCATCAAATGAGAGAGCTGTTTTAGATATGATATATTTAAACAAGGATTTCTATTTTGACAATTTGAATGGATTAGATTTTGAAAAATGTTTTAAGATGACAGAAATATATAATTCAAAAACAGTAACAAGGCAAATACATAAATTAGCAAAACGATATGTATGACAGTAAGAAACACAATCTTTTTTTAAACAATATTCTAAAAGATATTTATCTTGATTCAGAACTATCTAACTCGTTAGGATTTAAGGGTGGCACTGCTTGTTATCTTTTTTACGAGTTGCCAAGATACTCAGTAGACTTAGATTTTAACCTATTACTGCCTGAGAATAAAGATACAGTATTCAAAAGAGTTTATTCCATACTATTAAAATATGGAACAGTAAAGGATAAAGAGAAATATATTAAAGCTAATACAATTTTTTATGTATTAAATTATCAAAGCGGTGATCATCATTTAAAAATAGATATTTCAACAAGACAAACAAATGATAAGTATGAGTTAATGAATTATCTTGGACTAACATTGCCTGTTATGAAAAAAGAATATATGTTTGCACATAAATTAGTCGCATTAACAAGTAGAAAAGAACTCGCAAGTAGGGATCTTTTTGATATTCACTATTTTTTTGAACGATACTGGGACATAGAAGAATCAGTAATATTACAGGATACAGGTAAAAACATAAAAAGCTATCTAGACGATGTATATACCTTTATTGATAGGAAAATCAATAATAGCAATATCCTTCATGGTTTAGGAGAACTTGTAACATTAGAGCAAAAAAAGAAAATCAAAGAGTCACTTAAAAGTGAGACCTTATTTTTTATTCGCTCATATCAGTTAGTTATATAAGTATGGAAAATATCTTTAAACCAACTACTTATAAAAATTATATTACGGTCAAATCTGTAGTATAGAAATTCGAACATGGTTCACAACAGAGAGCATCTAATTTAAGGCTTAACAATAGGCCGTATTTTTTATACGACGGATGGGATGTATTCCGAACTTTTGGATGGGCTGATAAAATGAAATATCCCGAATATACAATGAAAGTGACTACTGAATTACTAGTTTTGTAGATTTATCTATCCGATATTATGGGTACAATGGTACTTTACTATAAATCCCTCTCTGTCGTGAACCACGTTCAACCCCAGCTCATACAAATTTCCTTCTGGAATATTTAGTAACCCACCATTCAACTCACTACTTCTTTGATAATTTATAGGTTGATTTTGCTTATAGTCTCATCTTCATAAAGTGGTTCTTTAGTTTCAGGATTTCTGTAACTGTGATCTGCATTAGGAATAGGAATGTATGCTATATCTTGAGAAATTGCTTGCTTCATATCATCTTTAACTTTTGAAATATCTCCGTATCTATCTAAGTCTCCTTGAATAATAGTAATCTTACCGATAAAATTCTTTAAGTCAATATCATTTAATGTATATCCTAGGACAGTAATGCTATACCGTTTTTGCTCTTCAGGGGGCAAATCATTCAAAAAATAGCTTGAAACTGTAGCTCCAAGAGATTTTCCTATTAGATTTACTTTTTTGAAATTGGTGCCATTGATATAATCAAGAAGTGATTTTAATGCATTTTTTTTCTTCAATTAACTTTTCTCCTGAGGAATGGTCATCTTTTCTATCAAGATAAGGGAAATTAAAAGCGACTACACTATGATTATATGATTTTGCTTTTGCTATAACTTTTTGAATAAATCTACTTTTCATCCCTTCATTAAAACCATGAAGTATGACATCCAAAGTATCACTAGAATTATTAAAAAAATATTGAAAATTTGGAAGTTTCTGCATATTGTTTAGTATTTTAAATACTTAAGAACGGTAAATCCAGCTGCAACAACAGAGACCATCATATTCCCATTTAAGAGATTACGTTCAAATTCTTCTAAACTAAGAAGCTTGATATCCTGCAATTGCTTTTCTTCTTCTCTTGGAGATGCATCTTTATAACACCCTGTGGCAAGAAAAATTGCAGTAATACCTTCTCTTGTAGGTCCATTGTAATTCCTAGAGATTTCAATAAATTCCTTTCCTTTATATCCTGTCTCTTCAAAGAGCTCTCGTGATGCTGCATCAACTGCTTTTTCATCCCCATCTATTCCACCACCAGGAATATCGAGTAAAACTACCTCTGGTCCAGTTCTGAATTGCTCAATCGTAATAACTCTACTATCTTCAGTTAATGCAATAACTTGGACATTATTTCTCCCTTTTACAATGGAATAATCACGTTCTTCACCATCGCTTAAGATAAAATGCTTTTTAACAATATGCACATATTTGTTATCAAAGATTGTTTCTTCGACTGTCTTCTTCCAATTGGCGTTCATAGAATATTTTGCAATACCTGCATTATATCATGGCAATGGTATAAATAATGAAAGTGGCAAGTAGTCTTATAAACTACCTTATCGATACAATTCATATTTTTTTACTTGATTCACAGCTAATTCGCAACTATTGTTCTGTTTGTAAAGATTGTTTTAAATATTTTCATTGAGATAAACGTATTGGCTTGATAGTTTTCAAGCCCTCTTGGATCATGTACAAAGATACCTTCTATGTCCTTTCCTTCCATCTTTACACCAATTGCTAACAAAAGATGTCCTCCATATTTAGCATGTTCTTTTGGTTCAAAAGACCTATCCTCTTTAATGAATCGCCTACCAGGAACATGAACAGAGATTATCACCATCTTATTATTCAGTATATCTTGTGTGACTGACTCAATCGTTTGCCACTTTTTCATCTTTGCTGAAATATTATATTTTTCTAGTAAGCTAACAAGTGAGTGATGAAACCACCCTTTGTCAATAAACTTTCCATTTTCATTGTTAACTAGGTAACCTTTAAGATCTATTCCTTCATGAGTTAAATCCATTATTGATTTATCTTTGGCCTTTTTAAAGTGATTAAGAATCATTTTTATGCAGACAATACCACAATCTCTCCATGCCCAAAAGGTAAATTCATCTGAATCCTTTGCCCCAAACTGTTCAATATCCTTTTTATTAGTAAGTGGAGTATCTGTGGTTATTGAAGAGGGATATATGCTAATAAATTGTGAAATGTATTCTGGTAGGGGTGAAATATAATGGGTTCCATTATATGGTTTAAGGGTTAGTTTATAATAGGGCTGTAAGACTTTTAAAATTAATTTATTAATAGTTGCTTTCATATAAATAATACAAGAATATGTTATTAGTATTATAACAGTTATAAGAAGGATATATGGAGAGTGTGTAGAACGGTATTTGTTTTATTATAATGACAAAAGATTATCTTTATTGTATTATTTAGCCGTTATATTAAGAAAACTTAATGTCTGAAACTCTTGAGCCTCAAATTAGATTTAATGGTATGCCATATAATAGAGAATATCGTGAATAAGGAGAAGTAGGAATAGGCAAAAGAGAAAAAAGGCAGTAGAATGGGATTAGTAATAATTCATCAAACTGCCATTATGATAGAGTATAGCAAATAATCAAAATATCCACGAGTGTTTCTTT
>JAKAPS010000023.1 GCA_021806925.1 bacterium | reverse complement strand
TACTGATTTCATAAGTGATTCATCAAGAGTATTATACAAAAGCAGGATCGCTCCTGCTTTCGTTCTTATTACAGCTTCTTTGGATTTCTTTACTGCAAATTCCAACTCCTGCTTTTGTTCATTTGTTGATTTTGGGGCGTGTTTCATTACACTTCCATTATATAATTTCCTCTTGTTTCTTGACGCTGGTTTGACTTGTTATGTCTATAGAATACCTTTCAATTAGAAAACAACTAGAAAGTGAATATACTATGGAGGAAATAGCATTTCAGCTATCTAATATCAAAGCAAAAGTTTATGATGATTCAATTCTTGTTCAATAAAATATTTCTTCCCTTCTTAATGTTACAGTGCCTAACTCTTGCGGAATTTAGGATTATAGAAGCCTTCTGCCATTTGGCTTCTTCCTACATTTCTTTTACACACAAATAAGACATTCATTTGTACTTTATGGTTAGGTTTATTATAATTTCTGCGTTGTGAAATACGTTAGAACTTACATTGTAAATATAAATGTTACTACAAATCACTAAGATAATCTTCTACTCTTCTCTTAAGGTATGTGTATTGTCTTAATATATCGTTATCTGCAAGTAACTTTTCTCTAATATCCTTAAAATTACCAAGTGTAATTGGATTAGGTGTCATAATAACAGGTTTTGAATATTGCATTCTAGTTGTATCTATTAGAGTTTGGTTTTGTAGAATATTACAATAGTGGTTTTCATTTATTCCTTTTGCTTTTACTGCAAATCTAATTATCTCTCCACCAAAGTAATCTTGTATTACTAGAGAAGAAGCAATGCACTGTCCACGTGCTAGATTGTCTTTAGGAATTCGATTTCCACAACAACTCGTTTCTTCATTCCAACAAGATTGAAGTGCATTAGATACATCTATAATAGAATATTCCATTAATCAATATTAACTTTAAATTATTCTACCATAGTAAGGAAAGTAGTTTCAATTCTATACAGATTAAAAATAAAAAGGCCTTTTGTAATGTGTTAAATGAATATTTCTAACTATTTTGCTATTACTTGGTTTGCTGAAGTAAAATATACTGGATATATGCTAGATTACTAAGGTTTATATATATACAGTCGATATTTTAGGGAGATAAGTATAAATAAGTAAATATTAATGTCTATCTAGCTAACTTTATAGGTTCAATTGCAAGATATTTAGCTATCCATTCTTTGAAATGAAGTTCCTTATCCCACCATGCTTTACCACTTCTTTGAGCCCATTCCCAAATAAGGAGACGGTCATGAAACATAAATAATGGAAATCTTTTTACCAACCTGTTTATATATTCACTATCTTTTCCTTGTAAATAAGAATAAATGAGTGTATAGAATAAGTCTAATCTGTCATTGTCAAGATATATTGCAAACATTCTTGATAAATCTGCTTCTGGATGACCAAAGCTCACTTCCATAAAATCAAAGATTCCAGTGATTTGCCATTTCCCATTAGTTTTACATGTAACCATATTCCCTGGTTTGAAATCCTGCATATGAAATGTAGGAATAAAATTATCTAAAAAAGCTTCACGTTCAGCTAGTATATATTTCACCCAAGAAATATCTTCTGGTGGCGTTAAAGAATTGTAACTGGCAGATTTTTCTAACATTTCTAAAATCTGTCTTTTATATTCTTCAATCCAATTTGGTTGGTATGAGACAAATGTATTTTTTTGTGAATCATACTTACCACAAAAAGGATTTGTGAGTTTTTGTAACTCTTTTAGTAGATCTCCTTGTGCAATTGCTATTTCTTTTCTGTCTATATTAGTTAATCCTGATTCATGCAAATCATCAGAAAGGTTTATACCTTCCATTCGTGTCATAAGTACGTATTCCCAGCCAAAGATAGAAGTATCAGTATCAAGAAGATATGGATAAGGAACAGGTGCTTGTGTATGCTTTTTTAGTAAGTCTACAAATACTTTCTCAGTTTTAAATTGCCAATCAAAATGAGGTACTCCTCGTAATACATATTCACCTTTATCGCTTGTAACATATACATTTTGCCCCCACAGTCCTTGTGTTATTGGAGTTGCTTTAATAAATCTACCAAGATTAAATCTGTCTAAAGCTTGTTGAAATTGCTCATCGCTTATGTAGCCGAGCCTATTTGAGTACTGAGTTGACATATCTTGCGTGATTATACATATTTTATGTTGAAGTATAAAGTTTGAATTCTATGTTATGAATAAAAAATATGACCAATTGTTTGATCCTAAATCAGATACTCAACAGATTGGATGATTTTAAAACTTTTGAGTCGTATATAATCTGAAACATCTGAATATACAATGAAAGTAACAAATAGTCTATTAGATTATCTTGATGATACTACTGATATTCTGTGTTAACTATAAAGCTAATCTGTAGCTATAGTTCTGTTTGTAAATATAATACTAAATATTTTTTTTTGGAATAAGTGTATTTGCTTAATAATTTTCAATACCTCTTGGATCGTGCACATATAGGCATAACAAATCAAATCAGGGTCAAGAAACAAGAAGAAATAATATAATGGAAGAGAAATAAAAGACGCCCAAAAATTAACAAATAAGCAAAGGCAAGAGCTGGAACTTGATAAAGTACTTATAAAGCAAGATAAATTACCATATAACATGTATTTGGATATGGGATATGAAAAGTATGAAAGAAGAAGAGAAATGAGAAAGAGAGGATGTAGAATTCATATGGAGCAT
>JAKAPS010000007.1 GCA_021806925.1 bacterium | reverse complement strand
TCTTCTAGAGTAAAGGGTCATGTCTTTATCTGTATTCTAGCTTTTACTGTTTCTAAAATTCTTGAAATTAAAACTAATGATTCTATTCACAATATAATAGAATCTACTCAAGATCAATTCTCTATTTCTATCAATAACACAATACAAATATCTAACAAAAAGAAATCTGATGAAATATTAAATAAAATAGCTTAAAATCAGTATTTAATCCTTCCGTGGGTGCTAACCTATTTCTATTCGTCCATTCATTTCAACCTTTTTCTATCTTTAGTGTTTAACTTGAGTTACTTAAAGAAAATTAGGAGTTGATGCCTTAAATCTAACAATTTTGTGAGATTGTCTTTAGCATATGTAGTATCTAAAATAAGGCTAAAAATTCTAAAAATAACAGAATATATAAGGCATAACTATGATTATGAGGTTGATAAAGGACTTGTTGGTGCACCTAACAGGACTCGAACCTGTAACCTTCTCGTTCGAAGCGAACTACTCTATCCAATTGAGCTATAGGTGCGTAAATACTTCAAAATCAGTCTTGTCAGAATTACATATTGGACACTTCCAATCATCAGGTATTTCATTGAAATTTGTTAATGGATTCACATTACTTTCTTGATCTCCATACTTTGGGTCATATAGGAAACCACATTTCTTACACATGTACTTAGTATAATCTATAACTCTTTTTTTTATTGCCATTACACATGTATTATACCCTATTATATATAATAATTGAATTTATCTATTTAAATATAACACCATCATATCCAATCTTTATGTGTTCATTTGTTGAATATATTTGCGATAAGTAAAAAATTAAATCTTTTTCATATGGACTGAATCTACATATATTTGTATTTGTAATATTGAGCCATAAAAACTCATCATGTAATCTTTTTGTAAATAATTTATTTAACCTATATATTACAATATATGTGTATTCATCAGTTCCAAATATATTTGAACTATATGACTCTATATATCCTTTTATATTTGGAAATTTCTTTATGAATATTTCATTTAATTTAGACTGTTTATTATTAACTGACATTGATTTTATCAAATTAACATCATGCTTTTTCTTATCAATTTGTACAAGTATTTGCAATTTACATGACCTTTCTACAAGAACAATATGATAGAAAGTGTATTTTCTTTTTATATTTTTTTTCTCCTTAATGGTTCCCTTGTATTTATCATCAACATCACTGTCAAGATAATCATTTAATTTATTACTTATTGATAGGTTATAGTGACTGGTATAGTTATATATCTTTAAGCTGTTTTTTATATATCCTGTAAAATATTCTTCATTAAAGTGGAGAAGCATTGAATCTATTGTGTCTTTATATGTGTTATAGCTATATTCCCTTCCTTTTATATATCTTTCCCAGAAAAATGATAAATAACTTGCTTCAAACACAATGTGTTTTCTATTCTGAAGGTATTCACCTTTATAGAAATAGGAGAAAATATCATCTTCATTTAAATTTAATATCTTACTTGATATGTAAGGATCTTCAAATCTAACCATAAGAATATGATGAAGAAGAATTGTGAGTTTCTTCTTCGTAAATCTTTTAGGATTTATTTTAGTTAATTCTTTATTTAGTAGTTCATCCATTTTGCTTTTAGCTCTTCAAAAGTGTTTAATTTTATACTCTCCCTTATTTCTTCCATTAATTTTGTCATCATTCTTAAATTGTGAATCGATAATAAATTATATGCTAATAGTTCATGGCTTCTAAATAAATGGCATATATAACCAATTGAATAATTTCTACATGTGAAACAATCACACCAAGGGTCAATTTTATCAAAACTTTTCAGATATATTGATTTAGTTATATCTTTCCTGAATCTGTTTGTTTTATTTCCTCCATTTTCAAACGAAACAATGGCTGTACCTTTTCTTGCTATTCTTGTTGGAGAAACACAATCAAACATATCAATTCCCCTTGATACGACCTCAAATATATCATCAATATCACCCACTCCCATTGTATAGTGTAAACGATTAGGATCAATATAGTCTTTGATCCAGTCAAGAGTTTGTATGGTTTGATTCTTATCATAACCGATTGCTTCGCCACCAATTGCAATGCCATTAACTGGCATATTTTGTATATCATCCAAGGATTCCTTTCTTAGCTGTTCGTAGTTCCCTCCTTGTACTATTCCGAAAATATTTTGATACGATGCTTTTTTTTTGAATTCATCAAATGACTTCATAAGCCAGTCTTTTGTATGTTCCTTTTTATATTTTGCTTCTTCAAATGTATCTGATATGAATGATGGGTGATCAAATGCCATTATTATATCGCTTCCAATTCCTATTTGATAATCAATAGATAGTTCTGGACTTATAAAGAATCTGTCGCCATTAAGATAAGATCTAAACCAAACTCCGTCCTTTTCAATTTTTAAATTTTTACTCAAACTCATTATTTGGAATCCACCGCTATCAGTAAGGATTGTTGAATTGTAATTCATGAAATGATTTATACCACCATGCTCTTTTACAATATCAATCCCTGGTTTTAAAAAAAGGTGGTATGTGTTAGCTAGTATTATTCTAGCACCAAGTTCATCTATATCCCTGAAGCTTAATGACTTTATTGAACCAGTTGTTCCAACTGGCATAAACACTGGTGTCTCAAATTTACCATGTTCTGTTGTAACTTCAAAAACTCTGGCGTATTTTCCGCTCTGTGCTATTTTTTCTAATTTTATTGTGTCTTTCATAATCCTATTTATTGATTCATTTGTAGTATACACTCTATATGTATACTTTGTATTGAGTTTCAAACATCCTTTATATATTCAATCTATCTATATTTATATGTTTTCGTGTGTCCCCTACCCTATTATTTTTCCATTTATTTTACTCTACATATATTTTATAAGCTGTTCTTACTTTGTATTATATCTACACTTGAGTTATTTTTAAACTCCTTGAAGATGACAGCTCTTCATTTTTATATATTAAATTATGTAATAATAGGATTATATTTTCTTGCATAAAAGTATAGGAAATTATAGAATTGTAAAAACATACTGTGAATCCATTTAATTTAGATATAGAGGCTATTCTTCATAAATCATTTGAGAATAGATTGCTTTCACTTGAAGCTATAAAAAATGCACAATCAGGTCACCCTGGAGGATCTCTGAGTATTGCTGATATTATGTCAGTACTTTTTTTTTCTGTAATGAATTATTCTTTAAGTGATTTTAATTCAATAGATAAGGATCATTTTGTACTTTCTAATGGTCATACCGTTGCGAGTTACTATGCAGCTTTATCCCAAATTGGATTAATACAAAAGAATGAATTATTAAATACTTTCAGGAAGATTGATTCACGATTGCAAGGGCATCCTCATAACATATCATTACCGTTTGTTGAGGCGTCAACTGGTCCCCTTGGACAGGGAGTAGGAGTTGGAATTGGTATTGCATTGGGACTAATAATGCGTAATATTAAAAATAGGTATGTATATATTTTATCAAGTGATGGTGAACACCAAGAAGGTGCAATATGGGAAACTATTCAATTTGCATCAGCAAAGAGATTAGATAACATTATCCTTGTTATTGATAACAACAATATTGAAATTGATGGGTTCGTTGATGATATTGTCCCTGTAGCCCCTCTGAAAAAAAAATATGAATCATTTGGTTGGGACGCTTTTGAGGCTAATGGAAACAATATTGATGATTTAATATATACATTTGATTTAGTTAAAAAATCAGCACTACTACATAATGGAAGACCAAAAGTAGTTATTGCACATACTGTTTTAGGATATGGTGTAGATTTCATGGAGAATAAATATATATGGCATGGAAAACAATTAAGCGATGTTGATTTTGATCTTGCTAAGAAATCATTAGAAGAATATGAGAAAAGTACATTAAATACAAAGTAAAATAAATATATGAGTAATAACAATAGCGCTGAAGAGTATATAGCAACAAGGAATGCTATTGGCGATGAGCTTTATGTTCAAATGAAACTTAATTCAAATATATTTGCATTGAGTGCTGATTTGATTGACTCTACAAAGTTAACTAAAATAAATGATGAATTTTCAGATAGAGTTATCAATGTTGGTGTTGCAGAAACTAGTCTTGTTCAAATAGCATCAGGGCTCGAGCAAGTAGGATTTATTCCAGTAATAACAAGTTTTGCTGCTTTCTCACCTGGAAGAAATTGGGACTTTATAAGGACAAGCGTATGTTATTCAAATAGAAATATAAAGATATTTTCAACACATGTTGGACTTGGTGTTGGAGAAGATGGTGCAACACATCAGGCAATGGAAGATATCGCTATTATGAGAGTAATTCCAAATTTAGTTGTCTTAAATCCATGTGATTATTACGAAGCAAAAAATGCGATAAAGTATGCTCTTTCTATTGATTCTCCAGTATATATAAGGTTCACAAGACAGCCTGTTAAATCATATTGTTTCAATAATATTGAATTTACAAAATCAATTGAGATTAAAAGAAATAATTCTATAGATAAGAATGTTAAGATATCTATCCTATCCACTGGTTGTATGCTCGAAACTGCTGAATATCTATATGAGAATATTCAAAAGAATAATAGTAGATTTACTTGTTCTAGTTTAAATAACTTTGGATCAATTAAACCAATTGATGAGAAAAAAATACTTGAGCTAAAACATGAATCTGATATTTTTATTACACTTGAAGATACTCAATTGTTCGGTGGATTTGGTAGTAGCGTACTTGAAGTTATATGTGAGTCCCATATTCCTGTTATTAGAATTGGAATGGAAGATTCCTTTGGTGAGAGCGGAGACTATCTATCCTTATTTGCTAAATATAGATTGGATAATGAAGGTGTTTTAAAGAGAGTATTGGATAAGTTAAAATCACAATTAATTTCTTAAATTAATTTCCAGTCTGTTAACCATAGGCCTTTATCAATTGAGTCTATACCCTTTTCATATATGAATATTTCATTGTGTTCTTTATACTTCAAAATCTCTTCTGATATATTCCATGATTGCTCAATCTCCTTTATATCAACATTGTAAGTGAATCCATCAACACTATTAAGTAAATTTTCGAATATGACCTCATAGCTATCTCTATATTCCTCTGCAATAACATTTTTTAAATGTATCTCCTTTCCATTAGGTAGAAAGCAGTTAATGGAAATAGATTCTTCCGGAGCAATCGAGAATACTAATGAATTATTATCTTCTAGTATAAAAGACAAAATTGTTTCTTTTCTTTTCATTGCTTTCCCTTGACGTATAAACATTTTTATATGTCTTTTTTCTGCAGGTATATTAACTGAAAATTCCCCTTCGAAATATGTTTCCGTTATACTAGATTCACTTACTCCTTTTTCTTCCAGGTAACCTTCATATTGACCAAAAATTCCTTTCTTTGTATAGTCAATGTTCTTTAACGCATCTAGTTTATTGAAATTATATAAACTTTTCAGACTGGTTGATATAACCTGCATTGTATGGCTTTGAAAGAAATCTTTAATTTCACCAGTCTTATCATAGTATTCTCCTCTTTTTCCTATTAAAACGTTTTCAAAATTTGTGAATTGTATTTCATTTAATTTTTTTGATTCAATTATCGATTTAATTATATAGTTGTCCTTAATTATATTCTCAATATCAATTAGAGGAGGCTTTGCTAAGTAATGGTCTATTATACATATGTTTTTAAATAGCTTTGAAATTTTACCGTATAGTTCATCCGCCTCTGCTTTATTTTTTCCAAATGGCTTTTCAAAGCATATATAACTATTTGGAAAATTTAGTTTCCTTTTTGCTAGATTCTCAGCAATTACATAAAAGAATTCTGATGATACTGCTAAATAATATATCGGATTGTCTAGGTTTAGAACCCATTTTAATTTTTCAAAATCTTCTACATTATTAAAATTTATACTTATATAGTTTACATCAAGTATATCAGAAGTATATGATTCACTTCTTCCAATACCATATAAACTAAAGTCTTGAGTTTTCTTTAAATTTTTGAGTGCAGGTAGTACCTTTTTGTTTGATAGGTCTCCACTAGCACCAAATAATACAATGTTTTTCATATATATAAATTATTTTATTCAAGTTTCCTCTTATTTGACTCCTTTGTTTCTAATATGTTTTATGTCCGCCAAATTTGTTTCTTAGTAATGATATAACCTTCCTTGAAAAAGAAACTCTTTTTGATGAGTATCTTTCAAATAGTGCAACAGAAAGTGAATAAAAAGGCACTTTATTTGTTATTGCTTCATTCAGACTCCATGCACCCTCTCCATTCTCCTCAATAATTGGTTCAATTTCATCAATATCTTCAATTGAAGAACCAGTAAATATGTCCTCAGCTAATTCAGTTAAATAGCTTGAGATTATACTACCATGATTCCATACACTCAAAGCATCTTTCAATGACACTTCAAATCCAATTGAATTTTTTGAACCAGTTCTTAGTAGATCCAACCCCTCTGCAATTGACTCCATCATTCCATATTCAATTGCATTGTGAACCATCTTAGTATAATGACCGCAACCAGATGTCCCCATATATTTATATCCATTATCTAATGATATTGATTTAAAAATATGCTCATATTTATCAAATATGTCTTTCCTTCCTCCAATCATCATACATGCACCATTGGTAGCACCATTTATACCTCCAGAAACACCAATATCCAAATAATTTACACCTGATGAATTAAGCTCACCTGCTCTTCTAATACTATCTTTATAGTAGGAATTACCACCATCAACGATTGTATCCCCTTTCTTCAAATATGGTTTTATATTCGTAATAACTTCATCAACAGCATTTCCCTGTGAAAGCATTAACCATACAAGTACAGGTATATTTTTATCTGTTTTTGTAAATATATCATCAAAGGAAGAAGCTAAGTACAAATTTTTATTTCTCTCGATACTTAAGTATTCCTCTTTTGATCTGTTATAACCTATTACTTCAATACCGTTCTTGATAAAATTGGTTAGTAATCCTTTTCCCATTTTCCCAAGCCCTATTAAAATTACTTTATTGTCCATACATAATAAGTATAGCAGATTAAAATTAAAAAAATATGAAAGAAAGCATATGAGTATTATTTAGGTTAGTATTACGATATCTTTTTCCAGAATGTGATTCTTTTGGATAGGATATAGTCTATTGATAGGTAATCTGTTGATATTGTAGATATATAGTACAGGCACACAAATACTAGAAAATATATTATTCCTGTACCAATATCAGTTGAGCTTGCTGAGTACGGACCACCAAATCCTTCTGCTACTCCCCAAATTAAAAGTGCTAAAATAGAAGCTATAACATATCCGATTTTTTTTGCAAATCCAAATATTAAGCCTAGGGCTGTTAATGTTTCAAGTGTAGCCACTGAATAAGCAAAAAGACTTGGATTTATATTTATTATATTTGACCAGAACTCATACCATAATTTTAGAATTGGCAGCTGATTATTAGACGCAATATATGAACTAAATCCTGTTAAGAACGGCGTTTGCCATTTGAAATATGAATCAATTAACCATATAATACCGAAAAGTATACGTATAATTGAATTAAGATATTTACTCATATTTCCTTTATGAAAGATATTATAAAAATATGCATGTTGTCAAATTTGTCTATCTTTTAATATATGTATTTTTGATTTGTATAACGCTTGTGTTATTTATCCAATTAGTATATACAATGAATCTATCTAATGAATTTGAATTTAATGAAATATTATAGCTGATTAGACATATGTATTGTAAATATACTGGATTATTAATTGTATTATTAATATTTACGTCAGCAGTATTTGTTTTTATAGAATTCTTTATATCTGAACATATTATATTTTCTGTTCTGTATTCTTGAATGCCATTCACTATACCTTCTTTAAATAAAATAAGATTACTGTATATGAACATTGATACAATTATTAAGCATATAACAGCGAATTCTTGTTTTAACCTTACCAGGAATATAATAGAAAGTGATGCCAGTAATGGAAATATTGGAAATAGAAATTCGGCGTAATGTATATGATGGATATCTCCAGGATATTCTGAGTACATAATATATGCAAAAAACAATATATAAAGAATGTATTTTGATAAAATAGATATCATTTCCTTTGTATCAGAATCTGTATATGTGTGGTTTTTCTTATTACTATTTATTTTTTCTTTCTTATTTTCTTTTATCTCAAGGTATATTAAAAAAATTCCAAATATAGTTAGAAATCCTGTAATTTCTGGTGGGATTTTGAAAATATCATTTATAAAGAATGCGTAATTTCCTATGCCTTTACTCAAAGATATAAAAATATTCCCTGATTTATGCTGTAATATAAATAATAGAATTCCCTTAATCATCGGGAACTTATATTTCAATTCATGAAATATAGTTGGAATCATTGGAAACAAAAACGATAATGTATAAATAAGATAATATCGGATATTTTTAATGTATTTTCTAGTATCAAATAGAATGAGTATAGCAACAGGGTACATTACCCAACCTGCGATATGTAATTGAGTTATGGCTCCAATAGAAAAATAAAAAATTGAAAAATATATTAAGCTCTTGCGCTTTCTTAAATATTCTATAACACTTTCTTTATTGTTTATATCATTGCTTATGTTATTGTTTGTATCTTTATATGTTTTAATTCCATAAATTAATGAAAATAGTGATAATATTGTAAAAAATGGAATAGTGTTCGGATTCCATTCCCATCTTGAATACACTATCACATTATACGAAAATACATAAAATATAACGGTCAGGATTGAAACTAATTTTCCATATACTTCACGAATAGAAATGTAAAGCAATACATCTGATATTATTGAAAGTATAACAACAAAGTATGCAAATCCTAATGGATTGAAATTTGAAAGTATACCTGGAATCAAAAATAAATAATAAAAAAATGCTCCATGGTAAATTCCATTACCTATTGATCCACCTGGTCCTACAGTTGGAAAATGATGTAAGTATATAATGTTTCTTATAGTGAAACTCATATATCCTTCATCTAAATTAAAGTGCAAATGAGTATTTAGTAGGTAAAAGTGAAGAAATGTCGAAATTAAAAGAATAAGCAAGAGAAATAATTTTTCATATTTTGAAAAAATTATTCTTTTTTTTATCATTTTACCCTCTTGTTTCTCTTTTTATACTTCTTTTTGCTGGATCTAAAACCCTTTTCCTTAATCTAAGGAACTTTGGAGTAATCTCCAATACCTCATCATCTTCAAGCAACTGAAATAGGTTATCTAGAGTAAGTTGCATGGGTTCCTTTAATTTTATTGCAATCTCAGAAACTGACATATGTATACTTGTTTTTTGTTTTTGCAGTGTTGGGTTAACATTCATATCATTGTCATATTTTGCAATTCCAATAACCATTCCTGTATATACTTCATCACCTGGTGAAATGAAAAGATTTCCTCTATCCTCTATTTTTTCAAGTGCATATGAAGTAGCTGTACCTGTATCTGTTGAACATAATGCCCCATTTCTTGTTGATGGCAATGGATGTGAATATGGAACAAATTTAGAGAACATAACATTTATTGTGGCTGTTCCTCTAGTTTGTGACAATAACTCAGTTCTTAGTCCAAACATATTTTTTGTTAATGCTTCATAGTGAAACATTGAAATATTACCTCGTGTCTCTATATTCAGAAGATTGGCACTTCTAAGAGTCATTATCGTTGAAACAGTTCCAAAATAGTCTTGATTTACTTCAATAAACACTTCTTCAAGAGGTTCAAGTTTATTATTCCCCTCCCCTTTTATAACGACGGTTGGTTTTGATATCTGAAATTCGTAATTCTCTCTTCTTAATGTTTCTATAAGTATTCCAAGATGTAATTCACCTCTACCTGAAACGAAGAATCCGCCATCTCCTGTTTTTTCAAGCTTCATAGACAAATTAGATTCAACCTCTTTTTCTAATCTTACTCCTATTTCTCTCGAAGTTAAGAATTTCCCGTCTCTACCTAAAAATGGTGATGTGCTCGCTTCAATTTTTATTCTTACAGATGGTTCCTGAACCTGTATTCTTGGAAGAGCTTCTGGATTATCAGTTCCCGCTATAGTATCACCTATTGTTACATCTTTTATTCCTGAGATAATGACAATATCTCCAGCATAGCAAATATCTTTTTCAACTCTTTTTAATCCCTCCATAACGAATACTTTTGAGATTTGCCCTTTATCTTTTGAATTATCTTTCAATATAACAACGTTCTTATCTTTCTCTATTGTTCCCCTTATTACTTTACCTATACAAAGAGTGCCTAAATGTTTGTCAAAATCAGTTAATGTAACTTGCAGTTGAAGTGATCCTTCAATATTAGGTTCTGGATGAGGAAAGTATTCAATGACTTTCTCAAGAATAGGACTTAAATCTGCTGGATCATCAAAATTTGCAGGAATTGTTGTGTATGCTTTACCATCTTTCCCTATTGCATAAAATACAGGAAAATCCAATTGACTTTCATTAATTGCAAGGCTAAGGAACAAGTCATATGCCTTATCAAGTGCATTTGCAGGGTTTGCAAAGCTTTTATCTATTTTATTTATAACTAGTATAATCGATTTATTCAACTCTAGGGCTTTTTTTAGGACAAAATATGTTTGTGGCATTGGTCCTTCTTGTGCGTCTATAATTAGCAAACAACCATCAGCCATATTTAGAGTCTTCTCAACTTCTCCACCAAAATCGCTGTGTCCTGGTGTATCAATTATGTTTATCTTATATCCTTTATAGTTTATTGATGCAGTTTTCGCTAATATTGTAATACCTCTTTCTCTCTCTAAGTCGTTGTAGTCTAATATCTGTTGAGCCGAAAAATTCTCCTCATTTTCCCTAAAAACATGTGTCTGTTTAAGAAATCCATCCACCAAGGTAGTTTTGCCATGATCAACGTGAGCTATAATAGCTACATTCCTTATTTTTGTATATGTGTTATTGTCCATAAATTGTATTAGTATTTCATTTTTCCATTACACATGCAGGAAAACTACTATGTATTTTAGCATTAAATTGGGTAAAATGAAACAGTTATGACTTTATGTGATGAGAATAAAGTAGGCTAAAAATAATCATTCATTATGTGTAATAAATCCAAATTGTAAAAAGCTTATCTTTGTAATAATGCTTCTTTCATTTTTGGGCTGTTTTTAATATAGCATACATTCTAAAAAGTAATTAATTTCGTGTAGAATATACTTTAATGTGTTGAATTCATCATTACTGCTATTAAATCGAAGTGTGTTGTCATTTCCCTCATTATAAAATGCACTATACATGTTTGGGAATCTCTTGCACATTAATCTATATGCCATATATCTTTTTATAATGAAGTATAATTTACTAGTGTTTAATAAATTAGTATCATTAACCATTTTATCTATATCCTGTGATATAATTTTTTTTGCATTTAAAAATTTAAGAATCATTGTATGGAAAGTATCGCTATACTTAAAGGTATATGCAATGAGCATATCTAACAAACCTAGCTTGAATTCTATATCGTAATTAGTACCTATAGTATCAATATATTGACATGATATTGATTCCATGTCATTTAGTATACTATGCTTATCATGACCTATTGTTAGTGCTACAAGTTTTTGTTGTATTGTTGTAGTTATAATATACCCCATATCACAGTCCTTTACATTTATCTCAAATCCTCATTTTTTAATGTATCTTTATCATTATACCATTTTAATAAAATCCTTAATTCATCAGTTGTTATTCCTTTTTCATTAGATTCACTTAATTTGCGTAGGTCAAAATCTAACAATAACAATTGAACATTAATTTCCAAATTACAATAATTTAAATCTAGAATACTTTTAATCAAAGGTGACCTGTGTGTAAATATATTTGATGCTATAGTCATTTTGCAATCAGTAGGACCTATAATATAACAATCTCATAATAAAGTCAAGTTAATAAATAGATGATTTAGTATATACATACATGTTATCAAGGATGTATAATTTATATAACATTTGGTGAATAACAAGAAGACAATATTAATTTTTGCTCTACCTGTTGGAGGAGGGCATATATCGGTGTGCAAGACCTTAAAAGATATTCTATCTGATAAATATAATGTTGAGGTTATATCGCATTTGGGGGATAAATTCTTATTTGATAATCTTGAGAGAATATATTCGTTCAGCGTATCATATCTTAATATTTGGCAAATAATTTTTAATGTAACATTTAATGATAGGCATGAATATCTTTCTAAAATATATAATATATACTTAAAGCATATATTGATAAAAAAAATAAAAGAATATTCACCTGATTTGATAATCTCTCTTAATTCTATTCTTAATCTATATATTCATAGTTGTTCAGTTGAATTGAATATACCAGATATTACATATATATCAGATCCATTCACAATTCATTCATCATGGTTCAATTCACACCTGAAATATATTTTTGTACCATTTGAAGAGACAAAAGAATATGTTATTAAGAGAAATAGTATATCTGATACTTCTGTTCTTACATTTCCAATAAATCCAAAATATACTGATGATGTTAGTATTTCAAGAGATGAATTTTTTGATTTATATGGATTAGATAAGGAGAAAAAGATAATAGTAATATCATCAGGAGGTTTTGGAAATATTAACGTTAAAGATATTAATTTGTTTATATCATCTTTAATAGATAAATATAACCTGATTGTAATATGTGCGAAAAATGAAAAACTATATAAATACTTAACTCAGAGATATAACAACAATTCGTTAAAAATCCTAGGATTTGTAGATAATATGGATGAAATACTTAGCTTTTCATATATTCACTTCTTAAAATCAGGTCCAAGCATGCTTTTTGAAACAATTGAGAAAGGTGTAATACCATTTATCTTTGCATCATATGGTGCTCAAGAGAAAGGAAATATTGAATTTATATTAAATAAAAAACTTGGATACTACGGTAATATGAAACAATTATTATCAAAACTTCCTTTAAATAATAGTGAATTTGAAATTATGATAAATAATATACATAGTTTTGTATCGGAATCGAATTTAAAAAATGAGAGAGAAATTATTTTAAATAAAATAGATGAAATTGCACAATAATTTATATTATGAATTTACTATTTAATTACTTTTACTAGAAACATAAGCCAGGTTGTCTTTCCGTCAACTATATTTAATTGTTTGATTATTTCAAAATTATTTCTCACAAGAATAGTACTAAACTCTGAAGCAGTGTAATATGCAAAGAATCTTTTATCTAGGAATCCGTCTTCCCTATTCTCAATAACATATCTTTCTCCTTCACTGCTTTTTAAAGATATAAATCCGATACCGTTATTTTTTATAACTCTTCTAATCTCTTTTAGTACTTCATCAATATCTTTTTTTTGTATATGTAATAGAATGGCTACTGCCCAAAATGAATCAAATGAGTTATCTTCAAATTCTAATTCATATACATTTTGGCAGGAGAATGGAATGCTTGGATGCTTTTCACTTGCAATTTCCAGTAATTTCTGACTTGCATCTATTTCAGTATATTTGTATCTTGGTATTAGTTCAATTGCATCTCTACCGCTTCCAATTCCTATTTCAAGTAGCGTTTTTCCTTCTGGTACTAGTTTAAAAAAAACTCAGTAAATCCATCCGCCTCAGAATTTTCATGTATTATATTCATCTCCACATTTCTTTGATATTCAATCATATGTTTTAATTGTGTCCTTTTCATATTTTTTATATATCTTAGAGCTCATAGTTATACAATATATATTATTCGTAATATATGTATAATGCGAATACTAGCTTGAAAATGCAAGTAACATAATATTCTAATCTACTACTATATATAACTGTGTATACTTACACAAAAAACTGCTTTGAATTATTCTAATATCTTTAAGGATTGAGTGTATATATACGATTTCACGTCATCCCAGGAAACATCAGTTAGGAGATTTAAATTACTATCATCTTCATCAGCCAAATCAAAATATGTTAATGATTTTATATAGTGAAATTTATTGAATCTCCCAACTCTATACTTATCATCAAAGCAGTTGATTATTTCCTTGAGTGGAATGTATCCTTTTATTATAAAATATATATCGTAAAAATCTTTTTTGAGTCCCCTCCCTCCAATTGCTATTAATTTCATTAATGCTATATCTTTAATTGATGCCACCTTAATATTCATGAATTCTGCTTGTTTTGATAGTAGTGGGTATTTATATAGGAAAAAGCTTATTTCACAATCATTATAGAATCCACGCAATGTGTTTTCACTAGTTGTTATATTTGTGAAATTTATTGCTTTTGTAATACTGTATATTGTATAGTCTAAATCAAAAGTATTGAATGAAAAGAAATCAAGATCATATGATATTCTATGACCGATCTGTATAGTTAATCCTGTCCCGACTGCAAGATAAAAAGAATTGAGTTCTTTTATATTACTTAATATGGCCAGAGCTTCCTTTGCTGTTTTGTTAATTGCATCGTTAAACATTTTATTGGTTGCTTTATATTAAGATAATTCTTAAAAAAATATGCAGTTCTTGGAGATATATCAGTTGAAGAAATTATTACATCTGCTATATCATCATGTGAATATATATTAAGAATTATTTTTGCAGTAGTAAGATCTCCATGTTCAAGAATTCTAGAAATAATGTACCTTTTGTTCTTATGTAAGTCTAATGACTCAAATTTAGAATCCCATAAATACTTTCTGAATTCATTAGGTATCATCTTGTATATATTATATCAATATAATACAGAAAGTGAAATAAATAATAGTTTAATTCACAAGAGATATAACGGATTAGTAATGTTATAGTGTTATATCAATAATAAATAATTCAATGGAACTAATACAGCCGTCTTCTCGTCATTTAAAATCAATTTGGATGAGGAATATGTGCCATTCACTCTTTGTAAAGTATTCTCTACCTGCGTAAATCCTTTTTTCCCCATACCATTTTGTTGGAATTCTCGAACCTGCTCCAGAAGAAGTGGTCTTAAGGAGTTGATATCAAATTGGTTTGAAGAATTGTTTTCACCCATGTTGAAAGGATATCATGAAAAGTTTTCACTATAAATGAAAGCAATTCTGTCCTTAAAACCATGAAAAAACTTAATATAAGGGAAATTTAAACTTTGCTCTCTCGTGGACGAAGTTCGAACCGCAATACTAAAAAGAAGTGAGTCTATTCACCTTGTTTTTGATTATTAATCCATTCTTCAATGATATGCCTCAGTAGTTGCGATACTGACATACCACGCTTTCTACTCTCACTGAAAAGAGATTCTTTTATTGACTTTGTAGCCACAAAATTGAACTTCTCTAATTTATCAGGTTTTAGAGTATTGATTGCATTACATAAAGATTGAGATAAATCGTTGAGATTATTGTAATAAATAATTTTTAGATAAGGAGATTGAATACCTTTTAGAAAAAGCGAATCTTTCGAAGTCTCAGTACTTTCATCGAGTAGAGCAAAGACAGGTTTTTTCAAATTTAAAGCATAACTTATTTGTGACCCTATACTGGTGGATCGTGAAGATATTTCTGCTATAAATATATCAGCGGCCTTTATTGCTATTAACGATCTATTATAGATCTGTTCTGGGGTCCTCCCCGGATCTTCTTCAAACCACTTATGTCTAATCTCGCAGTTACAGTCTTTTTCGATGAGTGAAATTAAATTGTCATATTTGCTAGGGCTTTGCCTATATTCTTTGTTCGAAAAAGTTAAAAACACTATTCTCTTATCCATTTGCAATAGATTATAATGATAGGTTAAAATACCAATAATACTTATATGATTATACATAAAAGAAATACAAACGAAAACATTGAAGTTGAAATTCGTGCAATACTAGAAGAATCACAAGCAAAGATACTTTTTAAAAGGTTAGAAGCTGGAGAAGGGAAATATATGGGAGAAGAAAAATTGATTGATTTATATTTTTGCAGAAATGAAGTTAAAGAATTTTCTGAGATTGAGATGAATGAGGTGGGCTCATATAGCCTTAGGTTAAGAGAAAAAGAAAAGGAGGGAAAGAAAGAGATTTATTTAAATATAAAGGTAATAACTAATTATGGTGATCATAATGCTTGGGAAGAGCATGAAACTGATATTGGGTCATTGGAAGAGAGCTATTTGATATTTAAGGCAATTGGATTTAAACCATTTTTTAGATTAAAGAAAACAAGAAAATCTTTTTATATTGAAGAGAAAAAAATGACGGTAAATATGGAATATATAGAAGATTTTGGAGTCGCTACGGAAATAGAGATAATAACTTCGCAAGAAAATGCGGAAAATTCAAAACAAATAATTAAGGACTTTTTGGCAAATGTAGGTGTGAGGCAAGACCAGATTGTGCCAAAGAGTATTACAAACATTCTTATGAACAAGATGGCAAAGTTTGATGGCACTATAGCTGTTTAATTTTCTTATTGCAGTGATTATTTGATTTTGTTAAAATCTTCCTGTTGATTTATATGATGTTTATCAATTATGGCAACTAATTATGGAGACATGCCTTTAGAGGCAAAAATAGAGATGGCTCGAATGGATCCTCGAGCTGCTAGAGAAATGGCATTGCAACAGCTTATTATTTTATCTACTGAGTTAGGATATGGATTACTTGCCGCAAAAGTACAAAAAGACCTCGCAGTTGTTAGGGAGATGGGGCAGTCAATAGGAGCAAGTACGATACAATCTTTTGCTGGAAAGCAGATAGACTTGCAAGAAATCCCATTGATGGGGGTACTATTTTAGCGTTATTGATGCAAGGAAAACTTAGGCAGATTATAACGAATGATAGAGTGTATACAATTGCTGACCAACTCATTCTGACAATAGAATTTGGTATGGCAACTCAAAGTTCTGTTGATCTAGCGAAGAATGTAAAACGGGGATTAACTTCAAAAGCAGAGAAGGGATTTAAACCAGGGTTACCGAATTTAGGCTATAAATGTGACTTTACTGGAGAGAAAGGTAAGAAAGCTGTTTTTGTTGATGAAGAACGGTTCCCCTTACTTCGTAAGATGGTGGATATGATGCTTACAGGTCTTTATACAGTGCCACAGATAATAAATATCATGAATGAGCAATATCACTTCATTACTCCAAAAGGAATAAAGCTACAAAATAGTACTGCTTATAAAATATTTACAAACCCTTTCTATTATGGGGAATTTGAATATGGTGGTGTATGGTATAAAGGTTCTCATACTCCTTTAATGCCCCCTGAAGAATATGACAAAATACAACTTATTTTAGGAAGAAAAGGAAAACCAAGACCTAAAACACATGATTTTGCATTTACAGGTGTTATAAAATGTGATTGCGGAGCTATGATTACTGCTACAGAAAAGCAAAGATTACTAACTAGCGGTGGTATAAAAGATCATGTCTATTATCATTGTACTGGAAGAAAAGTTGGGGTTACATGTGCTCAGAAAAAGAAAGGAGCAACAGTCGAATACATAGAACTCACAGCACTAGATTTAATGAATAATCTTGATATTCCACAGGAGTACATAGATTGGGCAGAGAAATATATTAAAGATAATGTGGCCGAAGATAGAAAGCTTATAGAATCACAATTAAATAAACTACAGAAGGATTATGAGGTTGTAGTAACTAGATTGAACTCTTTGATTGATTTAAAAGTAAATAATCCAGATATACTTACTGATGAGGAATTTAGAGAAAGGAAAGTTAAATATACAAAGGAGAAAGACAAGATTCTTTCAGCTATTAATGAATTAAATGAAAATCAGAACAAAGGAGCAGATGAAGTTATTGATGTATTGAACTTTTGGTCTAAGGCAAGAAGAAGATTTGAATATGGTGATATCCAAACTAAAAGGGAAATATTTGCCCGTTTAGGATCGAAATTTTTATTAAAGGATAAAAAAACTCACTATAGACCTGGAAGAAACGGTCTTCGTGTTGAAAAATAGAACTCAAGAGATTTTGGATGAAAAAAGCAGGATCGAATCTACAAATAACACTGTTTTTGAAGGAAAATTCCCACCTGTAGAGTATGTAATTCCACAAATATGCTCCAATGCGGACTCGAACCGTAAACCTACTCCTTAGAAGGGAGTCGCTCTATCCTATTGAGCTATTGGAGCGTAATACCTATCTTCTTATATGTTTGTATTATACTATATTTGGATTGTATTTGTGAATACAATTTTTAGATTTATTTTTATCTTTTTTCACTTGGTATGTGTTGTAATGGTTTATTTATAAGTATCCTAATTGCAATTTCCACATATGGAACAAAAGCAATAAAGAACTGAATAACTGGCATGTATATCCAGCCAAAAGCAAGAAAGATTTCTCTTGATGGTTTAAAGTGTGATTCCCTGTATTCAAATCTGAATCGAATATCAAATAATATCGTTATTCCATACAGTATGACTGCAAATATTAGAATTATATTCTGTAGGTTTATTATTGTAAGTCCAATACCACTTGAAACAAATGATTTATCAAATAAATAGAACATATCAACTCCAAATGATAGTGCCACTATAGTTACTGGCCACATAATATGTGTGTCCAACATGTAGTAGATATATGCAATTTTTCTATATATTCCAATGTTAGAGTTTTTCAGTATATCCTCAATTAATTTAGTATCAAGTACAACCGCACCATACAATTGTCTAAGAAATTGTTTATATAATGGAATAAAGTTATTTAGAAAATAGAAGCTTTGACTTGGCATTGATAAATAAAGTGGAAGAAATATAGGTAATATTTTGAATTTATCAGGATACTTGTTTACTCCATTGAAAAAGAGTTCTTGTTCATCACTTATTGTTCTCCCATCCCACGCAATATTATCTAATTTAGATAGTATGTATGAGTATGATGAAATAGGGGCTACATATGAATATATACTATTTCCACAACTCCACATACTTAATTGAGATGCAACAACACGCTCATAGAATGGAATATCTTTGTAGTTGCCATAGAAGAAATTAATACCCTTATACATTGTATATGTATTATCTTCTTCAATAGATGCCATAAAAGCCAATTGCCCCAAATAATTTTGGTTAACAATCCTATTATCTGCATCAAGTACAGTTACCATAATATTATCTTTTTCTTCATTACTAAATCTTTTTTGTATCTCTTTATTTGCAGAATGAAGATTAGAGTCTTTCCCGATTATCTCATGTTCGGTTTTTATATGGTTAGTTCTAAAGAATGATTTAAAACAATTCCCATATTTTCTTTGTAATTCATTGAAAGTTTCATCTTTTTCAGAATCCCTATCCTCTTGTGCAATACATATATGAATCTTATCACTTGGGAATTGTTGCCCTTTTATACACTCAAGTGTATCTGCAAGTATTTTGCTATTTTCTTTGTATTCTGGAATTACAATGAGATGCTCAATTTTTGATAATTTAAAATATATTGACGCATTTATATGTGAGTTTATGTATTTTGAATAAAATGAATTTGGAACTGGTTTTTCATCTAATATCTTAAGTGAATTGCTGTTTAATATCTCATCATATAAATTGATGTTTTTGAAGTAATTTATAAGCTTGGATGTATTATATATTTCATAGTTCTGAATTATTAGTTTTGTTACCCAAAACATATTGAATAGAAGTAATCCAATTATTGTTACCTCAGGATATTTGATTGCTCCGAATATTATTAAGAATATAACTAAAAACGGAAAAAATGCTAATAGGAATTGTTTATACATGTATTACTTCTTAAATATATTATATATTCTAATTGATATTTTTTATAGTGCCTGTAATTTCTATTCTATTTATAGCAATCAGTTATCAAACAATTTTTAGCAGCATTTATCATCATCATCTTCTTCTTCCTGCCAACATTTTGTTTTTCATATTTATCAGTTCATTTTTCAAATCTTCATTTCCTTTGATTATTTCTTTTAATAAAATATAATTATCATCTGTATCTTGTGAAAGTAAAGTGTCTAGGAATTCATAAGGTGTTGCTTTTTTTTTGATGACTTCCTCAAATATATTGTATATTTCTTTAATACTTTTAAATCCATTTTCCACATTTTCTGCTCTTTCTTTTATTTTATATATACGCGTTGTATTATCATACGAAGATATTCCAAAGTGTGGAACATGACCCATATCCCATTCTGTATTATCAACAATTGACCATATGGTTACACCAATTAGTTCTAGTAACTTCTTAGTCTTTATATTATTATTGTTAAGTAATTCATGAATTTTTTGAATGATTATATATTCTTCAAGTGATTTAAATATTATATCATAGAATTTACATACATCATCTTCTTTATCTCCATATGTCCCTATCTCTGTTATTAAGATCTCCTTTCCAATTTTCCCATATATTTTATTTAATCTCTCCAATATACGTTTTATATGTTCTGGTTTTAAAATCCAATTGAAAGGTTTTTCTGAGATACTGTAGCTATTATTTATATTTTCCACATCTTTTGCTATTATGTTGTTGTACAGCGGTCTTAACCATTTCGGAAAATGGTCAATAAAAGGTTTGTTTGCTACACCATAAAAATTTATTCCAATGAAATCAGTATGTTTTCTTAGAAGCCACTCTGGTAAATAAAAGATTAAGTTATTCAATATATCATATATATTTTGAAAACGACCTGAATAGCTTACATATTCCCATATTGAACTTGCAATACCTACTTTTGGATATATTTTAATCTCATCTTTTGCAGTTTCATTTCTTTCGTTATATGTATCATGAATTATATTGTAACTACTCTTAATTGCACTTATTACATTTAAATAGAATTTTACATTTGATACAGCATTTTGTATTGGTTTATTTGGGTTTAAGAATAGAAGTCTTTCGTGTCCTATCAAATTAGTTAGCTCATTAAATGCAACAAAATACTCAACTCCACCATCATATGATATTTCCGCAATCTTCTTAGTAAATTCCAAAAAATATTGAATATTTTTTTTATTATAGAATCCTCCTTTATCTCTAAACCATTGAGGCGATGTGTAGTGGTGTAAGGTTACTATTGGAGTTATTCCATTTTCCCTTAATTTATTTAATAGTAGTGTATACCTATTAAGTTCATCATCACTAAATACACCTTCACTAGGATTTATACGTGCCCAAGGTACAGAGAATCTATATGAATTTGCACCAATTTTTTTTAGAGTTACTATTAATTTATCAATTGATTCATCTGAGATATGTATTTGGGGAGATTCTGCTTCATAATCCTCTTTATATATTTTGATATTCTTAATATATGCATTGTAGAAATCGTCTTTTGCATTAGTATTATTGTTCTCCCCAATTTGGAAATGAGATGTTCCTGCACCAAACATGAAATTATTTTTTGACATTAAAATATATATTCTGTGTATATTTTAGCATATTTTAAAATATGAATTCAGTTACAGGATAATTTATAGATATAACGTGTATGTAGTTGATAATTTATGCATTATTGTGCTGTTAATTCAATAATGTGTACCTATATGTTATTTAAATATATACTTGCAAAAAGTATGTGTAAATAGAATATGAGCGAAACAATTGAAGCATATCTTTGTAGATTACATAACACCTGCGGATCGATTGGTGAGCAATTAGAGGAAATTCGTGTAGAAAATGATGGTAGTGATTTGTATAGAGTACTAGAACTTGAATCACGTGGTTTAGACCCTTTTGTATCTGGAAGCTTTATGGGTCTTACTGAATTGATGAAAATTGAATCCAGTAGTATGTCTGATCCTTGTTTTAGTAATTTGCTGAAAGAAATATATAGTAGTAGAAGCGTAGATAATATCTCTAGCATACTGAATGATAAAGGATATGCTCTTACTGAGTCATACACATCTGAAGATTCAATATATTCAATATTTACTTTTGTGAATAAAGGAAGGGATTCAATTAAAGTAGCTATCAATAATTCTGATGGAGGTAGTATTATGAGAATACTTTCTGAGAGCAATGATCTATATAAAAGGATACATGAGAATATAGAATCTTGTAGTACAGGAGAAGTTCTTAGAATTGTACAACGCAGTGAATTCAGAGGTTACAATATTGTTAAAGAAGAAAAATATGTTAGTGGTGTAAAAGTTAGTTCGTCATACTTGAAATATTCTAAAGAAGGTAAACTGATTCTATCTTGTATGAAAAACAATGATTTATTATGTATAACAAAAGTAACTAATAAAAGAGGAAAAGAAATTAAAAAAACTTATCAGTATGATAATGAATATAGATTTATTGCATATGAAATTACAGTGGATGGAAACACCTGCATAGTTAGAATGGAGTATGATGAGAATGATTATCTCTCTCTTTTTGTTCTACAGAACGTTATTCAGCAAAATATATAAAATAACCCATCCTCTATATTTTTTTATACACCCATATATCTTTCCCAGAATATATATTTGTATATCCTTTAATATCAACAGGGTTTGTATCAGTAATGACATAATCAGCGTTAGGAACATCCACAGGATAAACATATATATTTTCTCTTTGAGTAAAATGTACTCCTACTGTATTAGGAGCACTTACTACAGCATCAACTGGTATTGATCTTGCAAGGTAATTTAGCTCATTTATATCCTTAGCTGGGTACATTGGTATAAAGAAATTAGTATATGATCTTGAAATTGGTACCGGTGAATAAAGGTACATGGCAATAAATGAGAATGCTATGAAGAATATATATATTATTCTGATTTTCTTTATTTCGAAGTATTCTTTTAATTTAAATAGCGTATCAATTGCTCCTAGCATTATAAATGGCTCAATTGTAGCTGCGTAATGAAAATGTATATTCTGCAGTGCATGATTGCTACTTAATACATCAAGAAGGTACTCTGGAAGTGCCAATAATGTTATTGGTGAAAGAAAGTTAAGAAATCCTACTGGTGCAGTTAATGCGAATGTATACCCAATTGTTTTTGCTATATCAATTTGTTCAAATATTATCCAGGGGTGAGTTAATATGGCTATTACTCCACCGTGTAGGTATCCGTAGGAGCCTAAGTACATTGATTCATGTCCCCCTCTTGCGAGTGGAACTATACAACCAATTACTATAAGTGAATAACTAAATGATATTAATATTAATGTAGTCGTGAATATTACTTTTATAAGATTTCTTTTACTCTTATCTTTTATTAATTCTCTTATATAAACATATGTGAAATATATTCCAATGGTTCCTAATATAAATCCCATGTCTTCTTTTGATATTAGTGCTAAGAGTATAAAAGGAATGGAATAATATATTTTTCTCTTATATAGAAAATAGAACGAACCTAATAGAAATGTGCTTGCAAGTACCTCGGGATGATAATCGAACATAAGTGCATTTAGCATACCAGGCATAATTAGATATATTACTGTCAAAAATACAGCAATGGATCTTGATGATTTGTTATCTAGTGCAAATTTATATATAAATATACCTCCTAGGGCAACAACAATTGACTGAATAAAAAGAAATAACGATACGTGCGGATATATATAGAAAAATGGAACAAGAAGAAGCAATGATATATCAAAGTGATCTGATGCTCTTGAAACAAGAACTGGTAATTTTTCAGGACTGCTTAACATGAAAAAGTGTCCATGCAGTGTGTTATATACGACTTGTACCATATGACCCAGATCAAACTCCCCTGCAT
Source organism: bacterium (assembly GCA_021806925.1). GTDB lineage: Bacteria > Patescibacteriota > Dojkabacteria > JAKAPS01 > JAKAPS01 > JAKAPS01. The sequence continues at coordinate 29,730 of JAKAPS010000007.1, read as the reverse complement.
AATAATTCTGATATCTTACTAGACTGTAGTAAAACATGAACAGTGTATAAACAATTAAAAAGAGTGTTATGTATTTGTGTTTGACTAGAAACTTTTTGAAATTCATTTCAAATTAATTACATCATTTTTACTAACTATAAAATATATACTTCATTTGCTTTATTTTTGTTTCAAATAAGATAAATATAAGTATCAAAATCAATTCAAAAATAATCTAAAAAATTATAACATAAGCAAATCTATTTTTTTTTTTTTTTTTTTTTTTCTCTCTCTTCTTCTTCTTCTTTACTTTTTTTCTCTACTCTATTATTTTCTTTTTTGCATTTGAGTTAATTTTTTGTTTAGCAGTTTTTCTTCTATTTCTCAAACTATTAGAAGAATATTATCCATTAATATATTTTATTATATATAATGATTCAAGTAGTTAAATTTTATGTATGAAAAAGTAAACAATAATGGAAACACAAGTAGCAGGATATGTAATGTATTTGTTGATACACAACCTGGTAAAGGGAAAAAAACCGGAATAGGTGTATACTCATATGAATTATTTAATTCTCTTAAGAAGTTTTCTGATAAGAAAAAATTTGCAATCAATGAATTTTCTTCAAAAATATTTAGTGGTGATTTAAGTACACCAAAGAGATTTATATATGATCAACTTGAGCGACCTGTTATATTATCAAACAAGAAAGTTGATATAGTGCATATAACTGGATTCTCTTCTCCCCTATTCTATCCTAAGAAGAAAATTATATTAACAGTTCATGATATAATTCCTTTAATATACCCAATTGAATACAGGACTCCAATTTCAAAATTTTATTGGAAACACTTTCTGTATTCTTCAATAAAGCACTCTAGTATGTTGATAGCGAATTCAGAATGGACGAGGAACGATGTTGTCAAATATCTTAAAATTAATCCAGAGAAGATAAGAGTGGTATATTTAGGAGTGGATACATTAGATGTTAGTGAGAGTGATAGCAAAGATGTCTTCAAAAAATTTAATATCCCAGAAAAATATATAATATATATTGGGAGTTTAGAAAAAAGAAAGAACATAGATATATTAGCTAAAGCAGCAAGTAAATTGAAAATTCCCTTGGTTGTTATTGGAAAAACACTTCCTGGTTACAAGAAGATTGAAGATAAATATACAATATATTGTGATTATGTAACTGATATAGAGAAGAATGCCCTAACATCGAAAGCATTTTGTTTAGTAATGCCTTCATTTTATGAAGGATTCTCTTTTCCTATAGTGGAGGGGCAAAGGCATTTTGTTCCAGTAATTGCATCTGATGCTTCATGCCACAGAGAGATTGGAGGGAGTGATGAGTGTTGTATATACTTTAATCCAAATTCATTAGATGAACTTTATGAGAGTATAAAAAGCTTACTGGATAATGAAATAAAAAGACAAAATCTTATAAAAAATGGTCATATAAATTCCCTAAGATTTACATGGGATAATACTGCAAAGAGAACTATTGAAGTATATGAGGAAGTGTATAATAATATAAAAATATATGGAAGATAATTGCGTGTTTTGTAAAATAATAAGAAGAGATTTACCATCATATATAGTTTATGAAAATGATAATGTTATATCATTCTTGGATATTGATCCGACTTGCTTTGCCCATACTCTTGTAGTTCCTAAAATACATGTAAGAACAATTATGGATTTTAATGATGAGGATCTATCTGTATTTATAGTAGAAGTAAAGCATGTCTCTAAAATGTTGATCAATATACTAAATGCCGATGGATTTAAGCTTACGCAAAACAACGGTGAGACAAGTGGACAAGTAGTTCCACACGTGCATATTCACATAAAGCCTTCATTTAAAATTGTACCTCCTATAGATAAAAATGATATTGATAAAGTCTTCAGAATTATAAAAGAAGGAAGATAATATATTATGATTGTGTTGTATTAAACATACTCGATTGCTGTTGTTTTTAGCTTTGTAAAAGTAGTTTTCCTATTTTAAAATAGACCCCCTACACGTTTGAGGCAAATATTAATCGTGTAGAGGGTTATGTATTTTGTTACTCTATTACAACTTCTTTTGATATTGCACTTGTTTGTTTCTTAAGTTTTACATTAAGTATTCCATTTTCAAAAGTTGCTGTAACATCATTTTGTGAAACAGTTTCAGGTAAATCAAAATTTCTTGTTATTGATTTATAGCTGAATTCATGTTTATGATATTTACCTTTCTTTTCAGAATCTTCTTTTGATGACTCTGCTGTAATGAAAAGTTTGTTACCAGAAATATTAATCTTTATATTTTCTTTTTTGAATCCAGGTAATGAAATTTCTACATAAACATTTGTTTCATCTTCCCATATATTTGCTGGCATTGATTGAGTATTGAAGAATGGATCAAAGCCAATCATGTCATTAATAGGGTCAATATTACTTATTGGGTTATATAGTTTTATATATTTCATAAGTTTTCGAATTTTATCACTCTTCACCTCCTCTCACTTCTAATATTAAACATCAGTTTGTTTATTTTGTCAAGTGGTGGTGGTGAGTGCTAATAATAACAGAATATCCTTAATCTATTCAATATGTATGTTTTCAATGGTTTTTCTAATTGAATAAATACTGTTTCAAATTTATTTGCGTATGTTTCTGTATCAATTTTACATTTACAGCATAATCCATATATTTCGCATAAATAGAGTAAATATCTGCTTGTAAGCAGATTTGAATATATATATTGCTCTGACATATTTAACAGCATGTATGCTTTATCATAGTTCATATTTCTTAATTGAATAATTGCTTTATTAATTAATAGTTCAATCACATATTCGTGATTCATACGCACAATCATTAATGCTTTATCTACATCTATATATTCATCAATTGATTCATAAATGAATGTCTTATCTATATTAAGCAGCAAATCTATATAGCTTTGTATTAATACATGTTCAGAATTAAAGTTATATTGTATTGAAAGATCTAGGGATTTTTTGAGTAATTCTTCAGAATATATGTAGTTGGAGTTATATAACTTTATAATTCCATATTCTTTATATGCTTTACATAACAATTCATTAAATATTGGTGTATTGTATGGTCGATTGCTGTATATATCCAGTATTGTTGAGAAATAACTATCAGCACTATTTTGTAATCTGTCTGGTGTTGTTATGAATCTCTCAACCTTTAATATCTCATAATTTAAATTAAGCAGTTTAGCTTTGCTTTTTGTTTTTCTTATAGCATTTATTAAATTTAATAAATGAACATCTATTTTACCTTCAAATAACATATATACCGCAATATTTGAAATATTTCCTGATATATATTAACATAAAAATATATGCTAAATATACGTTTTGTAATAGAAAATCAATCAGCGGTTGAAGATGCAATGAAAAATAGGCAAAGAGACCCTAAAGTAGTTGAACAATGTATAAAATCATATTCTGAATACTCAAAATTAAAGAATGAAATTGAAGAATTAAACTCTGAGAGGAAATCAAATTCAAAACAAAATGGTATAGGAAATAACAAAGAGGCAATAGAAACTGGAAGAAAAATAAAGGAAAGACTGTCTGTTCTTGAAAAAGAAATGAATAAATTTGAAGAGGAGTATATTTTAAATTTGTCTAAAATTCCTAATGTCCCATTAAAAGATGTTCCAATAGGTATTGATGAAACAATGAATGTTGTTGTCGAAAAATACGGGAAAATAAGAGATTTTAGCTTTACTCCATTAAGTGATCATGATTTAGGTGAAAAGATGGGGTATTTTGATTTTAAATCTGGTGTTAATGTAGCAGGTAGCAGGTTTGTATATTTTAAAGCAGAGGCGGTTATGCTTCAATTAGCTTTAACAAGATATTTTTTTAAACTTGTGACAGATTCAGAATTTATTAAAGATACAATAGTTAAGAATGGAATAAACACCAAGAATTACAAGGCATTTGTTCCTGTTATTCCTCCAATTATGATTAAAAACGAAGTATTTGCAAAAACAGGCAGGAGGGACCCTATGGATGATAAATATTATATTCCAAACGATGATCTGTTTTTAGTTGGTAGTAGTGAACATACACTTATGCCAATGTTTATGGATAGAATTCTAAAAGAGTCTGAACTACCTATTAGAATGGTTGGAATAAGTACATGCTTGAGAAGAGAATCTGGAAGTTATGGAAAGGATCTAAAAGGTGTTCTTAGATTACACCAATTTGATAAAGCAGAAATGATTAGCATATCGAACACTGAAGAAGGTATTGAAGAACATAAATTATTGACTGCTATTGAGAGGTATTTAATTAACAGCCTGGGTTTACCATTTCAAGAAATGCGTTTATGCACTGGTGATATGGGATTTACTAATTTGACTCAAACTGATATGGAAACATGGATGCCTTCGGAGAATAGATATAGGGAAACACATTCTGCTGATTTCAATGGTGATTATCAATCTAGAGGACTGAATATTAAATATATTGATGAAAAGAGTGGAGAAAAAGTATATTGCTATACTAATGATGCTACTGGATTTACAGGAAGGTTAATTAAAGCTATTATTGAGAATAACCAGAATGAAGATGGCTCATTTAATATTCCTCAAGTCTTAAAGGAATTAATATAATTTGACACATATTTAATTTATTATTTATACTTTTACTGAACATATAACTTTATATATTTAGATAATGGTATTTTTAATTTTTTTAAAGAAGGATATAAGGAATCTGTGGATTAAGTTCAAAAGGAAATATTTAAATCTCAAATCTTTTAAATTCGTATCAATTGCTTTTGGAATAATTGTTGTCTTATTTATTCTCGGTGATTATTTATTCAGTTATTTCATAATTTCAAATGCACAGGATGATATAAAGAAAAGCAATTTTTATTCTGCTAATACCATGTATAAATTAGCACTTAAGTACTCTATATTTAATAGAAGTATAGCAAGCAATGGACTTGCCTATTCAACTGGTCAGATTAATTCAATAAATGATTTTAACAATGGAGTAAGTGAATATAACAAAAATAATTATGTACTTGCACAAACGCAATTTTCATCTGTTCAGTCTACATCTAGTCTTTATACTTCTTCACAAAATTATTTATTGAAAATCACTGTTTTACTTGGTGATATTAGTAAATCAGTTACTGCGTATAATTCTGGATTAAGTTGCTATAATTCAAAGAATTATAGTTGTGCGTTATCAGACCTTGCAAATGTAATACCAGCAGATTCCAACTACAAATCTGCTCAGACAATGCTAAATACAATAAAAGCAATGGTAACACCTACTCCTACAGCAAGTCAAAATAACAATTCGTCTTACACAGTCTCAAGTAGTTCTGGTTCAGTATATCCAAACATAGTATCAGTATCTATGACAAACAGTTTAACTGCAAGTGGTGCACCTGCTAACTCTATGAGTACATTTCCAAGTAATACATCTGGTATATATGCTGCACTGCATGTTACTAATGTAACTTCCAGCACTGCAATATCATATGTTAGATATTATAACAATTACTATATTGACGCTCGTGCAGCAGTTCCTCCATCAAGTATTTCAAATGGGTATTTTGATTTTTCCTGGGTGAAGCCAACTGGTTCAAATTACCCATCAGGAAACTATGAATTAAAGCTTTTTATAAATGGTTACTATTATACTAGTATTTATTATACAATTATATAAGAAAATGAATTTAATAAAGGGGGTGACAATTTTATATGAGTAAAACTGCCAAAATAACTATATTTATACTTTTTTTTATGCTTGGTATATTTAGTTATTTTTCAATTAAATCAGTATTTGCATCATCTGCAAGTGATTACACGAATACTATAAAACAAGGGATACAAGCTGATGCTTCAGTTCCAGGAATTAGTACTATTGTTAATAGTGTAACTCAAAATGAAAATCAAACTGCTGGAGATACTGCTTCATCAAAGATAAGTGAAACTGATACAGGAAGTGAAGTTGAAAAAGAAATTGAAAGTGAATCATCTTCATCAAATACTGATAGTTCTTCATCTTCTGATGCGACAGATTCAAAATCAACTGATGGAACAGATGGGTCTAAATCAACAACTACCCCAACAGCTACTTTAAGTGTAACTGCTACAACAACAGTTAGTGCAACTCCTACAAAGGGAGATTAAATGTGTGTATATATAGAAAAGGAAAATTAAAATGTTTAATTTAAGTAAAATAACAACTGAGAATGGTGATAAATGGATTCTTGCATTAACTGGTTTTGCAATAGGACTTTTAGCAATGCTTTTTCTTTATTCTTTTTTCCCGCAAAAGCAACTAATAAATTTTAATACTTCTACTGTACCAAGCTACAACGATGTAGTGAAAGTCCAAATGAGCAGATCTATTGCATCAAATGCATCTGCAAATGGTGAGACATACGTATTTAATAGTAAAGTAGATAGAAATATCTACATGGTCCTTGATCTAAAGAACTCAAAAAATACAGATGTATTTACATATGTAAGATACTATAATAATAACTTTATTGACAGTATGCAGGCGACTGTTGGAACCTCTGGTGTACCATATTTCTATTTCAATTGGAACAAATCAGGTGGATTGGATTATCCAACTGGTAGTTACATGATAAAGGTATATGAAAATGGTAATTACGTTGATAGTGTCGCTTATTCAGTTGTTTAAAATATCTACTACTCCCCTCTTTGTTTTAGTATAATCTTAATGGTTAATATACATAAGGGGAGTGTTGTATTTCACACATGGATTTAGATAAATGTATATATGTTTGGGTAGAATTCTTAAAAAAATATAACAATGCAGTATTGATTGAAAAGAATGATTTTGCTTTTGTTATATTTCCAGTAAAGTCTTCAAATTTTATGTTTGCGATGAATAATCAATTGAGTATTGATAAATATATAACTTATCCAAGGATACTAATTAAGGACAATGAAGAGTCATCTTACAGCAGTTGCATAGGTGATATGTATAAACTTGAATCAAGTTCAACATGGTTTTTCTTCAAACCAGACAATGAGTATAAGTTAAAGGATGAAAGTATAAGGCTTGAGGACGGATTAGAAGGAAATAATCTTTTTGAAATATCAAGGATATATTCTATTACATGGTTAAATAACTATAACAATGATTCAAAATTAAATAACAAACTTATAAATTCTGATGAAGCTCTAGTTAGAAACATTAATTCTGGGTTTAAATACTTTTTAGGAACAGTTAATAGTAAACCTGTTTCTATTATTCTTACATATAATTTTAACGAATACATATATATATATTCAATATCAACACTTCCTGAATTCAGGAATAGAGGCTATATGGAAATGTTTATACATGAGTTAGAGAATATGTATATTGGTAAAACTATATTTTTAAGAACAGATTCATCTGGAAAAGCTATTAATCTGTATAAAAAATTATCATATCAAAAAGTTGGGATTAGTAATATGTTTAGACTGCTCTAATAATCGTTGACTAATAAATTTCTAATGCGTTAATATATAGAATATGTATATCAGCAAGTAAGGTATTATTGAAAAAAGTTTTAAATATATTTCACCTGCAATTGCTTTCTTTATGTTTTCATTTTTTAGTGGAATTCATTTTAACGATATGATACTTGGCTTTGCAGGTGGAATAGTATGTGCTGTATTTAGGCACTTATATACATATATCTTATCGGTAAGGGTGAATTAAGTATTACTGCTAAAATAATCTCAATATGCTCTATATTTACTGTGTTGTACCTTCTGTAATTATTAATGGTGATATTCTTGGAGTCTGTGTAAAGTCCGACTGGATATGTCCACCTCCTACCAATAGAAGTTGTAATAGTACTAAAAAAAAAGATCAAGTGAAGCACAGATGGAGTAAATAGATGTGAGGAAGAGTGAATAACTTGTTGTCAGAAACATAAAACTGTTCCTACTTTGTTGCAAGAAAAGATAGAAAATAGAAGAAAGGTCATCAACTCTTCCAAGGTGTTCTGGAGGATCCCACCTCACCTATTGCATGGCGCGAAGATATTCATATATATTGATATTCCTTAATCATACGAATACTACTTAAGGAAAAACTATAGTCAAGTTTATACACACTGTGGTGATGTCGTAAAGAAATAAGAACCTCTAAAAAAGCCTATATAAAAGTATTATTCGTGATCACATTACTATGAGTTACTTATCCTTGGATATATACAACCCACAGTTGCAATCCATATAAAACCATTTAAGAAGGATATACATTTTGTTGATTACTTGGAATAACCTGACTCGGTTGCATTTGTTGTTGAACTCCTACCGGTTGACCGTTAACTTGGGTACCCTGCTGTTGCTGAGTTCCAACTGTACCACCTATAACCTGTTCAACTCCAGAAGTCCCAACTCGTACTATTGCAAATATGATTACTATGCCAATAATCAACCATATAACACCATTCACAATAAAAAGTATATTTGAAATATCCTTAATTATCTTTATAAATTTGTCCATAATTATATATATAAATTCACCTCCTACTATTAATGAACTGAATAACGAAGCAGTCTTTCAGAAAATTTAAATTCACCTACCCATAAAAAACTTCCATCAAACGCTACATTGGAAGGCCAGAATAAAGTTGATGTTCCTATTTGCGGAACTAGAATTGGGGATAGTATAGACTCCCCTAAAACAGTATCTGGTTGTTTTCCCTGAATTGCTTCTGTAATATTTTTCCATATTAACACTCTGTTAAAACCAGTATCAGCAATAAACAAACTTCCATGTGAGACCACAGCACTTTCTGGTAGGTTTGTTTGAATTTGTTTATCAGTAAGTGTCCATATTGGCTTTATATTATTTGATAATTGATTAACCATATATACTTTTACATGTCCAGTCAAATTATCAAGTGTAGTTGTAACAACTAAATATGTCCCATCACTTGAAATTCTGTATGGTTGATTAACATTTATTGTATATATTGGATTACTGCTATAGGTTGGTATTCCCTTAAACACATACACTTTATTTGCTTCAGAATCAGATATATAGAAATATTGACTATCTATTGCAACACCTTTCGCACTCTGTAAGTGAACATTTCCAATATGATTTGTCAATATTTCGTTTGGTAATTGACCATTAGTAGGTAGAGTATTCCATATATATATGCTTTGTGTATCTGCTTCTGCGAAAGTATTCCCATATAAGGCATTGGACCAGCCCCCATATGGAATAACATAATCTGGATATGCATTTGATTGGTTTGGCAGATTTTTATATACATATAAACTTTTATCAAAATCTGAACTCACAAACAAACTCTTTCCGTTAGTTGCTGGAACTGGATTAGACATTATATAATTTGTTAGAAGTGTATTTGTATTTATATTTGGTGAACCTATAGAGAAATCTGGTTTAGCATTTTGTGTCGTAGGAATAGAATTGAATCCAATAATCCTATTTCCGTTTGATAATGATACGTATAGTGTGTTGCCAGCTAGAACCTCCCCTGAACCATCACCAGCATCAAATTGATATAAATCATTTGAATTTGCTGTGATAACTCCTCCACTAGATCCTCCGATAATCATATTTGGAAAACTACTTGAATTCTGTGGAAATGAGTTCCATTCAAGAAGTGTATTACCAATTGATAGAAATTTTCCATCTGGCGTATATACACCACCCCAAAATATCTCACTTACATTTCCAGGTGATTGTGAATTTGATTGAGTTGATATGAATGAACTGTATGGTTCATTATCCTTTGTAGGAAATGTTGACCAAAAGAAATTACCTGGATTACCATTGTTTAATTTTGCATTATGATCTCCTATCATAAGTGTCTTACCATCACTTGCAATAGAACGGGGGGTCCCGAAATTCCCACCAGCATTTAATAATATATCTGCAGGTTGGTTATTTCTGGTAGGAATTGAATTCCATATTAGAACTGAACCTGATTGAGTTGAAGTTACTATGAGTTTTTTCCCATTAGTCCACACTGCCCATGGCCATATTATTGTATTCTTTGTTGGGTTCTGTATGTTGTTCACAACATTATTTAATACAATGTCTGCGCTTTGATCATTTCTAGTAGGAAACGAATTCCATATTAAAATTCTATTGTTATATGTATCTGCTACAAAAACATGTGTTCCATCAGTTGCTACAGATACAGGCCAATCTAAATTATTCATACCTGTTCCTGGATTATTATTTGTAAAATTTTCCTGTCCCAAAACTATATTTGGAGGGATATTGCTTTTAGGCAGAGAATTCCATATTAATATTCTATTGTTATTTCTATCAGCAACAAGTAAATGACGCCCATCTGAAGCTATATTCCCTAAATGATTAAATGTAAGTGGACCACCTGCATTATTGAATCCAATTGCAGATAAAGTTAGATCAGCATTTTGACCACTTGAAAACCAGCCAGTTGGATACGAAGTTACGCTTCTATAACTCGTACCAGTTTTTATTGCTGTTGCTGCCACTTGATTTGTTGTAACACTGTTTGTTTTTAATAGAGTGATAGTATTGTGACTCTGAATTCTCCATATAAGAAGTAATGCGGAAATGAAGGAGAAAATAATAAGAATAAAACTAATCACAATTGCAGTCTTATTTGTATTCATGCAACACGTTTATACTAGTAGTCTATTTTGAAACCATATATTTGTCAACAATCTATCAATTGTAAACATTACCACCTTTCCAACTCCAATTGTTGGCGAAATACTAACCAACATATATATTAGGTTTGTTTTATGTGATGCGATTGAAATTTCTGAATTCAACTATAGGAATTTAGGTGGTTATAAATTCATCAGGAAGAATTCTTTAGGATCTCTAAGTTACCTAAATGCTTTTTCCTTGTTCAAGTAGCTTAATATTCACGAGTAGATGCACTCATATAAATAACACTTTACAATTTTTTGATATTAAATAACCTATAAAGATAGGTAAAGATGGACATGTATAAAGACAAATTAAGCCAATCTATCGCACTCTCCTTCTGAATAAAATATCGGCGTCCACCCGTTTTAGAGATGTTTGAAAAAATTCGCCCGTGGATGAAAACCGATATTTTAATCCGAAAGAGGAAAGAATAAAGAAACGGAGAGAGAGAGATTCGAACTCTCGCGGCGATTACTCACCCTAAGGGTTTAGCAAACCCTCCCCTTCAGCCTCTTGGGTACCTCTCCACTTACTAAATCTAAGTTTATTATATCATACTTGAGCAAACAAGCAACTTTTACTATTTTAGTTGTTAAAGCAGAATCCTTTTCCAAACAGAAACAAAAAGGGTATAATCATTGTATAATATGATTGATATGACTAAGAAGGATAAAATTGAACTTAAGCTTATAGATGAAGTAAAAAAAGGAAATAAGGAATCATTTGAAAAAATAGTTGAGTTGTATAAGAATAGAATATTTTCATATATATACAAATTTGTGAATCATAAACAGCTTGCTGAGGAAATTACTATGGATGTATTTGTAAAGGTATATTTTAATATATCTAGTTATGATGCTGATAAAGGTAAATTCTCTACCTGGCTTTATAAGATATGCTATAACACAACCATAAATGAAATAAAGAAAAATAAAAAAGATAGGGTGACTTATTCGTTCAATGATGTTAGTGAAGAATACCTTAGTATAGAAAAATATAATTTGGATAGAATAATTGAAAATGAAGATCAATCATACAGATTGAATAAATTGATTGAATCTCTTCCAAAGAAGTATTCTCAGATCTTGAATGATTTTTATATAAAGGGGTTGAAATGTGAAGAGATTAGTGAAATTACTCATGTTCCAGTCAATACTGTAAAAACAAGATTAAAAAGAGCAAGGGATATGATTAGAAAAGAATATGACTATGTATAATATTGAATCTGATTTTAATTCTAAATTATTCAATAAAATTGATGAAATTGAAGAAAACAACAAGAATACAAGAGAATTCATTATTGGATTTATTGTATCATTTCTATTTATATTTGCATTTGTTCGTTTCTTTTATAGCCTAGCTGTGTTTATATCACAGTTTGACCTGTCTGTTTTTAAATATAGCGTTCATGATGCATTTATAATCTTAATATATAGTTTTCCAAGTGGTTCTTTTATTCTATCAATGATAATGTCCGTTATTTTCTTCCTTTCATATAGAGAGTATGTAAAATCAAAATGATTGGAAAGGATTTTTTCTCAGGCTTTGTTGTTGCTATATGCACTTTTATATTCCTTTTTGCACTTTATGCACTTTTGCACATGTTGAGTGGGGTTAATAGGAAAGATTTGTTGTTTGATAATTCATTCAACAGACATACCGTGTCATTCTCTGGTATTATATATAGCATTGATTCTCCATATATTTCTGTAGTTAATCAGGCAGGAGATACAGATAAATTTATAATGTTTTCAAATTCAAAGATAATAAAATTTGGATACGTGTGTAGATATATGTGTTTGAACATTGGTGATCCTGTTAGAGTATTGTATTTAAAATTAAATAACAATTGGATTGTTGATATTATTGACAATAGATTTCCAAATAACATGAATAGTATATACTTCAACTTCCCTTTTGGTTTATTAAATAAATCATAATTGTTAAGGGGTATTTAATGAATTCTTGAATATATTCTACATTGTGATACAATACAGAGTAAATTTGTCTTATGTTCATTTAAAATATGGGGATGTATTAATGGCTTTGCCACTTAGGTAATAACTAATATGCATGCAGAAAATTCATGTTAATTCTTTAAAATACATGAGAAAAATAGATGTAAAAAATCCATTTAGTAATTTCGTTGCTGGAGTAAAACTTGCTTTTGCAAATTTGTTTGCTCCTAGTATGAATTACGCTTTTGCTTGAAATATCAAGCAGTGTTTCTAAAACTAGTTAGCTTAATTTTCGAAATTAGAAGCATAAAACAAAATTAAGTATTACGTAAGATTTTACTCTGTTATTCTTATATAATTATATAAACTAGAGGGGATAAATATTTTTCGTTTATTTATTAATTATTTATCTTAAAACATTTAAGTAAACTAAGCATATGTAGAGTTATTAGAATTTATCTTAGTGTACGGGGGTTCGACTCCCCCCATCTCCAAATAATTTAAATCTTACTTAAAAACTTCTATACGATTTATAATTGAATTAATCATCTTTCCATGTAAAAAAACATATAATCATTCTGTACAGAATATAGTATATAATTTTATTCTGTATATCATTATTTTGGGATTTTCCTTAAGTAATTTTTCAAGTTTATCTGTGTAAAAGCTTTGTAGCATTTGCTAAATTATACAATAGATCTTTTTCCTGTAAATATGTACGTCTTCATGTATATATTTGTATAAAAATGTGCAGTTATTTACCCCTTATTAAATCAGTTTAGACAAATGAAACTGCATTCAAAAGCTTAATTTTATTACTATTCTAATATTTCTTTGACACTTTCTTTAAACTTATCGCCATATTCTGTATTGGATACAGTAAATTGAATCATTGTTTTTAAGAAGTTAGCATAGTCCCCTGTTGTATACCATCCGTTAATTACTTTAGTATATACATCTCCCCCTGATGCAACGTATGATTCAATAGAATCAGTTAGCCATAGTTCGTTATTTTTCCCAATACCCTTTTTGGATAATATATTAATTATATCCTTGTTTAAAACGTATCTTCCATATGAAGCTAGTCTTGACGAAGTCTCTTCAGGACTTGGCTTCTCTATTATCTTTGAGAGTTTCTTTGTCTTTTTACTTCCTTCTTCAATATACTCTATAATTCCATACTTGCTAACCTCACTATCGTCGACAACTTCACACGCAATAGAAGGAGAATTAACAATACTTGCAAAATCAATTAGTTGCTTAGATGCACCTGGATTTGAAAGAACCAGATCATCACAGAATACGTAAAGGTAATTATCTTCTCCATCAAGAAAATCCTTTTCTACTAATAAAGGGGTGCCATTACCATATGGAAATAAATTAGTTTGAAGAGAAAAATGTATCTTAATTTTCTTATGAATTAAATTTACCTCATCCATAAGATAGAGCTTATTCTTTTCTATCAAATGAGCCTCTAGTCTCTTATTTCCTTCAAAATATTGTTCTGTAAGACTATGTTTTGAGCTTGTTACAATTCCTACTTCTTCAATTCCTGCTTCAATCAGTTCTTCTACTATATATTGAATAACTGGTTTGTTAACAATTGGAATCATTTCTTTTGGTATTACTGAAGTTATAGGGAGCATTCTTGTACCAAAACCACCTGCTGCAATCACTGCTTTTTTTATTTTTTTCATAGAGTTTTTTATATAAATATTATTGTTAAGTAATACTCAATTAACAAAGTTAGGAAAGTTATTACGATAACATATATACCTATTCTAGTCTCATCTTCAAGAAATATCAATTTGATAGCAAAGTATATACCAATAGGGCATAAAACAATGCTTAGAATATATGTGGATAAATATGATTTTTTCTCTTTAGGCAAGATTAAAAAATCCAGATCAGCCTCCCTATTATTTTTTGTTCCTTGAATATATAGATTTGTTAGATGTTCTTGTTCAACTCTATCTGTAATAGTATCTCCTTTTTCTATATTACTTTGCATAGAGGTACATAAAATCTTTTATATATCCGTTTAAGTAGCTATATCCACCATTTTGCATTGTATTTAGCAAAGATTGATATGAATATTGACCATTGCCTTTTGGTGTGAAAGTAACAAATCTAACCCAGTATGGATTTATATCAAGTTGCATACCATTTACTGCTCCTGCCCAGCTTAGGGCTTCAGCAATTGTAGTTGGAACTAGAGATGGACCTACAGCATATATTAGGTTTCCATTCTTTGTAATTCCAAGTGCTGACCTCCATGTATACATGTTTGGAGTCACAGTTCTCCCCCATGCCTTATATCCACCGCTTTGTGTAGTTGTATCAGGCATTGAATTTTCTACAAGCATTGGGTTGTTTTGCCTTATAAAAAGGATTGAAGTTGGGTCTCCAAGATTCTGTCCAATGTAATCTATAATTTCATTAGTACCATTTTTGTAAGCAACAAATGTTGCAAGGTTATTTTCAAGTGGCACGTAAGTTTTTCCCCCTACAATCATGCCATAGGCTCCATCACTATACTGGAATCCACCTGCAAATGCAGCCACAAGTGTATTTGCGTTTTGTATTGATAAAGGAACTTTTCCTGGTCCAGGATTTCCTAAACTAGATCCAGGTTCAACTGTTCCAGCAACTGCACCAATATTAAGGTATTTCATATTAATTTTAATTAGTGTAACAATTGCATAGTTTCTATTAGGGTCCGGTCGTACGAATGTTGTAGCCATAACTTCTTTATTTGGAAATTGTGCTAGAGGGTAATTGTTCCATACACCTTCACCTGAGAGTGGTGTAAAGTAGAACATACTTATAGGTTTTAACTGCATTGAGTAATCCTCAATTGACGGTGAAATGGTGTTACTATTTTGTGATTGTGATGATATTTTTTCATTATTCACACTTGGCAGTTGTGGTTTAACATACTTATATTTTATAATGTTAAATTTATCTTCAATATTGAATAATGTGCTTTCAAGTGCAAGAGTATTATTTGCCCCTATAACTGGTCTAAGTACCTTATCTGCAAAATTACCTGCTAGACCTGGATCAAATTTCACAAGTGCAAATGGAAAAAGAATTAAGACAAAAAGAATCGGTAAAATAATAACAAAGACCTTTTTAAATAATTTTACCTTTGAAGATTTTTCATAATTCATACATAATCATTATTGCAAATTAATATGAGTTTCACAAACATAAAACATGATTGGAAATTTTGTTACTATATAAGTACAAAGATAAGCATATACAACACATAGAATGTATTTGATTTAATTCAATTCCCTACAAATTTCCTGTATTCCTTAATTTTTGTTTGAACGAACTGAGTTAATTCATTTATCTTAACCCTTTCCTGTTTCATTGTATCCCTATCTCTAACAGTTACTGTACCATCGTCTTCTGTTATATCATCTATTGTAACAGCGAATGGGGTTCCAATTTCATCTTGTCGTCTATATCTTTTTCCAATTGATCCAGTAACATCAATTTCTACATTGAAGTTATCAGTTAGATCATCAAAAATTGTTTGAGAAATATTTAACTGATTTTCGTTCTTCTTTAATGGAAGTATTGCAACTGTAACTGGTGCAATTAATGGGTGTAATCTTAATATTACTCTAGTCTCGTTATTTACTATTTCTTCATTGTATGCATCGAGTAATAGAAACAAAAATGTTCTATCAACTCCGACTGATGTTTCTACAATATTTGGAGTGAATTTATTTCCAGTTTCTGGATCTGTATATGTTAGATCATTGCCTGAGTATTGACCATGTCTTGATAAGTCCCAATCTCCTCTCCAGTGAATACCTTCAAGTTCAGACCATCCAAATGGTGCATTGTATTCTACATCGAATGCAACCTTTGCATAATGGGCTAATTCATTCTTTGTTTGTTGTCTAAATCTTATTGATTCAAAATCATTTAGAAGCATTTTATACCAATTCTCTCTTTCGCCTTTCCAATACTCATAACTTTTTTCCATTTCCTCTGGTGCTACGAAATATTGTAAGTCCATCTGTTCAAACTCTCTTTGTCTATATAGTGAATGTTTTGGAGTTATTTCATTTCTAAATGCTTTACCAATCTGGCATATTCCAAATGGAAGTTTGTATCTTCCGGAATCAATAATATATTTATAGTCTAAGTATATAGTCTGACATGCCTCACCTCTTAAATATGCAACATCTTTTCCACCTTCAGTAACACCTAACTCGGTAGACATTAACAAGTTGAAACTTTTTGCATTAGTTATTGGATTACCATCAGGGCTTAATATATTGTTTTGTTCAATAAACTCTGACATGTCAATGATATTCATGTCTGTTAATTCAACTTTAGTATTATTACTATCTCCGTGCTTTTCTAGCCAATCTTTTATTAAATTATCAGCTCTAAACCTCTTGTGAGTTACTTTGTCTTCAACTAATGGATCTGTAAAATTCTGTATATGACCGGATGCTTCCCATACTCTATTGTGAGTAATAATTGCTCCATCAATACCTATGATATTTCTTCTTTTTGTAACCATGAATTTCCACCATTGTTTTTTTATGTTGTTTTTCATTTCAACTCCAAGTGGACCAAAATCAAATATACCTGTTAATCCACCATATATTCCTGAACCCGGAAATATGAATAATCTTCTCTTAGCCAAACTCATTACTTTATCAAACTTGTCTATTTTCATAAATATATATTCAGATTATATACCAACAAATTGGTAATATCAAAGTAGTTAAAACATAATTTGTTAATTCTATATTTGTAATATATAATTCAAGTTGATGGATGAAAACCCAAAATTCAATATCAAGGATATTTATTTAGTATTTATATGGAGTATAATAATAGCTTTCTCAATATTTCTAAGAATTCACTTTTTCTATTTTAAATCAGGTGATTATGATGTGTACTTGAGGACATGGTATGAATATATTATTAATAACAGCCATATATTAGCATTAAAAACAAATTTCTCTAACTATAACCCTCCATACCTGTGGTTTCTAGTTACTGCTTCATATTTTAAGATCAGACCGCTAACTGCAGTAAAGTACATATCAATAATTTTTGATTATCTTGCATGTATTCCAATGTGTTTAATAGTTATAGAAATGTTTAAGAGTAATCGCAAAAATTTACTATATATAATATTCATTTGTTTAAGTATATTTCTATTTACTCCTACAGTTGTATTAAATGGTTCACTTTGGGGACAGGCTGATATGTCCTATGTTCTTTTCTTATTGTTTTCATTTTATTTCCTTTTAAATAAGAAATTAGGATGGAGTTATTTATTCTGGGGAATTGCATTTGCATTTAAGTTACAAGCAGTATTCTTCTTGCCTATATATGGATTTTTCTTTATTGCTGGAGAATTAAACTGGTTTTCTCTTCCACTACTTATAGCTCCATACTTTATATCATTTATTCCATCAATTCTTGTTGGAAATAATCTATGGAATTTAATAAGTGTGTATATAGACCAGGCTTCATCTAACCATCAACTAACACTAAATGCAGCAAGTATATATGTATTGTTACCTACAAATGTAAATGGTTTTAGATACTATGTTGATGGTGGTACTATTATAACGTTCATATTAATCCTAACATTATTATTTGTTTCATATAAGTTGAAGGTTAAAATGACAACTGAAAATATATTATCAATCGTTCTTATGCTTTTGATTCTTGTTCCTACGTTCCTTCCAAAAATGCATGAGAGATATATATTCCCTGCAGATGTGTTTTCAATAATATATATTCTCAGATTTCCAAAGAGATTTCTTGTATATATTTCACTGCAGTTCGTAAGTATAATGACTTATGAAAAATATCTTTTTGGTGGAAATAATTTCCCATATACATATTTATTTGTAGTTCAGTTATTTTCTTTACTATTTGTAACGTATTTCTATTTGAAGGCAAATATTATACAAAAACAATTCTAAAGGGAAATTTACACATTTCTTAATCAAATACATTCTTTTATAAGGCCTAGAAACAACGGATGAGGGTTTATAAGGCTGGATTTAAATTCTGGATGAAATTGTACGCCTATAAAGTATGGATGTACTTTCTTATCCAATTCAACTATTTCTACAAGTTTACCATCGGTTGTGGTTCCAGTTATTTTTAATCCATGATTAATTAATATATCAATGTAGTTATTATTGAATTCATACCTGTGTCTATGCCTTTCAGTAATTATGTCGGACTTATATACATCATATGCATTAGATTTCTTGTCAATTATCTTGCAATTCCAATTCCCTAATCTCATTGATGCACCATAATCTCTGTTAAGAATCTTTTTTTCCTGATCAGTCATTATGTGTATTATCGGATCTTTTGCATTTTTATCAATTTCACTTGATGTTGCATTCTCTATGTTACAAACGTTTCTAGCAAATTCAATTACAGCAAGTTGCATTCCATAGCATAATCCTAAATATGGTACTCTGTTTTCTCTTGCATATTTTATTGCCTTTATTTTACCTTCTACACCTCTCGACCCAAATCCACCTGGTACTATTAGGCAATTAATATTATTTAATTGTTTTTCTTCTTCAAATTTCTCTGAATCAACCCACACTATTTCAGGTGAAACATCATAATACCATGAAGCATGTTTGATTGATTCCAGAACACTTGCATAGGCATCTTCTAAATTAAAGTCCCCCGATGCAATGTATTTTCCAACTATACCTATCTTTATTTTCCTCTTTGCATTTTTAGCTTTTCTTAGTGCTATATTCCATTTTTTTAATTTGTTACTTTCTGTTGTATTGGGTTTCACTTTATATCTTGATAATATCCTCTCAACTATTCCTTCTTTATCAAAATTTATTGGAATTTCATAAATATTAGAGACATCAGGAGCACTAAATACAAAATCTTCCGGTATCCCACAACCTAATGCTAATTTGCCTATTCTTTGTTTATCAAGATGAGTTTCACTTCTTGCAAGAATAAGGTCTGGAAAAATACCCATACCATTTAATATTCTCACACTCTGTTGAGCTGGTTTAGTTTTCATTTCACCTAGATTATGTGGAATTGGTAAATATACAAGATGTATGTGAGTTATACTTCCATCATATTTTCGTTTCATCATTCTTTCAGCTTCAAAATATATTTCATTTTGGTACTCCCCTACTGTTCCTCCCATTTCTATAAGGATGAAATCGACATTACTTTTTTTTGCAAATTCCTCTATTTTTTGTATTATTTCATTAACAAGATATGGTACTGGATCAACACATTTTCCATCATATTCAAGGCTTCTTTCTTTATTTATTACACTTAAGTATACTTGTCCTGAAGTCATACCAGAATCTCTTGTCAATTCAATATTTGCAAATCTTTCATAGTGTCCAGCATCCATATCCATTTCATATCCATCTTTTGTTACAAAAACTTCACCATGTTCAAGCGGGTTCATAGTTCCAGCATCAACATTTAAATATGGATCACATTTTATAAAGTTGACACTATATCCTTTATTTTTTAAAAGCATTCCTATTGAAGCTGATGCAATACCTTTTCCCAATCCTGATATAACTCCGCCAGAAATAAATATGAATTTTTGTGTTTTCATTCTTAAACAACTATATCTTGTATTATCTGTTTTAGTCAATACAAGATATGTAATTAATTCTACTATATTTCTTGGTACTTACATATTTTAAATACTCCTGATCTTCTAATTCCTATTTTTACCGAAATTTGATAAAATGAGATGGTATATTATTTGTTTGGTGAATGTAGCTCAGCTTGGTTAGAGCATCTGTCTGTGGAACAGAGGGTCGTGGGTTCAAATCCCACCTTTCACCCATTTTTTCTTCCCTTTCAAATCAACACTTCTGGACACCCCAAGATGGGACTTCGAACCCAATGTAATAAAATTACCTAAGGTTTATTCTCAAAAGTCTTCCTTTATAACCTTAACCGTTTCAAGTATAAACTGACATAAATTTTTCATAGCCAATTCAAAGTTATTTACAAAATCACTTGCTTGTTGTGTATTTGATGACTCTTCACTTTCTTGGTCAGTAATAGCCTTAATAATGTATATAGTATTAGAGAATTTCAGTATTTCAGTAGCTTGAATAACTCCAGCAGCTTCCATTTCTTTTGCATAGGTATTGTTCTTTATCATTGTTTCCCATTCATCATGATTACTAGTGGAATGATTCACAAGAGTGGTAACGGTGTGATAGTATAGAGATATACATATACATAAAAAAGCCCCATATGTTAGAAACAGAAATAAGTGAAAAGGAGTTAAAAGCTCTAACAAAGATATCATCAAAACGAAGTATATCATATTCAATACGTCAAAGAGCGAGTATAATAAAGAAGAATGGAGAGAAGAAGAAACCGACTCAAATAGGAAAAGAATTAGGAATATGTAGAAAAAGTGTATGGCATTGGGTAAAAGAATGGAATAGTGTAGAGGAAGAGAGAAATGGATTAGCGCTAAGCTCATTATCAGAGCAAGAATATGAAGAAGCAATAATGAGATTGTTGTGGGATAAACCAAAGTCAGGTCATCCAAAGAAGTTTAGTGAAGGAGAAAAAGAACAAATACGATCATTGGCAAAACAAAGGCCAGAAAGTGTAGGAGTCCCCATAACAAATTGGACACATGTGTCCCTTGCACAGGCAGCGAGTGATCTGGGGTATGTAGTCAGTATATCCCCTGCTCATGTGGGTCGTTTTTTAAAAGAGAGCAGATATTAATCCAAATGGGTATGCCTTATGGGAACATCCCCATATAGAAGATCCAGAAGCATTTAGATATGAAGTGAGGCAGATATGTGAAATCAGAAAAGAGGCAATAGCATATTCACAGAAGGGAATACGTACGATAAGTATTGATGAGAAACCAGGAATACAAGCGATACAAGCGATACAACGAGATGGTGTCATATTACCTATCCAGGAAGGAAAAGTAGAAAGAGGAGAATATAATTACATACGACATGGGACACAATGTTTAACCGCCAATATGGATGTAGCCACAGGAAATATCATTTCTCCTACCATTGCCAAAACCCGTACACAAAAGGATTATGTTGAGCATATGCAAACGCTATTTGACTCTGATCCTAATGCCAAAGGGTGGATCATTATGGAAGATAATTTGAATACTCATATGTCAGAAGGTATTGTCAGAGAGGTTGCAAAACGACTGGGAGATACACAAGCATTAGGAATCAAAGGGAAAAGTGGGATATTACAAAACAAGAAAACTCGTAAGGCATATCTTTCTGACACCACTCATGCGATACGATTTGTCTTTACCCCAAAACATTGCTCTTGGCTTAATCCTATTGAATGCTGGTTCTCATCATTCTCTCGAAGAGTCATTAGAAGAGGTAATTTTACCTCTATACAAGATCTAAAAGAAAAAATTGAAAAGTATATTATCTATTATACAAACACATTAGCAAAACCATACCATTGGTCTATCACTGATTCAAAAGCTATTGATACTCTTATTGGCAATGTCTTAACCAATGTTACCTTACTTAAGAATTGATCCACTAGTAAAAGATTCTCCACTAGATACTGTTCCTTGTTTATATGGAAATGTTATTCTTTCAAACAGTTCAATTCCTTTTAAAGTTATCTTTCTTATGCCATAAGCATCATAGCCTGGTAGAGGAATATGTATATCATGATTTGCAACAGCATTTGCAACAACAATATCTCCTATATGAACATTATTCGTTGCAATTCCAGCAGCAGTTCCGCAGTTTATAATTACATCAGGATGATATCTTTCAATTAATATTGTTGTAATGATTCCTGCTGACACTTTTCCTGCGCGGCATACCGGCTGATTGTCGTAAGCAATAAAGGCTGGGTCAGCTCCAGGAGTAAGCATAATGATATTATTATCAGGATTAGTATACATACAGTATGAATAATCCTGCACTTCAACCTGAGTAAGACCAAGTGCTAATGCAATTCTGTCAGCTTCAGGTTTTATTGCCACAATTAATCCAATTTTCATAGTAAATAGGTTAAATAGTAGTTTCTGCTAGTAACACTCGATCAATCTTACCAGAGGAAGTTTTAGGAAGAATTTCTTTTTCAATAAATTTATAAGGAGTCATATATTCTGGTATCTTCGTTAGAAGAAATGATTTAATATCTTCTTCTGATAGAGAATGCCCCTTTTTATTTACGTAATAACAATATAATCTATTACCATATTTTTCATCAGGGATAGCCACTACAACAAATTCATCCAATTCATCTATGTTAGATAAAGCAGATTCAACCTCTCCTAGCTCTATTCTAAATCCTTTTACTTTTACCATATGATCTTTTCTCCCTCTATAGTGCAAAATTCCTTTCTCGTCCCTAAATCCATAATCACCAGTTCGCCAGAACTTTGCTGGGTATTTGTGAAAAGGGCTATCAACTAAACATAATCTCGTTTTTTCTTCCATTCCCAAATACCCTAAAGTAACAGTCCCACCTCTACACCATATTTCACCAAGTTCATTTGCATCACAAATTCTATCACCCTCTTCTTTTACAATTAAGATTTCTGTATCTTCAACTTCTCTTCCTAGGGGTATAGGGGTATTATTTTCAGGAATTTCATCAATCCAATAATAGGTAATAATATTTGTTTCAGTTGGCCCATAAATATTAGCAATCTTAGTATTTGGTAATATAGATTGCAATCTCCTTATAAGTGGAGTAGGAAACGGTTCTCCAGCATACATTATTTCTCTTAAACAAATATCTGACTTACCTAACTCACCTCTATTCATTAAAGAGATAAATGTGGATGGTGTTGTGTAAAGGATTGTAGCCTTTTGGGCAGACATTAACCGTACATATGATTTATGCCTCTCATCTTCTTCCCTTTTATTATTCCAGTCATAACAGACTAACTTTGCTCCCACATTCAGTGTATTAAAGATATCAAATACAGATAAATCAAATTTAAATGGTGCTCTTGACATTACAACATCACTTTCTGTTAATGCGAACTCTTTTTGCATCCAATCAACAAAAGTCCTAGCATTTCTATGAGTTAGCATAATTCCCTTTGGAACACCGGTTGACCCTGAACTATGTAAAATATATGCAAGATCATCGCATACCTGATTTAATGTATTAGGTTCCGTATCTGAAAACGACTTTACTGTTTCAAAACTGACAATTTTTTCGTTATGCCAATCTGGGATATTATTATCCAAGAGTATAACTTTTTTTATCAAAGAATTATCGAACAATGAAGTATATTTTTCAAAATAATGAGAGTCTACCAAAACTACGTCTAACTTTGTATTTTCTATAATTTTTTCAAGTCTATCAACCGGAGAATATTCATCTAAAGGAATATATGCACCACCTATTTTTAAAACTCCAAGTATCGATGCAATACTATTAATATGTACAGGAGAAATTATTCCAACAAATGGATTATTCCTAATCTCTCCTTTGTATTGACTTAAATAATTAGCGAATTGATTTGATAACGTATTGAGTTGGGTATATGTTATTTCATTGCCATTTTCTTCATAAATTGCAATATTTTTAGGGAATTTTCTAACCGATTTGAGGAAAACATCATGCAGTAAGTATCTCATATATTAAGTATAAATTATAAGGACATCAGTAATTTTACCTTTTATTCGTATATGCGTCTTATAGTACTTAAGTTCATTAAAAGGGAAAATATCTAACTTACACAAACCAATTGTTTCTTCTGGATTGATAACAACTTCACGCTCAAAACTATTTAGATAATCAAAATACTCTTTCCTAACATATTTTGCTTCTTTATTTTGACACCAGGACGATATGAATAAAATATCTCCTTGCCTTAAATATTTATTGATATGTTCTATAGGGTTTTCAATATAAGCGAGTATATTAAACGTAAAAACCCAAAGTAAATTCCCTGACGGCAAACTATTACTATTTATCTCCCCAAACTTACTTTTAATAAGATAAATATTTCCAAAACTGTTAATCAATGATTGAATATATTTATTTACAAATATGTCTATTAATGGTTCAACTGCAACATATCCCATATTATACCTTCGTGCTAAATCCACATACCAAAGGTCTCCGCATCCTATAACAGCAAGGCTCGTATTGTCCTTAAAGCTATTCTTTGATAATAATTCTTTAAGTGCACTTTCTTCCTCTATGTTATAAGGCGCAGAATATTTTAAAGCATAGGGAGAAAGCATTCTATAGAAATACTCTTCACTAACACTTCCTGGAACAGGAGTTTCAGTAAATTTGTTCTTTCTTTTAAATATATTCATTATAATGTTCATTTTAGAATGTTTTTACTCTTAAAACTCATGAATGTCAAGTGTTCAAGTCAATTATAAAGAAAATATTGCATTTCCATTTCTTAAATATTTGAGCTATAATCAAACCGATAATATATTAACAGCAGAGTTATGTTAGACGCAACACAACAAAAGATCATAGAGATAAACATGAAAGAGAATAGAAGGGGTTTAATCAGGGAAATGTTTAAAACAATGAAACAATATAATGTCACTGCTTTAGAAATAAAAGGGAGAAAAATAAGAACTTCTTCAGACCATTGGGTTATAGATTTTGCATCCTGCAACTATTTAGGACTAGATTTAGATCCAGAGATGGAGAATGGGGTACTACCAAATATAGAAAAGTGGGGTGTTCATCCAAGCTGGTGCAGACTTGTGGCAAGCCCACATATTTATAATGAAGTTGAAGAAAAATTGGCTAACCTTATCGGAACGGAAACGACATTAATATTACCAACAGTTACTTTAATTTCTATTGGAGTATTGCCAGCATTAGTAGGAAAGTCCGGAGTTCTTTTTCTAGACAAATCAGCACATGAAACAATGTATGAGGCTTCAAAAATAGCCAGAGACGGCGGTGCCACACTAGTAAGCTTTGCACAAGATGATTTTGTGAAACTTGAAGAGTTATTGAATTTACATAAAGATAATCCAAGAAAAGTTATACTTATTGATGGCATATATAGCATGACAGGTGATTATGCCAATATTCCAAAATTAGTTGAATTAGCTAAAAAATATGATGCTTTATTATACATAGATGATGCACATGGTTTTGGAGTAATTGGAGAAAACCCTTCTGAGGAATCTCCTCTTGGTCATAAAGGAAATGGTATAGTGAAATACTTCGGATATGATTACAATAACATTCTTTATGTTGGTGGATGCTCGAAAGCGTACTCATCGCTTGCCGCCTTTATAGGCTGCTCAAATGAGATGAAGACATTCTTAGAAGCATTTGCTACTCCGTATGATTTATCTGGTCCATGCCCAACAGCCTCACTTGCAACCCTATATACTGGTATAGAAATCAATGAAAAAAGAGGAGATATATATCGAAAACAATTATGGGATGTAACTCAAAAAGCAATCATAGGATTAAAAGAGTTAGGTTTCAAACTACATAATAAAACTGGCTATCCTATTGTTTCAGTGCATATTGGAGATACACAAAAATTAATAGAAACGGCTAATATTCTATTTGATGAAGGAATACTTGTTACCGTTGCTCCATTTCCAATGGTAAAAGAAGGAGAAGAATGTCATAGACTTACATTCACAGCAGCAAACACAGATAGTGAAGTAGATCAACTTCTTGAAGCTTTTAAAAAAGTAAAAGACTATCTTGAAAGATAAAGATGGAAAGAAAATATTCTGTTATATATATTGGTTTAGATATAAATACTTTCGTCCTCTTGTTAGAAGACAAAAGAGTTGATATTAAAGCTGTAAATTTGATTCCGGATTTTATTCATCATAATACATTTAACCCTGCTAATTTACTTTTTAAACTAGTATATTTTTTGCATTATATAGATAGATTCAGAAAGTTAAAACTTATTTCATATAAGATTTGGCATTTTGTAAACTTTTCTTCTTCATCAATTTATAATAAATATAGCAACTATCTCTACTATATTATCTCTCAAAATATAAAGATTATTGATTTGAAAGACACTAAAGAATTTCAGAAATATGTAAAATCGAATCAGATAGACATCAATGTTATCAATAATTGGTGGCTATTACCAACAGAAATTATACTTTCACCTAAATTCGGAAGCATTAATATTCACCCCTCCAAATTGCCTCAATATCGCGGATCTTTGCCCACTTTATGGGCATTGAAAAATAACGATTGTGAATCGGCTGTTACTTTTATGCTTTTGGATAAAACGATGGATGGGGGAAGAATTTTAAGTCAACATATTTTTAAGATAGAAAATACGGATAATGCTATTGATTTAGAGTATAAAATAGAAAAAATTACTGCTTCTTTCTTAATTTCTGATGTGATATCATATCTATCAGGGCTACTGAACCCTACTATTCAAAATGAATCTCTAGCCTCTAAAACAGATAAATATGAGAAATATAGAAAAATATCACCTCAAATTGAGAAAGGAAGAGACATTGAAAATAAAGTGAAGCTTTATCCATACCTTTGGCCACTCGATCGATGTTATCTACAATTAAAAAATAGAAAGTTATTTATTGATAACGCTGAGTTTATTCAATCAAATAAGTCTAAAAAGGTCCAAATACGATTTCCTTACGTATATATTCCAACGACAGATGGGGTTTTAAAAATAAAAATGAACTTATTTCAAACATTTCTAATCAAATTTAATAGCATATAACAAATCCATTCTATCCGTTCCACTCAAATTCATTTCTATAAAGATTTTACCAGACGATTCTAACAGTTTAAAAATGTAGTCACGAGTTCGAATAGTGTCTCGTCTTGAACCCCATAGTAAACATAATTGGTCGATCTCTTCATTAACCCCTTTATCAAGGGATTCTTTTGGTTCTAACCGAAGATATCTTTCTTCCAGTGATTTATACCCTTCCTCAATGGGGCGAAGCCATTCATTTAGCTCAATGACAATCTTTCCATCCCTTACTACCGGGTTCTTACCTAAATCCATAAGGATTTGTTTCTTGGTATGAATATCACCTGTCAGGAAGTGTACACGGGCATATGTGACAAAATTGAAAGCATCCTCGGTTAATTCAAGCCATTCCTTTGCCCTGTGTTGTGTATGTCGTAGATCTTCTTCGCATTTGGCAATCTTTGCTTGTAATAGAAGCTTTTCTCTTTCATAATAATCTTCGGTGATTTGTTCCTTGTAACGCATCCGAGTTAGGTTATCCAGTTCCCGCTGGGCTGTTTTAAGCTCATTGTCTGTTAATTCATAAATATTTTGGCGCTCTTCGATTTCCATATCATTCTTTCTTCCAATAATCTCCAATGCCCACTGTCGAAATTCAGGCAGTATTGTGATGGACTTAATATATGCATCAATTTGGGATTCAAGATCCCCCGACGTAATGTATTGCCTTTGTGTACAATTAATTGTCTTTTTCCTTCTTGTACAATGGTAGTAGGTGAAATACTCATATCGCCCCTTTGATTTAATAAACTTCTTCTTTGTTTCTGCGGTATATAAGCATCCACATTCGTTACACCGGATCATTTGGGTAAATGGATGTTCATGTTTGGTGGTATTGCCTCTTTGTTCTGTACCATCCTGGCCTCTATGTAAGATTTGCTGAACTGTTGCAAATTCTTCAAGAGAAATCATTGGTCTGTGTTTACCTTCATACTCTCTGCCATCTTTCTTTTTAATAAGACCGGTATAAAAGATGTTGTTAAACATGCGATAGATTCCGCTTCGAGTCAATGGCTTTCCGCCAATTCTTCTTCTTTTTATCGTTGTAAGATGCCACTCCTCGCTTGCAATAGTAAGAATTTGATCTGGTGTGTAGGTTCCTGTTAGCATCATATCCCACATTTTTCTAACAAGATCAAACCGTACTTCATCAACCTCAATCGTTTTTTCACCCTTAGTCTCTCCAACATTTTTATATCCAATAGGTGCAAGGTTTGGCTTCCAACCTAATGTATACTTCCTATCAATGCCACGCTGTGTATTTTTCTTTAAATCAAGAATAAACTGATTTGCAAATCCGCTTTCTACATTAATAAGTAATGCATTATCATCGGGAAGATATGTTCGATCATAGGTTCTAATTTCTGCAATTACTTTTTCTTGGAGCATCCACTGCAAAAATGCCGATTCGATAGGATTGCGTGAGAGGCGATTGAAGGCCCACGTTACAATTCCGACCCGTACCTTTCCCTTCTGGCTCTCTTTTTGGATGTCTTCAAGCATCTTAGCAAAAACAGGTCGCTTATATGGAGCTTTTGCTGATTTTTCCTCTGAATAATATGGTTTTTTCAATATCATTCCATTCCGGGCTGCAAATTCTTCCAACCGTTCAATTTGATCTGGGATTGATTGAACTTGTTTATCCTTATCTTCCGAGCTTTTCCTTGCATAAACATACCAAATAATATCGTTAGTGTTTTCCATGGGTATTTTTCTCTAAGGTATTATTTTTTGCACGGATATATGCCTGCTTAGCCTGTATTGATCTAACCGAATGCATTGTAGACTCAATACCCCTTAGAATAGTGAGCATAAGGGCATCCCCTTTATTATCAAGATGGAAGGTATAGGATGGGGTTGTAATTTGCTTTACATAAGCTAGATTGCAAATCTCGGTAAATATGGCATCGTTTCTTGCAATTCGGTTTATATCATTTGTTAATATATTTTCTATTCCATTTGCTTCCATGTATGCAAGCATTTCTTTTAGTTTTGGATTTATTACCGCACCTGATCCTATCTCTAGGAAAGATTCTTTTATTTTTAAATGATTTACCTGGGCATATCCTTCAAGACGTTTTACTTGCTCAAGAAGTGAATTAGCGTTTTTTGATAAATCTTGAGAAGCTGCTCTAGCGTAAATAACACATGAAGTTTTCTTTATTTGTGAGTGTTTTTTATTCATTCACGAGTATCGCGAATGAGGGATCAATTTTTTAAATAGAATTGAATTTTGGTTGTAATAGATGGTTTTAGGGAATTCCACTTCATTTGGTAAACAGAGTGTCCTGTAAGAATCTTTCTTCGGCGTTG
>JAKAPS010000006.1 GCA_021806925.1 bacterium | reverse complement strand
AATAATTTAAAAAACGATTCTACTATACCTAATTTTGAACATTATGCTGAATTATTCAGCTTTTTCGATGATTTTGTAAAAGCATACTCCAATCTAGAAAAAGTAAAAACTCAACATGAAATTCTAAGTGCTGAATATATTAATAATGGTACAGAAATAACTTCAGAACTAATCAAATATGGTAATGTTTCTATAAAAGAAATATATGGAGTAGGATGTAATTTAGAATACACGGACAATGAAGGAAATAAGTACAATATTTCATATTTAGGTGATGGTTCTGATAAATATACTATTTCATCAATAAGTAGAACTGCTACTGATGGTACAGAAACAACAGCATGTTGCAGTGTAGAACATGGTAGTTTTTATGTCACTGAGATTAGTAAAGTTGACAATATAAATAGAACTTTTACTGTAATTACACGAAATAATGATGGTACCTTAACAAGAAAGTCTGGAAGTTTGGAGTAGATCTATTCCCTAATCTTTCTTAATATATCAACATTAATAAGGTTGTTTGTTTTAGATTTTAGTTTAACGGATAGTATAGAAAGAATTAAAAAAAGAATTGATAGAATAATAAAAAGAAGCATAGCTTTATGCATACCAGTTAACATAAAAACGAATGTTCCAACTACTAGAGTATATGTATATTCAAAGTATGCAACTTGCTTCTGAGATAATCCAAGCTCCATTAATTTGTGGTGAAAATGGGTTTTATCGCTTATGGACATAAGCTTAAATATATTTTTAGGTCTATATTTTATATATCTGTAGATTATAACCCAAATTGCATCTATTAAAGGTAATGAAAAGATTATTATTATTGTAGCCATTTTACTACCTGAAATAAATGAAAGAACTGCAATGATAAAGCCGTAAACAGACTTTCCACTACTGCCAGAATATATATATGCAGGATAAAAATTATATGCTAGTAATCCGAGTATACTTCCTGCAAATATAAAGGAGAGTATTGCTGTATCATTTGTAAGGAATCTAATGCTAATTAATCCTATTATTATTGATGCAATTGTAATATTACCTTCTGCTAGCCCATCACTTCCTGCGTTCCACTTTATTGCATTTATGAAAAAGACAATAAAGATGACAGTAATTAAAATACTAGGAATATATCTTATTGCACTAAATATATGTACTTGAAAATAGTCAAGAGAAATTGTTTTGTAAAGAGGTACTTTTATGTAGTTTATACCAGTTCCGAATCCAATTATTATAAAAGCAGAAATGAATTGAAAAAGTATTTGTATTTTTGCATTTAGTTCAAATATGTCATCAAGTATACCCCCTATAAAAAGTACTAATACACCAAAAATAAGACCAAGAAAAGGTTTTGATATATTAACATTAAATATACTTAATATTAAGAACGTACTAACTACTGCAATTCCTCCTGCCTTTGCTTTAGGTTCTGTATGAATTTTTCTTGATCTGGTTAAATCATTTTTATCCAGAGAATCCCTTCCAGGATAAAAAAAATTATATTTCCTATCAACATATCCAATTATTGGAACTAGAAGAAAAGATATAATAAATGCAGTGATAAAAAGGGGAAAAAAATGAAAATATTTTTGAAATATAGGCGTTCCTGTTATCTTTAAAATATTATTTATCATACTTTTACTAATACATATATTCTTATAACTAGGAATAAATACATTAATATTGTAAGGAATGAAAAATAGCTTAATGTATATGCTAGCTTTTTGTTTTTATTAAAAAATAGAAATGAAAATAAATATGTTGTAATCATGAAGACGAACGGAATGGATAGGAAATAGTAAATATTAATTTTATTAATTGATAAATTAATGAAAGTAGTTTGAAGTATAAATGAATTAGGAAAGAATACATTGACCTTTGTTAAGAATAATATCAAATATATATATATTAATGCACCAGAAAATATAGGGAATAGAATAAGGAAATCATTCCAAAAAATTATTATTCCAAAAGTTTCATGTATCAAATAAATCTTCCTTTTATAATATGAAAGAGGGTCGTTTTTTATATTTAATCCAAGAGGAAGCTCTTCTCTATTCTTTTTAAAGAAAATCATTTTATCAATATATATTTTAACATTTTTTAGAAATTAATTTACATTTTCCATATTTAGAATATATATGTTATTTGGAATTTTGAATGTTTTTATAGCATTTTGTATAGTTGTATTCAATATATTTATAGAGAGAGGAGTATTAGTAGCAATACAGTAGTCTACACTATCCATCTTTAAATATGTTTTTATATTTTCACATGTATTAAATAAATTATTACTATTTACGTTATTTGCTACAGTAATTGAACCATTTGAAGTATATTGGTTAGTATATTCAAAAATACCTCCTTTAAATGTAGCTACATAAATTACACCATTAGAATAAATTACCATATTCTTTATATTTATTAATTCATTAATCATATTTACTCTGTTAACTTCATTCTTGTATGTATTTAAAATACTCTTTACATCATTTTGTGAAACATAACTTTCAATTACAGGAATGTATTGTGTATCTAAACTAATAGATGGAGTAGTAATAGTGTGGCTTTGGTTTTTTATCTGATTTATTGAAGAATTAATTTTTAAATTGTTTGAATTTAATTCGTTAAGCAATAAACTATAAAGCTTGTATTTTTCAAGTGAAGGGAAAATAAATGTTGCAACATTAAACTCAGAAAGTTTTTCTGATACTCTATTACTTATTAACCCACCAAACGAGTTATTAAATGTTTCATATGTGTATCTGAGGAAAATAGAAATTATTAAAATAATAAATATCGATAACATTAATCTCCAAATAATTTTTTTTTTAATTTAGAAAATAATCCTACAGATTCGTTGTTATTATCAAATTTTGATCTAATACTATCAAAATCGGAATATCTAATATTTTTTACGGAAACTTGAGTTTTCTCTTTGTATCTTTGGGCTGGTGTATAATTCCTAATTGGTTCATTTTCAATTGCTGTTATTTCATCTATAAAAATTGCCCTATCTGATGAAGTGTTTATTCTATTAAGTATTAATTCAAGACCTGTATCCAGAGAAATATCTGCTTTCCAGTCTGGAATTACATTTGGAAGTGATTTGACTGTATCTTCTTGAGATACTTGAGCATTTAATTGTATATCCTTAGAAAGTAACACACTTAATCTAAGGTATATTGCATAATTTGAATATGAATACGGCTCTGCTACAAAAAATATTCCTCCATGATTAATATTCTGACTTGCAGTTAATATTGCTTTAAATAAGTCGTTCATATGTACAAAGTAGTTATATTCAATTTTATCTACAACTATCTGTTTTGTTTTTAATGCATATTTTACATATTCTCCTAATTTTTGTTCATCGAGTGAAATATCCTCATGGTAGAGATTATCTACAAGCAGGAGAATTGCTTTTCTATTGTTATGTTCTTCTTCATAAAGCTCAATCAGCTCTGAAAAACTCTTTGATGCTAATATTATTACTCTTATATTATCATCAAGCAAATTCTTTAATGTATTTAAAACGTTTAATTTGTTAGATTGTTTGAGATTCTCTTTGAATAATGAATTTACAACAAGAATTTCATCATTTTTAGGTATTGTTTTATTCTTTAATATTTCATTAATCTGTTTGTATTCAATTGTTAGTTGTACATTATCTTTAGAATTATTTGATTTACTCTCTTTATTAATAAATTTATTAAAGTTCTCATATATGTACTTTGAACTATATTCAAAATCGGCGTATATAATTTTTGTTATTGACCCTAAATTATGTATATCCATTTTTATTTATACACCTGTATTAAATAAATATATATTTCTTACTCTATTTTTTCTATATATATATTCTTGTCAAACCCTATTTTTAATAATTTAATTTTTATATAGGTGACTTATATAACTCAACTGTATTATATACTAAATAATTTTTTTTAATAACTATTGAATATTTTTCCGGTATATAACCATCTGATTGAATATATATATCAATATCTTTTTGACTTGTTAAATTAAAAGAATATATTCCATTATTTGATACGGCTATACTTTTTGAATCAATTTGTAATTGCGAATTCTCTGGAGTAATGTAAACAAATAGGTTGTTATTACTGTAGCTGCTTTTTCCATTATTATTTTCATCGCTAATACTATCTACTGTATTAATATTTTTTGGTATTTCTTCTATTTTATTTAAGTAGAAATATGGTGAGGATCCTCCTGGAAGAACATAATATACGATAGATTCGTTACTAACAACATATTCCTTCGTTATTATTTGAAGAAGAGTGGAATTGTTTGGTTTAATTGTTATCGTATGATTACCAGTTCCTATTGGGTATGATATTAGTGGACAATTTTCCTTTCCCTTATTATCAATAACTACTGAGCAATTAACTCCAAGTATTGTTATATTCCCAGCTTTTAAACTTGAATACAATAAATACAGGTAAAATATGAGCAGCAAACAAATGAAAGAAACAATTACATATATTATATATTTTAATTTCATAAGTATTCTTCCCTTAGTATAAATTCAAGGATATTATCTATTACTGATATCTCGTACTTATCTTTGTATGTTGAAATAAAGGCATCAATGGAACTTTGCTTCTTGTCAAAATTATATAATAATATTTTATTATCTCTTCTAAGCACAATATCAATGTTGGCTCCTTGCGTAGTTTTCCAGAAGAATGTTTCATATCTTGAGAAGTTATATTCATTTCTTTTTAATATTTCAGTAATTATGAAGTTTTCAAAAAGGGAGCTTTTATCTTGTCTATTACTTAGTTGTCTAAAATCATTAATTAAATAGTTTCTTAGTCCAGTATCAAAAAAATAGTATTTAGATATTTTTGATACTTCATCGTTTCTTAAATCTTTAAATCCATTTATTGCATATATTATATATGAAGATTCTAGTATGTTTATATAATACTCAACTGTTTTTCTTGATAGCTGAACACCTTTTGATATTGGCAATATTCCTTGAGCTACACCGATTGTGTTTGCAAAATATTTTAATAAATCTATAAGGTTTTCTGATTTCCTAATTAATCCGAGATATAGAATATCTTTTAAGATTATTGATTCTGCTAGATCTTTTAAGTATACTTCTGGAAAATTGCGGCTTATAGCTGGATATGTGCCGATTCTAATTTTCTCATTCAAAATTTCTTCAATAATTTTTAAATTAATTTCATTAAGAGCAAATGGAACAATATATTCTTCCTGCTTTATATATTCATATAGAGTTAATGGATAAACAGTAATGTTAATTTTTCTACCTGCAAGGCTTTCTGTAGTTCTTTGTGTTATATCCAAAGATGAAGAACCAGTTAGTATTACTTTTATTAACCTATTGTCATGAATTATTTTTGCACAAAGACCTGGATCTTTTAATCTTTGTGCTTCATCAATCACAATAATGTTCTTTCCAGATGATTTTATCGGAGTCAAATATGAAGAGTATTTTACGAGTGAAAGGCTATCAAAAAAATCCTTATATGTTTTATCATCAATATCAAAGTATACGGCATTATCTCCTAGAACTGATTTTAAAAGAGTTGTTTTACCAACTTGTCTAGCCCCTGTAACTACAAGAACTTTGTCTTCGTTATCTATTAATTTTACAAGTTTGTCCTTTATTTCTCTATACATGCTACTAACATAGTATACAAAAACTGTACCTATTTTGTAAAGGATGCTAATTGTGTTGTATGGTTTTTTATTTTGTTTTTTATCTTTTTATTTTCAATAAATAACTCGTTGTAGCATTTAAAACTAGTAATAGATTAGTGGGCTTAGTCTTAACTCTATACTTTATGCTAATATATTAGGTATGAAGTATTTAGTTGAGTGCTTTGATAATAAAGAATATGTAAGGTTACCAAATGGCAATTACTACCTATACATTCCGTTAACAGACCAGATTCCAAATACACCATATTCTTTAATAGACGATGCTGTTACTGAACTGTCAAAAGCTGTTGATTTTTCAACAACAACAGTAATTCTTGGAGATGAAGACCGTGGGGGGTATTTGTCTGCATTAGTAGCATATAAAATGAAAAAGTCATTAGCTATGTCTAAATGGTATCCAGATGGTGCAAGGGGACAACTCTGTATTGATTTTAAGAATGAATATACTAAAGGGAAAATGTATTTAAATGGATTGAATAGGGGAGACCATATAACAATAGTAGATGATTTAATACAAACTGGCAGTACTATTATTGCATTAATTAATCTTGCAAAAAGAGAAAAAGGAGTGATAATTGATAATATAGTTGC
Organism: bacterium; assembly: GCA_021806925.1. Classification (GTDB taxonomy): domain Bacteria; phylum Patescibacteriota; class Dojkabacteria; order JAKAPS01; family JAKAPS01; genus JAKAPS01. The sequence continues at coordinate 56,474 of JAKAPS010000006.1, read as the reverse complement.
TATCGGAGAGGATATGGATTGTGATGGGGTGGAGAAGATATATGCTGAAACTGGATACAGGGCAAAAACATTAGTTAAATATAAAAGAGAGGGAAATAGGTCGAAAGTTATATCCTTTTGAGGTTAAGTATAAAGAATTGAATAAGAATAGCAGTGTAGGTAGGTCTTTAATAAGTTATATTTCAAAGTATAAACCAAAGGAAGCGTATATAGTAAACAAAAATTATACTGGAGTGAAATATATTGATGATTGCAAGGTTATATTTATTCCATATTACTTACTATCAATTAGCCATGAAGTTATCAAACTTGATTAGAAATATGATTTGTTTAGCAGTTGACACAAATAATTTGTAATGATATATTATTAGCAGTAAAATATATAGAGTGCTAACATGTATGATACATTAAGTGAAAGACAAATAGCTATACTAAAAGGGGTTGTTATTGAATTTGCTAAAACAGGCTCTCCTGTTGGTTCATCTATAATTTCTGAAAAATATGTTAATGCTTCTGGTGCAACAATAAGGAATGATATGTCTGTTTTGACTAAGATGGGATATCTGCAGAAGTCTCATTTCAGTGCTGGAAGATATCCTACATCAATTGGTTTCAGATACTATATTAACCGTTTGATGGTTGAGGATGATATTAACTATATTGATGAGATGAGAATTAAACAGCACCTTCACGAAAGCAGATTTGAAAAAGAAAAGTTAATAAAAACTGCTATCGATGAATTGGCAGATTCATTAAGGTATGTTTCTGTTGCAATATCTGATAATAGTGTATTGTACTCTGGAATTTCGGATATATTAGACTATGAAGAATTTAGAGATTTAGATAATCTAAGAGGAGTTTTAGCAGTAATAGAAAACTATTCCATGCTAAACTCTGTATTTAATAAATATATTGAGGGTGAACTATTGAAGGTATTGGTTGGTGATGAGTGTGGTTTTTCTTCATTTGAACCATGTGCAATAGTTTATGCTCAGTTCAGTCTATATCATGGAACCAAAGGTTTTATAGGTGTAGTTGGTCCAGTAAGAATGGTATACAACCAGGTTATACCGAAAGTTCGTATGGTTGCGGAAACTTTAACGGATGTAACTAGAGGTTGGTAATCAAGGTAAGGAAAACAGTAGTGAACTTTTAAATTACTTACCTTCAGATATGTAATTTAGACATATCATATTTAAAAAAATAAAAATATAAAAATGAATGATGACGATGACACTAAAAATTTAAACAGTTCTGAGGTTGTAGAAGAGGCAGGCAATCTCGACTCAAGTCAAAATTATGAAGAATTAGTTCAGGAATTAAGTAAAGAGCTAGAGAATACAAAGAAGAGTTTGCTCATTGCTCTTGCTGATTGCCAGAACATTAAAAAGAGAGCTGATAAAGAAAAAGATGAACTTCTTTCATTTGCTCAAACTAATCTTCTATTAAAACTAATTGATTTTTATGAGGATTTCATTAAATTAACTAATCATTTCAAGGATAATTCTGATACTGTAGATCAAATGAATCCTTTACTTGATAAGTTAAAAAATATAATTGTAACTGAAGGTGTTGAAATTGTAGAAGTTGCAAAAGGAGATACCTTCAATCCTCAATATCACCAAGCAATTGGATTTATCGAAACTCAAAAAGAGGAAGAGAGAAACAAAATTGCCGAAGTGATTTCAAGAGGTTATTTAAAATCAACCACAAAACAGATTATATTATCTGCTAAGGTTATAGTTTATAGATAAAAAATATATATGGGAAAAATAATTGGTATAGATTTAGGTACAACTAATTCATGTGTAGCAGTTATGCAAGGTGGATCACCAACTGTTATACCAAATTCAGAGGGACTTAGAACGACTCCTTCTGTGGTTTCAATTAGTAAGGAAACTGGCAGCAGATCTGTCGGTATTACTGCAAAGAACCAAATGGTTCTTAATCCATCTGACACTTTCTATTCTATTAAGAGATTAATTGGAAGAAAATGGGATGATAGTGAAGTTCAGAGAGATACAAAGTTATTACCTTTTGAATTAAGAAGGAGTAGTAATGGAGGAGTGGAAATTAAATTTGGCAATGAGTGGCTTGCTCCAGAAGCAATTTCAGCAATGGTTTTGCAAAAATTAAAAGCAGATGCTGAAAGCTTCTTAGGAGAAAAAGTAACTGAAGCTGTAATAACAGTTCCAGCTTACTTTGATGATGCACAAAGACAGGCAACAAAGAATGCTGGAAAAATTGCAGGTCTTGAAGTAAAACGTATTGTAAATGAACCCACTGCAGCTGCATTGAGCTATGGTTTAGATAAGAAAAATGAGCAGACAATTGCAGTTTATGATTTAGGTGGTGGTACTTTTGATATTTCAATTCTTGAACTCGGAGATGGTGTTTTTGAAGTAATTTCTACAAATGGTGATACTCATCTTGGAGGAGATGATTTTGATCAAAAAATCATAAACTATCTTGCTGATGAATTTAAGAAAACAAATGGAATTGATTTAAGAGAAGATAGTGCAGCGCTACAGAGATTAAAAGAAGCTGCTGAGAAAGCTAAAATAGAGCTATCAAGTACAATTAGTACTGTTATTAATCTTCCTTTCATAACTGCAAATGCATCTGGTCCAAAGCATTTGAATATAACATTGACACGTTCTCAGTTGGAGCAGATTGTAATGGATTTAATAAATCAAACAATCGAACCTGTTAAAAAAGCATTAAGTGATGCAAATAAGACAGTAAAGGATATAAATGAAGTAGTTCTTGTTGGTGGTATGACTAGAATGCCAGCTGTTATAGAAAAGGTAAAAGAATTTTTTGGTAAGGAACCAAACAGAAGTGTAAATCCAGATGAAGTTGTTGCTATTGGTGCTGCAATTCAGGGTGGTGTATTAATGGGAGATGTAAAAGATATTACGCTTCTTGATGTAACACCTCTTTCCCTTGGAATAGAAACTCTTGGAGGGGTTGCTACAAAACTTATTGAAAGAAATACAACAATTCCAGTTGAGAAGAAACAAATATTTACAACTGCGGCAGATAATCAGACACAAGTTGAAATTCATGTAGTTCAAGGTGAAAGAGAAATGGCAAGTGATAATAAGACTCTTGCAACATTTATTCTTGATGGGATAGCACCTGCTCCGAGAAGTGTTCCTCAGATTGAAGTTTCATTTGATATTGATGCAAACGGAATTCTTCATGTAAGTGCAAGTGATAAAGCAACTGGTAAAAAACAGGAAGTAACTATTACTGCAAATACCGGTATGTCATCAGAAGAAATTGAAAAACAAGTAAATGAAGCTAAAATGCACGAAGCTGATGATAAAGCAAAAAGAGCTGTTGTGGAGTTGAAGAATGAATTGGAAACTCTTTGTTTTAATAACGAGAAGTTCATTAAAGATAATGAACAGAAAATTCCTCAAGAAGAAAGGGATAAAATCACTCAACAGATAAGTGAAATTAGAGAATTATTAAAGCAAGAAAATCCAAATGTTGATGATTTGAAAGCAAAGAGAGACTCTCTAGTATCATTGATTCAAGGTGTTGGTGAGAAGATGTATAAGGACAATCCAAATCAAACACCTCCGCAGGATGAACCTACAAATGGTGATAATGGCGACAACTCTTCTAAACCTGAAGGAGAAGTTATAGAGTAAATAAAGAAAGTTTGTGTTAGTAAAGAGCAAGGATTTCCTAAGAAATTAGTTGGTTCTTGCTCTTATTTCTTTTTACGGCACATTATATATTTTCAATAGAATTGTATACAATTAGTGTATTTGTTTTTTTCTTTGACATAATTAAATTCACATGCAATACTTTTAGTGTAATTTGATTTTTTGTATATTTAGTGCAAAAGTATATGTGTAAGGAGGTGATTATGAATGCAGAAGAATAAAAAAGGTTTTACGTTAATTGAAATTCTTATTGTGATAGCAATAATAGCAATTTTAGCATTGGTTGTATTGGTAGCACTTAATCCAGTAGAAAGATTTGCAGATGCAAGAAACTCAACAAGAATATCAAATGTATCTGCTGTTGGAAATGCAATTCTACAATATAGTGCGGACCACGGAGGTTCATATCCAAGCATGATACCGTTACTTGTTGTTAATGCATCAACAAATGCAGAAGGTATAATCACCGCAACTAACGATCCAAATTGTACTTACGCATCAGTTGTAGCAGGAGATAATTCAAATGCGACAGATGTTAGTGCAGGGTGTATGTGGGCAGATTATTCAACATTATCAAGTGCAATATCTCAGTATCTTGCAACAGTTCCATCTGATACTGGAACATATGCTCACTTATTTGTTGCTTTGACTGCTGATAATGCTCATGTTGTTGTAATGTCTGATGATATGGAATCAAACGGTGTTAACACTGATCCATCAAAGTCAGCTCTATATTTTAAGATATTTTAAAGTATAGATTTATGTATACCAAAGGAAGAGAATGGCATTTTTGCTACTCTCTTCCTTCAGGTAATATTTTATAGTTAACTGATGAATTCAAAACTTATTAAGAAAATATATATTCCGATATGGATAATAGGTATATATTTTGGTGTGTTGCTAATAAAGATGTTTATTGGAACACTTGGAATTATAGAGCCTGTTATAAACGTAATTCTAATAGCGTGGATAATATCAATTGTTATAAATCCATTTGTTAATTTTCTAGTATCAAAAAAAGTAAACAAAATATTAGCTGTAAATATCTCATTCATAATATTTATTCTATTTGTTGTATCAATTTTCATATATTTGATTCCTGTAGTTCTAGTTAATTTAAATGGATTGATACAGAACTTAAGTTATTCAAATATAACAAGAATCATATATGATATAAAAAGCTCATTTGGTCTTCATATATCAATTGGTAGCACATTTATCTTGTCAAGACTGCAAACTATTGTAAATTCACTTCTTGATAATATGTTGCAATTCTTACAAAATTTGGCATCTATTGTAAGTCAATTTTTCCTTTCACTTTTTATATCCTACTATTTTCTTCTTAGCGGCGGTTCATGGAAGGAGATTGTTTACATATTTCTTCCGGAAAAATACAGGGGAGATTTTCTCGTATTTACAGAAACTACAAGAAAGATATTTTCTGAATATATGAAATTTCAGGGATTAACTTCCTTAGCTTTAAGTATATTTTTCTTTCTTTTACTCTGGTTACTTGGAGTTAACTACCCATTCATTTCTGCTTTGTTTGCGTTCCTTTTATACTTTATTCCTGTATTTGGAATATTTATTGCTCCTTTAATTGGGTTCATGATTGCAATTAATCAATCTATAACTTTATTTTGGGTTATATTTATAGCATACTTTCTTTTTTCTGAAACTTTTGTAAATATAATTATCCCTAGATTAGCAAAAACTACTTTTGGAATACATCCTGTTATATTTTTTATAGCAGTGATTGCAGGATATTCAATATTTGGTATAATTGGAGCAATGTTTGCAGTTCCAGTGGCTTCTCTTATTCAGGCGATAATCAAGCATTTTATTTTAAAGAGTGCTAATGATTAAGTTTCACATTATTTCTATATTCCCAGATATGTTTTCTTCAGTGTTTAAATATGGATTACTGGGGAATGCTGTAAAACATAATTTAATAGATGTAAATTTTATTGATCTAAGGAAGTTTTCAGATAGGAAAGATGGAAGGATAGATGATAGGAGTTATGGGGGTAATATTCCAGGAATGATATTAAAGATTGAGCCAGTAGACAAAGCAATAAATTCAGTAAAAACACCTAAATCAAAAGTAATACTGATTGATGCTGGAAGGACTCAAGCAAACACAATGTTAATAAAAGAGTTCTCAAAAGAATCAGAACTCATACTAATATGCGGTCACTATGAAGGGATTGATGAAAGAATTGCATCACTTTGTGACTACAGGGTAAGTATAGGTAATATAATCTACTCTGGAGGTGAAATTCCCGCAATTTGTTTGATTGATGCAATAACTAGATTTATTCCAGGTACATTAGGAAATTCAGACAGTCTTTTAGAAGAGTCGTATGATGATGGAGTGACAAGTGAATATGTTCAGTATACAAAACCAGTTGATTACAAAGGGTTAAAGGTTCCCGATATGCTTCTTTCAGGTGATCATAAGAAAATACAAGAATGGCGTAAATGTTTTAAAAAACATTGAAAAGTAATATAATAAATGAGAATATGAATCTATTCTTCAAATATATTTTACTTAAGTTACAAATTGCGTTTTTTGCTATTTGGGTTATTTTATTAGCAACCCTACATAGAATTAAATCTTTTTTTATCCTATTTTTAAATTTGAACTGGAGGAATAAGCTAGCTCTGTTTTCGATAATAGGGTTCCTATCAATAGTTGGCTTATCATTGTCAGGTATTGTATCTGCGCAAGATTACAATACATATTCTTTAGATAATACGACCGCGCAAAATAATCTTGGATATCAATCTAGTATTTCACCTAATTTAATAAACGATGAATTTGCTCAGTTTGCAAGTTTAGTTAATCAAATTGCACAAGGGACACAGGCAACCTCAACATCAAGCGGTTCAACTGGACTTCTTGGATTCCTTGCAAATACTGAAGGTTATATATATTCAAATAATCCTGTTAGCTTCTCTGCACTTGCAACATATTATGTTCAAAGTAGATTTGAACAAAACAAAACGAGTGTATATGCAGCTGGAACAACTGGTACTGGGTATAACACACTGTCGCCGGTATTGCCAATTTGGGATATCTCACGAAATATAGCGTATATTGTTGTTGCAATACTTGTTGTTTTTATTGGTTTCCTTTTGTTATTTGGTGCAAAACTTGGGCAGGAAGAAGTAACAATTATGAGCTCAATACCTAAGATAATAATTGCACTATTGTTAATCACATTCAGCTATGCAATAGCAGGACTTATGATTGATATAGCAAATCTTGGAACCAATGTTATAATCTCAGTTCTTGCTCCAGAATTTGTTCAACCTACATATTATGCTGCAGGGGAATACCCTGTTGCCTGTTCAGTTAATTCTCTTGTTCCAGGAGGTTCATATACAAGCGGGCTTCAGAGTACAACAGGTATGAAGTATTGTGGATTTAATGAATATACTACTCAATCTCAAAAAGGTGTTATAGGCGGAAATGCAGGAGATTTTAATATCTTTAGATTATTAGCTCCCATTGTTAATGTACAAAGTTGGTTTCCACCAGCAGAACAAAATGGTGCAGGGTATGCTGGGTTAATTGATCAACCTACAAATATAGGAATACTTGATGGATTGTTGCTTAATAATACATTTGCACTTGCTGGTGCTGTTACAATTGCAATAGGATTCATATTAAATGTCCTTGCATTGTATTGGGCAGTAAGAATATTTATTGTTGTTTTAACAGCGTTTATAAAGATTGTATTGGTAGCAGCTATTGGACCTCTTATGCTTGTAAATTATGTATTAAGTGGAGGTAAGGCTATTGGTAATTATTTAAATTCTCTCCTTTCTTCTGCATTGATATTTCCTGCTGTGTTTCTTCTAATATTCATTGCTGCAATATTTGCATTTGGAACTGAATGTCCTTCATCAGCAAATGGTGTTAGTGGATACACAAGTTGTTCAGGAACGTCAGGAGGTGCCGGAAATGAATTCGGTCTTACAAACAATTCAGGTCCATGGTTTATATCAAGTAATGTTGGTATTGTTAACTTTTCAAATGGTCCATTGATATTTGTTGATTCAATTGACCCACAATATATATGGAATTTTGTAGCACTTGGTATAATTACAATTATTCCTGGTCTTGCCAAAGATCTTGATGAGTTCTTCAAGACAGAATTCCAATTCAGAGGTGCTAATGAATCTTCTGGAGAATTTGGAAAGAAAGCTATGAATCTTGCAGGAAAGATTCCTCTTGTTGGGGGGATTATTGGGAATGTCGTTTAATATTTATTTATGCCTGGTGGAATAATCTCTTTGATTTGGGGGGTACTTGATAAGAAAAGTTCATCTCCAATTGGATTGGCAGAATATCCGCATGTTGATTCTGATCCTTCAACTCATATAAGACAGATATTTACCGAATCAGCCTCTAATTTGGGAGGAGCACTTAATTCTAGTAGCTTAAGTTATCAATTAAACAGGTATAGTCCCACAAAAGAGGAACTTATTACTGAAGCAGTAAATAGAGGAATTCCACCAGATGAGGTTCAGGACTATATTCAAAATAACTATATAGCTTTAAGCGGTAGCGTTGCACAAAGAAAAATAGTACAAGAAGCATCGAATAACTTATTTAATGAACTGTGTAAAGTTCCTGAAATATCAAATTGGATAAATGGCGAAAATGCAACTAGAGTTGGTAAGCAACAGTTTAATGAAATGGTTGCAACTGTTTTTGCTTCGGTCATATCTGAATTGGGTGTAGATAAACAATTTGAACCTCCAGTACTAGGAAATTATACAGGTTCACAACTAACTCCTGGGGATCAAGCAAGAGGTTATCAGCCTAACAACACTGGAAGAGGTCCTGATTCTGGAGGAATATTTAATTATGCTGGAATAAATATCGCAGAAGATCCTAATAAAAAGGATGAAAACACTTCTTCGCTACGAGACCTTCCAAAAGAACTCCTAACTCCATTAGCAAATATACTTCAGGGAATTCTACCTACACAATCAAATTCATCTACTCAAAATAGTACTGGAAGTGGAAATGGGTCTAATAGTAATAACAATATTAATAATGTGGGAGTTGGAAGTTCAGGTGAACAGCTCTTCTCTACAAACATAACGCCTAACGTATTGCTACATGATAATGAAACTCGTAGCTTAGTCAGGTTAGAGAGAGTTCCCGAAGGTTATGAATATATTGACTTAAACGGACAGAAGCAAACAGTGGATGACATACATCCAGTATACAGAGCTGTGCCAGTACGGGATAATCTAAATGTAGATAGTGCGGGTCATCCAATTCCTACAGAGGATATTGCAAATGCTTTAGCCAGTGGGGCTAAGGTGGCGATTACTCCTGGTGACTATATAGGTACGATGGTTACTAATCTAGTAAATGTAAAGGTAAGTAATCAATTTGGTAAAGTTCCAATAAGGTCAATAAGAGATAGAATCAATCAACAAATTGATCCTAGCGGAGTTGTCGTTATAGAAAAAGTTAAAGAAATTAATAAGTTTGTTGAAAAATACAGTAATGATATTGCATCCAGATCATCTGGAATAGGGAATGAGATCGCTAATATAGGTAACAATATTCAAGCTCTTGAATTGAGTTATAATAATGAATTGGCGGCAACATGTCCAGCGAACGCGCCAGATCCAGATGCGTGGAATAGAACCCATTCAGCAAACCTAGATGATTTGTTTACAAAGCTGAATAACAACAGATCGATTAGAGCTGAATTGGTAGGAAGGGAAGATGCCCTTAAAGCAGTTGCATCAATTGATCTTACACATGACCAAGATTTAAATGCTGCAATACATTATACAACTGGCAGACCTGTTGGACAAGTTCCAGGTGATCCGCAACAAATGCCATCTAATTTTCTACTTTATTTGGGTATGCGTGGTGTTGTGCATCCTTTTGGTGGTGACGCTGGGTTTGAGGGTGAAAATAGAATGAATAGAATTAGTATTTCAAGAAAACAGCAAAAAATAGAAATATCTGCCTACCTTACACAAGAAGCTACAGCCAATGCTTTAAATAGATTGACTTATGATCCTAGAGTTTCAAGAGAAATGGCTGAGGAGATTACAAAGAGAGTTTCAAAAATTGGTTTTAATAATAATATTGATATTAATGCAGTTGCAGCAAGTTTAAATAATAAAGGTGGATTAGATGATAGTCAAATTGCAAATGCAATAAAGGTAGTTGTTGCAGGAAAAGTTCAAAAACATTCAAGCCCATTTCAAGGTGGAGGTACTAACATAGACGTATGTATTAAAAGTATAAATGGAACAGCTCAAGATAGTATTATTATAAGGAGAAATTTACAGAGTGAAACTATAAGAGTAAAAGAAAGACTTCATGAACTTCAGGTTGCTAAGCAAGGTTATCTAAACAATATAATGAAGCTTGTTGTACAATACGACAGATCATCATCTTTTTCATTAGATCGCAGAATACAGGAATTGGATAGGATGCATTCTGTAGGTAATACAATACCTCCTGTAAGAAGCAGGATTCTATCAAGATTTCAAGCATTTACAGAATGGTCTAATAGTAGTTCTGAGCGATTGTTAATTAGAGATTCAATAACCAGGCAATTAGAAATATACTTGAGTCATTCTAACGCTGTTAGGGTTGCCAATAATATCCTTAGAGGAAGTAGAAGAGGCGAGTATGTATTATTGAACATTCCTGTTGTTGCCAGAGATCCTAACGGAAATCCAATATATGAAAACATAAGGCATGTATCTCATGCTTTTAATCCAAATAATTACCAAGACTTAAATGATTTTTATGTAAGATTAGAGGAAGCATTACAAGTTGAATTATCTAGATCAGGGCGTTGGCAGAACTTGATTGCTACAGGTATGCAGGCTGAACAGACTGAGAACATTTTAAAAAGGATTAATGATGGTATTGCTAAAGATCCATTTTCAACTGATAATTTAGTTCGTACTGCATTATATGGTGTTGCATTAAATGGCGTTATAGGAGCTGGTATTCCAATGCCAGGCTTATTTCTTATTGCATCTGTTGCAGGAAGCATAATAGGTATTACTCAGAACTTAATACCAGATAATGTAAATGCTTTAAGAATGTTGAGGTACGGAATTGACCCGTTAAATATAATGGGAAGAAGTAAGGCTAGGAACGCTGGTTTATTTGCACCATATAATGCACATAACTCTGCATGGGGATTATATAATCATTATTTTGTTCCAAAGGGTGAGGCAGTAAGTCGATTAATAAAGAGAATAAGCTGGGAATCATTTTTAGGAGCTGCTGGTTTATATGTCCGTAGTACTGAGGGAAGTCATCTAGTATGGAGATTTAGTGATGATAGATACAGACCTGGCGAGATTGGATTTAGAGCATTATCAAGACTATTAGGATTGAGAGCTGGTATTCATGAAAATGCTCCAGTATATGGTAACAGTATACTCTCAAGGATTAGGAGATTATTCACTGTTCGTGCTATTCCAAATAACGATCTCCTTAATAATAATGTACTTAATCTTGCACAACTATCTTGGTTTAATAGGTTTGTTTATTTATTCGGATCAAAGACGTTAGATAGAGAAAATAGAAGAAGAAGAGGAGATTTATCTCTTGTTGATAGTATTTCACCGCTATTTTCTTTTGTAGCATCTGTTGTTTTATCCTCTTTGGGGGCAACATTTACAGAATTTGGAACCAAAATTCTAGAATCATCACGAGAATATTTATCAAACCTAGACGGTTTAAGATATTGGTATAATCAAAGACTTGTTGATATAAAAAATTTTAGTGATGCAATAACTAAAGGTGATGGTTTGTTATCAATGGTAGGAAGAGAGGGATATATTAGAGGAATCTTTGATGGTTGGACAGACGGAAGGCACTTATTTGTTGCTGCTAAAGCTGCGGCTACGGCTTTGAGGGGAGTAGGAATTGCTACCCATACATCATGGGAGGTTTTGAAAGCTGGTATTAATGGCGGTCTATGGGCAATTCCTACTTATTTAATAACACAAAACTCAACACTTGCACTAAGTGTTTTTTTTACTAGAACAATATTTTATTCATTAAGGAATTACCCTAAAGATATTTTTTATACTATTGGAAGAGATGGATCATTAAATGCGTCTGGTTCAGTTAAGACACTTTTAGAAGGTCAGATTAGGCCAAACGATAGCATATTTTATAGAGCATGGTCGAATTTTAATAAACGTGTTATAGAATATGTTTCAGCTCCAGTTGCAAAAGTACTTTCGGTTCGTGCATTATCTGTGGCACTCGATCATACGGATTATATTACCAGAGCTTTTGAATTTAATGATTATCCTAGATATTTTATTAGGTCCGATGCTATTGAGAATTTACGACATTTAAATAGTGATATATTTAATTCTCCTACTACAAATGTTAATGGTTTGAGATATATTTCATTGGATTCTGCTTCACAAAGTAGATTTCTTTCGTTTGTAGAGAGTATTAAAAATGGGGATATAACACTATCTGGTTTAACACAAACTAGTACGCTATATACTCTTATACATGCTGATAATCCTGATCTAGTCAGAATATTTCATGAAATGGTTCAGGAGCATGTTAATGGAGGTATTGATTTGGCTAGGACACTATCTGATGAGGAAAGAGGGCTATTAACTAATTACGCCGATATTGTAAATCACATAAATAATTTAAGTACTAGCGAACGAATATTCCTGGAATTGTACTCCCGCATGAAATTAGGTCTTCAAAATAGTATTGAAAGATGGTTAAAGGAAGTATCACGTGAAGATCCAACAATGACAAATGAGCAGTTAGCTACTTCGGAATTAAGAAGATTAACACCTGATCATCGTTTATTTAACGCTATTCACGACGCTTTAAGGAATCCTGATAATAGTTTCGGTGTTGCATTATCAAAAGTTTCATCTTATCGATTTATGGACTTCCCTATGTCAGTTGGTGACTTATTAGACACTGGCGTTAACGCTGCATCAATACTAGCTGTACTTTGGGGAATAAATCATCAGTTAGCTGCTGGTGTTGCAGCTGCATACATTGCTGTACGCTTAGGAGGAGTAGCAATAAATAAATATTTACCTCAAGTAATCAGAGATGCATTTGATAGAGCATCTGGTACATATAAATACATAATGGAAAATGGTGTGTCTTCGGTAGTTAGAGCATCAACTAATGTAATGAATTTTTACTTTGGAGCATATTTATCGGCAAATCATCCATATGGAGAGATTTATCCACTAATACATGGATTTAACGATATTGGGAAAGGATTTGGCGAATTATCAAAAGGAGTTCATGAATTATTTACTAATGGTATAGATGCGAACTCTTTAACTACAATAGGTGCAGGTTTATATAATATACTAATTGGTGGATTCAATGTTATAGGTATCGGAATGTATGCAAGAGTGGTGGCTGACATGTTTGGTGCTATTCTTACAGCAGTTGGAGTCACAGATCCATTAGCAGTTCTTCCTATCTTGGCTGTATATTTTGGGATTGATATAGCAACTAACGGGGCGATTTCCGGCTTCATAATGGATATGACTGGAAAAATAGCTATGTGGGTGTGGAATAATTTCTTATCACATGCCTTATCTTGGGCATTTTCTGGTGGGTTTGGGATAATGGCCTTTACAATAGGAGGGGCGATAATAGGTGGTGGTATAGGGTTGTTTTTTGGACCGTTAGGCACATTGCTTGGAGCTGGTATAGGTGGAGCAATTGGTTTTGGTCTTTCATTTACACCACTTTATGGTTGGGTAAGAGGTCTTGTAATGGGGTTCATAGCTAACATATTGGCTGTAGCTGGAGTAATATCATTCTTAATTAGTTTCTTTTTCTTACTAAGACGGAATGACCCAATGAGTGTTATGTTTGGAATTTTGATGATGGGATTTTCTGTAGCTGCATTTGCTGGACTTGGAGGAATTTTAGGAGCTAATCCAGCACCTCAACAGATTGGTACTGTACAGTACGGTGCCTTAAGCGGTGGTTGTCCTTTTGCATTATCATATAACGGAGTGCAGTATAGTGCAAGTAATCCGGGTGAGGCATGCAGTGCAGGTAATTCAAATAATTTAGTATCGTCTCTTCCTGAACATGTATCTCAATTATCAACCGATTTAGTTCCTGTGTCAGGAAATTCTAATGATGTATTTTCACCATTCAATGGATATATAATATATGCAGTTGATGGAGCTAATTCAAGTGCAACATCAGGAGGTGAAATAACAATAATGCTTTCACCAGAAGCATTGGGATTAGATCAAAATCAAAAATCCCAAAATGGATTTTTCACTAGTGATGTTGATATAACGTATTATCATGTTGAGCCAAGTAAGGCAGTTCTCGATGCATATAACAGTTATATGGGTAATGATGCTAATTCAGATGGTGAAGGAATAATAAATGCAAATGCATATTATTCAGGAAGTCCTCTTATTGTTACAAAATCTGGTCCTGCAATAGGGAGAATTGATCTACAAAGTGATGTAAAAAACTTTAAAGTTCCAGCATCACATCAGACATGGACAGGACCACACTTAAATACATATATGTCATACATGTCTGTTTCATTAAATTCAAATAACGAATATAAATATAGTAAGGTCTACTATAAAGGGAGTGGAGCTAATCAAGATATATATTGTCCAGCATTTAATTCATACACGCAATTAAATGAATGCTTTTCATCGAATAATACAAGTGCAAGCACAACTAATGTCGGATGTGCGTCATTACCAGTCAATGAATATCTGAGAACTGGGGTATATGTATGTTCAAGTAGTGGAGGTGTTATAGATACTAATCCAACTGCAAATCCAAGTACATGCACAGATCCAAGTACTGGATCATCATATACTAATAGTTCTTTATATAAATATATATCGAAGGTAGGGGATGCTTTTAACGTAGATCCTGCTCTTCTTGCAGCAGAACTTGAATATAACGGAACATATATATCAACTGGAAATTCAAACCAATACGGAGTTTGTAGTTATGTTAGTCAATACAAGCAGTCGCCAACAACAGACTACATAGGAAGTAATCTTCAAAGCGTTGATGAGGTATTAAACAACTCAACTTCATCAATTAGAGTTGGCCCAATGGGTATATTTTACGCTGACAGTAGTAAATCATCACAAATAACTTCACAAGGCACAAATGATGTTCAGGCAGTTAATGATGCCAGTGTGATTAGTGATATAGAAGGATGCAGTGGAGTTTCAAAAAATCTTGACTTAAATAATCTTCAGGATTCAATTGTAGCTGCTGCGGGTGTATTTGCATATATAAACAACGGATTCAAATGGAGTAACACGTTATGTCCAAATTATACAAAGAAAACATTAACTACAAGCATAAACAGTTATCAAGCAGAATCACTTGCACAAGAGTACGTGTGTAGGCAAAATTCTCAAAAATATCCTGATTGTGGTATATTAGAGTCAAAGTCAGTAATGTCATTCTTTAACTACTTTAGTAATATTTGTGGAATATAAGTAAAAATATGAATAATGATAATAACTCCAACGATAAAACCAACTCTAAGGAGTATAAGGTAGGCTTTATTATTGTATCAGTTATCTGCTTTGCTATATTATCTTACCCATATATTTCCAACTACATATCTACTAACTTTATTCATAGATCATCAGTATTTACTATTAATGTGACACCAATTCCTTTAACACCTACCCCTATTGTAATGAGTTTGTTGCCATTTAAATCAAATGTTACTGTAAATAACATAATGAATGTTCAAAATGCAAATATTTTTGCTTCTGGAACCTCCTCACAATATTCTGTTTATACATATGATCCATTTAACGTTCAAACGCTAATTCAAAAGTTTAAAATGAGTAGCGTAAATGCTTCTACATGGGAAAACAGCGATGATTCATATGCATTATCTGTAATTAATGGACACTATACACTTGAGCATTATGCGAGCGTAACGCAAAATACTATTGATGTTGTAACAATGAAAAATAATTTTGAAAATTATTTAAATACAATATTTGGAATCAATAGTGGGTACATATTAAAAAGTATTGTAAAGAGTGGTAATTATTATGAATTTGAAGTTACATTTTTAAATGGTAATAATTCGATATATCCAGATACTTCAAGTGACTTTATTGATATGTATATAAGACCTGATGGAGTACTTGGCTATGTTAATTTCACTAATTTTCCAATAGGGGATAGATTGACTAAAGTTACAGATGTAAATTTAGTCCCACTTGGAAATGCCCTAGACCAAGTTTATTCAAATTTGAATTATTTGAGTGTATTTACGCAAGACAGCAGTATAACAGATAAAACGATCAATATTAACACAAATATATCAATTGAATATACAAAGATTGACTATATGGCAAATAACGGATATGTGTTTCCAGTATTTCACATACATTTAAATGCTGGAGTTATAAATTACAGCGGAGCAAAAATATTTGATGTGTTTTTCCCTGCGATTGATACAAGTAATATTTCATTAACAGCACAATAAGCTAGAAACGTAAAAAATATTGTATTAAAATATTTTAATGTATCTATTCCCTTTATTTTTCAGTACTTCCTGTAGTAGTTGCAGTGGTTGTCGTATCTGCTTGATTTGATTTAGCAATATCTTCTTTTGGTGCAATTACACTGGCAATAATCAGGTTTATATCGCCTTGATGTACAAGAGAAACTCCTTCAGGCAACTGTATGGAATTAATTGATATAGTATTACCAATCTTTTCAAGAGGTGAAATATCTACTTTTATACTTTGAGGTAATTTTTCTGGTAAACATCTAATTTCAATTTCATTTGTAATATTTAGTAATATTCCTTTATCTATTTTTACAGCTTGTGACTCTCCAAATAACTCGAATGCAACAAATGCCGTTATTTCTTCGTTTAGGTTAACAGCTCTGACTGAAACATGGGAATATTCATTTTTCCTCGGATTTACTTGAATTTCTTCAATTAGACCTTTTAAAGATTTTTCATTGTCTAATGAAATATCTATTATTGTTGATCTACCTGATGTTTCATATACTTTTTTGAAATTACCTATAGGAAATGTAACACTTATTGATCCTATATCTTTTGAGTAAATTACTCCTGGTAATTCATTGTTCATTCTTAGGTACTTATTCTTTTTACCTAATGTAGTTCTTGTTTTTGCTGTTAGTTGCATATGTTAGGTATTTTAGCATATTTTGTGATGTTTTGCATCTTTGCAAAAAATTATTCAATCAAAATAAACACTGTCTAATAGAACTTCTAGAGTTTCAAGGTTGAACCAATACTTGATGTAAATGATGATACTAAAGAAGAAAGTATTGACATGAATACTTGACTAAAACTTGTTGTAGCTTCTATGACATTTCCAGTTGTAATACTACTTAAAGGAGTAGGTGTCGGTGATGATACAGTAGTACTCTCGGACGGAATTCGAACTGAATTTGATACATATGCTGTTTTTTGTGTGCTGCTTATAGAATTTGAGCTTACTAATTGTTGCTGTTGAGGAGTTTGGGTAACTGGAGGCACTTGAGATACAACAGGTGAAGTTTGGGTTATGTAGAAATTTGCAACGGGAACATTTAATGTATTTGATGGGAATTCAACTGTATACTCTGTTTTTGAATTTGGAACATAAGAGTATCCGCTCGGAAGTTGCAAGGTAAATGTTTCTAATCCAGGAGGTGTATTAAAGCTAAATTCACCACTAGAATTTGTTGTTGTTGTAACGCCATTGTTTATTACTGTAACTCCAGGCATTCCGGTCTCTGTTGTTCCTGTTACCTTATACACATTTCCAGAATAAGGGTATGTTGCTATAGGTGTAAGAGAGAAATTAGGTGTAGGTGAAAGTGCAATTGATGACCCTGGAGGTGTAGCTATTACACTTAATGATGTTGGTGAATTTGTTGCATAGTTGTATCCTTCTGGTAATGCAATCTTTATAGTGTATGATCCAGGCACTACGTTAAATGTATAATATCCACTTGAATTAGTTAGTACTGTTTGAGTTCCATCATTTACGCTAACTCCTCCTAATCCTCCACCACCGTTTTGAGTATATACAACCTTTCCTGTTATTGTGCTTGTTGTATTCCATACTATTTCCCTTCTTAATATGTACTCATTAGGGTGACCATAATTGTTATATGAATCCTCATAATATAAGTAGTAGCTTCCATTAATTTTTATTACAGCTGGATATTGTACCCAGCATGAATCATTTTTCTGAGCTATTATTAGCGGATTCCCACTGTATTTAACTACTGAACTTGGGTTTGCAATATCATTTGTTCTTGCAAGACCTATTCCCCAAAGACTTTCATTATGTGGAGGAGTTGGTTGACATGTTACACTATCTGCTCCCTCATAAAATGTATAATAGTAACCATTTTCATATATTGTGTTTCCTGAACCGAAATTCCTATCATCCCAGGAATTTGCAATGTCCTGTGGTAATTGATTTATTAATGGATCTGTAGAAAGTGTTTTTGTTAAGTTAGTTGGATCCATCTCAATTTGGTGTCTGGTTGTTAATCCATCATATACATCGTTATAGTCAACAACAACCCATTGTAAATATAGATTATTAGAATTTGGCACCTGTACAAAGTTTGGAGTTGAAGCCCCAAGATTCCAGCTTTGACCACATACTGGTATTCCTTCAAATTTCCAATTATTAACTCCATCAGGAGAGTATGCAATACTAACAGATCCTGTGCAATTATCAGTACTAGGCTGACTTTCATATACCATCCAATAACCATTGTTTAGTTTCATAACATTAGGATCAAACAAATTAATTTCTCCTGTATTTTGTTGGCTAAGAATTGCATTAGGATTAACATTAAATGTCATCCCTCCATCAGTAGATGTTGCCATATAAAGATCATAAATTTTAGATGTATTTGGAACTGCTTGTCTAAAATATGCATAAATTTCGTTATTATTACCATAAATCAGGGAAACTCTTCCTGGATCACCAAATGAGCCTGTTGAAGGATTCCCTACAAAATTTACAGTTTGTACTGGTCCTAGGTGGGCATTACCATTCCACAAATCTGTAATATCCGGAGGTGTTTGTGATGTAGTCTGTACTATAGAAGTATTTTGTGTACTTCCAAATGCAAAAACTTTAATGTGTTGATTATATAAATATATTAATGAAGTTAATGAAAATACAGAAAACAGTAATATAGATATAACTACTTTCTTTCTGAAACTATTTATTTTTAATACTTGTAGAAATTTTTGTTTGTATGCTTCTATACTCACAATACAATTAAAGAATATTTATGAGTGTATTGTCAAATACTTTCATAAAAAGTGCTATAGAAGTGTAGTTGTCAGACTCCTAGTAAATTATTCTTTTATATCAAATTAAACACTAAAGAGAGAAAAAGGTTGAAATGAAGGAATGAATAAAAATTGGTTAGCACCCACGAAAGGATTAAATACAGATTCTAAGCTATTTTAAAGCTTTTGAAACAAAAAACAACCCTTGTTTAAGATATGTTAAAGAATTTTGTCTTTGATATTGAATTCTCTGTAACAATATTCTTTTCATATAGAAGAATCCATATATATTCTGTTATATATGGCATATAGGGGTGTAATAACTGCATGAAAGAAACGAGTATCGTTAGCAGTACTTCCATTGCTTCAATATCTTTCTCTTTAATTTTTTCTTTATATTTTTCTATTAATACATCACAATATGTATGCCAAAAATATTCGTACATTTCTTCAGATGCTTTTCCAAATTTATACTTCTTATTTAATTCAATAATCCTGTTTTCAAATTCACTGAATTTAATATAGTCCTCATTATTTTTTACAATAGGGGATAAATTAGATTCATTTGTAGCAACCTTTATATTTCCTTCATCTGAAATATTCTGAAGTATAAAACGTGAAGCATTCCATATCTTATTTACAAAATTTCTATTCCCTTTTATTTTCTCATCGAATAGTCTGTAATCCTTCCCAATAGAATTTGCAAAAACAAATGAGTAACGAAGAGCATCTACACCATATTTTTGAATCATTTCAAAAGGGTCTATACCATTTCCTTTTGATTTGCTCATCTTTTTCCCTTCCTTATCAGTAACTAATCCATGAAGGTGAACATCTTTGAATGGTACTTCTCCATACTTATATATTCCCATGATTATCATTCTTGCAACCCAAAAAAATATTATGTCTCTTCCTGTTTCCATAACACTTGTAGGAAAGTATTTCTCAAAGTATCCAGGATAACTCAATAGTGTTGCGTATGGCCATTGTGTTGATGAAAACCATGTATCTAATATGTCTTCTTCTGCTACTATATTAGTTCCACCGCACTTTGGACATTTATCAGGTACATTTTCTTGTACTATTATTTCTCCACATCCTCCACTCCCTCCATATTTTTCAATAAGGTTTCCATTCTCATCGCTGATTATATCTTTACCTCCACAATAATATGCTGGTATTTTAAATCCCCAAAATAACTGTCTTGAAAGGCACCAGTCTTCTGGTGACACAAGCCACTGTATAAGGTTTTTACCCATTCTTTTTGGATGAATCTTTATATCTTCATTTTCAATTGCTAATATAGTTTTACGTTTTAACTCGTCTAGTGAAAGGAACCATTGATATGATATGAGCGGCTCAATTATTGTCTTGCATCTTTCACATACAGGAACACTATGATTTATCGCTTCAATTTTCACTAAAAGACCCATCTTCTTCAAATCCTCAACTATCTTATTTCTTGCTTCTATTACTTTTAATCCTTTATATTGATTTGAACTTTCATTCATCTTCCCATATTTATCAATAACAGTCTTTATTGGTAGGTT
The DNA here is from genome assembly GCA_021806925.1 of bacterium. GTDB lineage: Bacteria > Patescibacteriota > Dojkabacteria > JAKAPS01 > JAKAPS01 > JAKAPS01. The sequence goes on along the minus strand of JAKAPS010000006.1, from coordinate 35,906 downwards.
GTGTCTTAGTCCAATTTTATAGTCCTCTGGAGAATGACCAGGTGTTATTTTTAATACACCTGTTCCGAAATTCATATCTACATCGTCTTCTGCTATAACTGGAAGCATATATGTTCCTTCAGGAGATACAACTTCAATTTCTGTGTTTATATATTTTTTGTATCTTTCATCTCTTGGGTTTACGGCCAGTGCAGTATCAGCAATCTTAGTTTCTGGTCTTGTTGTTGCTACTACAAGGTCATCGCCATATTTTATATAGTAAAGGAATGAATCCTCATCCTTGTTTTCAGTATCAACATCTGCAAGTGCACTAAGACATCTTGTACACCAGTTTATTATTCTTTTTCCTCTATAAATCAGCCCATCCTTATACATGGATACAAATGTATCGTAAACAGTTTTTTTTATTCTATCATCTAGCGTAAAAATGTCTTTTGAAAAATCTGCACTTAATCCAATCATTTCCTCTTGTTCTCTTGCATTTTTCATATTCATAATTGAGAACTCATAGCATCTTTTAAAAAATTCATCTCTAGAAAGATCTCTTTTTCTTATATTTTGCTTGGATAATTCTTTCTCAAAAACGACTTCTGTTTGAATACCCCCATGATCTTTTCCAGGTAGAAGGAGTACATCATCACCAAGTAATCTGTGAAATCTTCCCATTAAATCTTGATATGCGTATCCTGATACATGTCCAAGGTGAAGTCGTGCATTTGCATTTGGTGGAGGAAGTATTATTGAGAAAACATTCTTATTTTTATCTAAATTAGAATTTGTTTCGAATAGCTTTTCCTCTTGCCAAAATTCACGTATAAATGATTCAACGGTAGATGAATCGAAGTGTTTATCGTCAATTGTAAAAGGTAATTTTTTCATTTGAGTTTAGGTAGTATTTCTTTTTCATACCTCTCAATTGATTTCATTATAACATCAACTGCATCATTACTGTTTAAAAAACCCTCAATGGAGACAGTCCCTGGTTTTTTCATATCTTTATAGTGAGTCCAATAATATGTGAACTCTTTTATTAAATATTCAGGAATCTCATTGATCTCATTAATATGATCATATCTCTTATCATTATTTGGAACAACAAGTATCTTATCATCAACTTCTTCACCATCTACCATTTTCATAACACCTATAACTCTGCCTTCTATTAAACAACCTGGAAAGAATTTCTCAGTCTCGTAAACTACCATAACATCTAGAGGATCTCCATCTTCATCAAGTGTACATGGAATTGCTCCATATGAAAAAGGATATGCAAGTGAAGAATATCCAACTCTGTCTAATTTTAGAAGTCCAATATCATTTAAATATTCATATTTGTTTATTGTTCCTTTTGGTATTTCAATTAAACAATTTACACACCTTTGATCATCATCTGAAACAAATGTAGGAATTGTATATATTGGATTTGGAACTGTTCTTGAATAATTTAAATTTAAACTTGCCATAATTATATTTGCACTAATTATATATATATTAATAATTGAAAGCAACATTGGCTTTGAACAATTCACTAGATCCAGTAGAAGTGGAAACTGATTATATAGAAGAAAGTTTTATCTCGTATGTTTTGTATAACACCTATTAACATATATATTTATTATTTATATTTTTATGTATGATTTATTCTGTTATAATAATTTTTATATATTATGGCTTTTTCAATACTAAAAAATAGCAGGGATTTTGTTTCAAAAAAGCAGGAAACAATATTAAGTGGTGCCTTAGTATTTATTATTGCAACAACTGCTACAAAACTTATTGGGATAATCAAATTAGTTCTTCTTGCAAACATGTTTGGTACTTCAAGAAGTCTTGATATGTTTTATGCTGCAAACACTCTTCCAGAAATAATATTCACACTACTTGTTACAGGTAGTATAAATACTGCAATTATACCTGTATTTTCAAAATTCACTGGAAAAAAATCAGATGAATTTAATTCTGTTTTTTCAAAATTATTTACATTTGCATCATTGTTGTTAAGTGTTTTAGCACTTATAGGTATAGTATTTGCTCCGTTTATAGTTAAAGCACTTGTAGATTTCGGTATATCTAAACCAACTCCACCATTTAATGCATTTGAATTTGCAGAGATGTCAGAGATGATAAGAATCCTCTTTATATCTCCATTCATATTAGGTCTTAGCTTCATATTGACTGGTATTTTAATGGTTCATAAAAGGTTCATAATTACACAAATTGCTTCGGTAATGTATTCATTAGGATTTATACTTTCAATCTTTATTTTTGTTCCATTCTTTGGTGTTATTGGATTATGCTGGGGAGTAGTTTTAGGTAGTGTATTTCATTTAATTGTTCAATTGCCTGTTATAAAAATGCTTGGAATAGATTTTAAATTTGATTTTAATTTTAAAAATAATTATTTAATTGAAATGCTTAGGCTTTTTTCTCCTAGGGTTCTTGGACTGCTTGGGGAACAACTAAGTGTTCTTGTTGATACAATACTTGCAATAGGACTTATTAGCGGGTCTCTTAGTGCATTCAAATATGCCTACACAATATATTTAATACCAGTCGTTGTAGTTGGACTTAGTATTGCTCAAGCTGCATTTCCTGTTCTAGTTGAAGAATATAGCCTAGGGAAAATAGATTCTTTTAAAAAGAATTTTTCTAAATCGCTTCAACAAATTTTATTTTTCTCAATTCCACTTGCAATAATAATAACAGTATTAAGATTGCCTCTTGTAAGACTTCTTGGAATAGGAAAAGATACAATGCTTGGCTGGGACGGCACTCTTGCAACAGCGTGGGTTCTTTTCTTCTTTGGATTGAATATAATATTTCAATCTGTAATTGCACTTCTCATAAGAGGATTCTATGCAATGCAAAATACAAAAGTACCTTTAAGAGCTTCTTTAATTACAGTTATAGTAAATCTATTCCTTAGCATTTATTTAGTTAAGGTATTTGGAAATTTTTCTGCATACAGAGGTGTTATTGGTAATTTTATGCATATTAATTTACTTCCTTCATTTGTGTCTGGAAGTAATGGTTGGATGGCTGTCGGGGGGTTATCTCTAGCATCAACAATTACATCATTTATTGTCCTCATATACATGGGAAGTGTGTTCAAAAAAAGTATTGGTGGATTGAAAAGAGATGAATTTAAGATACCATTAATAAAGAAGGTCGTATCAGGCGGGGTTATGGGTATCGCAATGTATGGAGTATATATATTGCTTGATAGTTTGATAAACACATCTCATACCATTGAATTGATTTTTTTGATTGCAATAGTATGTTACGTTGGAATTAGTGTATATATATTTCTTGCATATTTTCTTGAAGATGAGGAAAGTGAGCTAATATCTAAAATAGCTGGTAAAATAAAAAATATTCTGTTAATGAAAGAGAATGTTAATGTTATACAATCAGTTACTCAATAATCAAACTGATACACTTCCACACAATATATTATGGGAATATTGACATTTATATAAATCTGCAATATTATATTAGCAACCAAGTATGTTAAGTGCTAGTTTTCACTTATTCATCTTGTTATATAATATCGTAAAAAAATATGAGTAACGCTGCAAAAGCACAAACAACTACCAGCACTCCTACAGTGAGTACTGGTACATTAGGAATACAACCAATTGGAGGCAAAATTGTTGTACTTCCTGAAGAGAAAGAAACAGTTACATCATTTGGGTTAGTAATTCCTGATAATATATCAAATGAAAAACCACAAATGGGAAAAATTGTTGCACTTGGAAGTGGGAAAATAACAAAATCAGGTAAAGTTTTACCATTCTCAGTTAAGGTAGGAGATAAAGTTCTATTTAAGAAATATTCTCCAGATGAAGTAGAGGTTAAGGGATCTACATATTTAATAATGGAAGAATCAGATATCCTTGGTATTATACAAGGTTAATTAATATATATTAAAATAAATTATGGCAAAAAAAGTATTACATGGCGATGAAGCAAGGAAGAAACTTAAAAAAGGAGTAGATACACTTGCTAACGCTGTAAAGGTAACAATGGGGCCAAGAGGTAAATTAGTTGTTCTTGGAAGAAGTTATGGTAACCCTGTAGTAACAAAAGATGGTGTCTCTGTAGCAAAGGATATTGAACTTGCTGACGCTGTAGAAAATATGGGAGCACAAATAATAAAGCAGGCAGCAATTAAAACAGGTGATAATGCCGGTGATGGTACAACAACTGCAACAGTAATAGCACAGAAAATCATTAGTGAAGGATTTAAAAATATCGCAGCTGGAGCAAATCCAGTACAAGTAAGAAGCGGTATTGAGAAATCAGTTGAATTTGTTACAAATGAATTTAAGAAAAATTCAAAAACAATAAGTGCACCAGATGAAATCAAGCAGGTTGCAACAGTAAGCTCAAACAATAATATTGAAATTGGAGAAATGATTTCAACATTAATGAGCAAAGTAGGAAATAGTGGAGTTATTACAGTAGATGAATCAAGAGGAATTCATGATGAAATAGAACACGTTGAGGGTATGAAGTTTGATAGGGGATATATTTCTCCATATTTCATCACAAATGCAGATAGGCAGGAAGCAATTATTGAAAATGCTAATATCTTAATCACAGATATGAAAATAAGTTCAATAAAGGATCTTCTTCCAATAATTGAAAAGTTAGTAAACCAAGGTAAAAAAGACTTAGTAATAATTTCAGAGGATGTTGATGGAGAGGCTCTTCCAACTCTTGTAGTTAATAAGCTCAGAGGAGTTATTAATGTACTTGCAGTGAAAGCACCTGGATTTGGTGACAGGAGAGATGCAATGCTTGAAGATATTGCAGTTCTAACAGGTGGTAGAGTCATAACAGAGAAACTTGGTAAGAAACTTGAAAGTGCGGATATATCTGATCTTGGAAAAGCAAAGAAAGTTATATCTGATAAAGATAACACTATAATAGTAGGAGGATCTGGAAAGAAAGAAGAAATTGATGTAAGAGTGGAATCAATTAGAACTCAGATTGAAAATACTACAAGTGATTATGATAAAGAGAAACTACAGGAGAGAGTCGGTAAATTAACTGGTGGAGTTGCTGTATTCAAGGTTGGTGCAGCTACTGAAGTTGAATTAAAAGAAAAGAAAGATAGAATAGAAGATGCATTAGCAGCTACAAGAGCAGCACTTGAAGAAGGTGTTGTTTCAGGTGGTGGAGTTGCATACCTAGATGCTTCAAGAAATTTAACAGAATTAAAGTTAAGCGGAGATGAAGCAGTTGGAAGAGATATTCTTGTAAAAGCTCTTGAAGAACCAGCAAGAAGAATTGCAGAGAATGCAGGACTTGAGGGCGGAGTTGTTATAGATAAGATTGGAAAAGGTGTTGGATATAACGCTTCAACTGGAGTATATGAGAATATGCTTGAGAACGGTATAGTCGATCCTACTAAAGTAACAAGGCTTGCAGTTCAAAACGGAGCAAGTGCAGCAATAATGCTTCTAACAATAGATGCAGTTGTTGCAGATATTCCAAAACCAGAGGAACATAATCACACTGATTCTGCAGGAGGTTATGATCCATCAATGGGTGGTATGATGTAAGAGTAACGAAAAAAGGAAATATGAAAAGGAAGGGAAGAGTTTACTCTTCCCTTTTATTTTCTATATATTATTGATAATATATACATAGGTGAAAAAGTCATTTTTGATATTATTTATATTCCTGTTATTTATACCAGTATATTTTGGATTAATAGGTCAGAAGAGTATAGTAAAAGGAAGTGGAGGACTATATACAGGATGTGAGAGTAATGTATTTATAGAGGATAATTCAGGTGCTATGAATTGTGTGGATAGTTTTACTGTAAAAACTGGTAGTAGTAATGGAAATAATTTTGGTACAAGTTGGGCTGGTGGACTTATCGGAGCAGGAGATGCTATGATTTTCAATTATGGATATTCAACAGATATATTAGATGAAGCTTCGTGGACTTCAGATTATATAATGATGTCTCCAGATTCTAAAATTGCATGGGATTATCAAAATAATATACCTTCTATTGTCAAGCCATATGATGGTACGAGTGCATGTTCGGATCAGCATTTCTTTGGTATAAATGTATCTCAATGTAACGTTGACCGTACAAACGATGAACCAATTTGTATGGAATATGAAGTGGAGGATAACTCAGGTGAGACAGCATTTGTAATAGTGTGTGATTCAGAATTCGCAAATATTTGTAGTGATACAGGTGCTTTGAGAGTTGAAAATGAAAATATCACAGGCAATATCTCAAGTGAATTCACTTTTGATTGTGCAGAAAAAACTGGATATCCTGGGTTACCAGGCAATGGACAAGCAGGACCATATACGTCCATTCCTCCGTATATAGATACATCAATGCCACCGTTAAGCTATTGTTTTAATTATACAGGTGAAAGTACAAATCCAGGGAGTAGCATAAATCATACAATGGTTAATGGTAATAATACTTTAAAACCAATAGCAACAAATAACAGATGGATTAATGGCATATGTAACATCTCAGGTTTTTCATCAGGAGGAAATGGAGCTAAAGGGGTATTAAACTGTCAATCACCACAATATGCAAGTCAAAACGCAGCAGAATGTACATGTACAACACAACCAGTATATATACCTGCTACAAATACTACTGAGACAGTAGCAAATGGGAATACATATACGGCATTCGGATGTATTCCATCGAATTTCGGAGCAGTGGTACAGATAATATTAACGATAGCAGTAGGTGTTGGAGGATTTGTGGCATTAATAATGATGATGTTAGGAGGATATAAACTGATGACAAGTCAAAGTGATGAAGATATAAAGAAGGGTCAGAAGACGATAACAAATGCAATACTTGGATTATTGCTAATAATATTTAGTGTTACAATATTAAAAATAATAGGTGTGAGTATACTTGGAATAAATGTATTGTCTAGTTTAATATGATTGGGATATATTTGTACTTACTAAAACAGATTATCAGTATAATTCCTGCTATAAAGTATTTACAGTTATATAAAAAATTACAGGTAATATTAGTCTTTTGATTGCTATTGATAATATTCAGTGTTACAATTATTAGAGATTATAGGGGTAATTTATTTAGAGCAAATGAGCCGTCTAGTTTAATATGATTAAAAAATTATTAAAAAACATATCAATAGGATCTTTTTATGTATTTCTTATAGAATTTCTAAATTCTCAATATGTATATGCTGATAATATAACAGTTCAAAGCCCTTTTGGGACTACAGATTTCCAAACATATATTCAAACTTTATTTAGTCATACACTGGATATAGTGTTTTTTTTAACAGGTTTAATATTTGTTTCTATGATAATATATTCTGGAATTATGTATATGCTAGATTATGGTTCTGATCAAAAAATAAAGTCAGCAAAGAAAATATTGACGAATTCACTCATAGGTACGGTTATAATAGGATTTGCTGGTATGATAATAAAAATAATTGAAATATTATTTAATATAAACCTGGGGTTATGAAGTTATTTATATTTACGTTAATAGGAATTATATATATCTCTTTACTTTCTAGTTCAGTATTTGCAGCTAATACTACACCAACTGTTACGCCAATAAATTTTGATTCATCAAATTATGATCCATGTGATTACTATGGAATTAATGGATTGATATATAACGGAGTGTGTTATCAGGACCCAGCTTCAAGTTTGTCTGTAGAAGGTGGGGTTCCATTTCAGTTGCCTGTTTGTTCGTATACTCCAAATGCTGGGGATGGAGTTGTTTCTGGAACGGAATGTTGTCCTAAGTCTGGTGCTATTACAGATGGACAATGTCTTTCAAATATTGGAAAATTAAGTAATGTGGAATCCAAAGTAACAACATTCGCTGATGTTTTCAACTTATTTAAAGATATGTTGTATACATTTATAGGGTTGTTTGCCTTTGGATCTATTGTATACGGAGGATTTACATATTTAACAGCAGGGGACTCTGATGAACAAGTGAAGAAAGGTCAACATATATTAACTTACACTATCGTAGGTATTGCATTGATTGCATTTTCAGTTATCATTATAAAGATAATAATAGGTCTGTTAGGTCTCACATCATTAAATAGTATACTATTTTAGTAAAATTATGGTTGAATAATAAAAAATATATGAAATATGTTAAATATATAAAAACGATATTGGTTATATTCTTTTTATCAATTTTTTTTACACAATCAAATAGTCTATTTTTACTAAATAGCAGAGCAAATGTTTTTGCTGTAACACCATGTCCTAATGTACAGGTAGATAACGGAGGGTGTTCTAATGGATCATCACCACAACCTATTGTTGGATCAAATTCACTTACTTCAACAGTCACTTCAACAGTTACGGATAGTGGAATAGCTTCAATATTTAAAAAAATTGGTTCTGAAGTTGTCCTTCCAACTCCGACAAGTTCTGAAAGTGGTCTAGCATCAATATTAGGAATAAGTGGAATATTTTCAGGTATCACGTCAAACGGTCCAGTTATAACATCATACAGTAGTGTTGACGGTATTATAGAAGGAATAATAATGTTTGTATTCTCAATAGCAGGACTTCTTTTCTTTGTTACAATCATATGGGGAGGATATATGATAATGATGAGTGAAGGTGAGAAGTCAAAAGTTGAGAAGGCAAGAAAAACATTGACTACTGGATTTATTGGTATATTATTGGTTATTCTTTCATTTGCAATAGTCGAAATTGTCCTTTCAATGATTGGTTTCCCTGTGAACTTTAGTTTTACTCAGTTATTTAGTACAATTACATCAGCAGTAAGTTTGTAAAAAAAAATGAAAAAAGGGGGTGAATATTTTAATGCGAAATTTTAGAAAAATTTTAGTATTTACATTAGTGATATTTTTAGGAAGTATGGTTTTTGGTGTCGTTCACGCAAGTGGATTTGTCCCACCATCTCTTGCTCAATATTTCGGATCTAATACAAATCAGTATTTGAATAATTTGATTGGAAATATTATTAACTTTGTATTTGTTTTGTCTGGATTAGTCGCTCTTGTTATGATAATAATGGCAGGGTTTCAATGGATGACAGGGGACTCAGAGGATAAAAAGAAGAAAGCAAAAGAAAAAATAATATCAGCAGTAGTTGGACTTTTAATAATAATATTTTCATATTTAATAGTTCAATTGATATTTAGTCTTTTAGGTTTAAGCTCACCAAACTCAATAACACTTCCATGTGGTATCAATGGTAGTTCTGGAGTTTCTGGTTGTTTGCAAAATGGAACATCCCCAACTAGTAGCTCAAACAGTGGATCTGGAGGAACATATCCAGGTTCGTAAACAAATATTTGTACAAGCATTTGTTAACTAATGGCGGGTATTTTATATATCCGCCGTTTTGTTGTATACTGAAATCAGTAAAGAAAATATTTATATGAATTGTCAAGGATCAGTTTGTCCACCAACATTGTTGAGTTTTGGTTCCATGGCTGGCTCACTGATATCATTACTATTGATTGGCTCTGCTATTGTTCTTTTCATAATGATTATAGTAACTGGACTCAGGTACATAACATCAGGAGGCAAAAAGGAAAATGTAGATAAAACAGCTAAGGGGTTACTCTACAGTGTAGTTGGTTTTGGCTTGGTGTTCCTTTCTTTTATTATTCTACAATTGTTAAGCAGTGTTACTGGGCTTTCATCTGGTTTTAGTTTTTCCAATGGTAATTTTAAGTTCAATTTACAAAGTACATTCACTCCTACCTATCAATATGAACCATCAAGTGTTCCTGGGAATCCTAACAATCACCTTTAATTTATTACATTCTGCTTTCACATAGTAAAATATAGATTACATATATATTATAGTGAAGACTTTCTATTAGAGAAAAAAGAGTGAGGGGATAGTTACATGTTAATATATATATTGTATAATTATTAATACAGATAAACTTAATAAAAAAAATACTTATTAAGTGATATTGAAAAATTAAGCTAAAAAATCTCTGACACTTTACTTTTTTATATATAAATGTATTTTCATATGTTAATATATAATTGTAAAAATGATTAAGTTTGCACATATTTCTGATGTTCATTTAGGGGCAAAGTTTCTTGTGTTCGGTGATCATGCAGACGATTTAAGATCATCCATAATAACAAACCTAAATAGATTATTGGATAGATTAGTTAGTGATCATATAACGCTTCTATTGATAGCTGGTGATATATTTGATGGGAATGATATAAATGAATATCAAAAGAATGCCTTTGTGTCATTTCTAGAGAAATCTAATGAACAGAAAATAAATGTTGCGATGATATTTGGTAACCATGATGAATTAATATACAATGAATTGAAACCTAGAATTGAAGTATTAAGTACAGTACATGTATTAGAGAATGGATCAAGCGTAGAATTTCCAGATCTTAATATAAAGGTATTTAGCGATAGAACACTTAGTTTTTCAAAAAATGATAATCCATTGAAGTATGGTGCTTTACTTTTACATGGAGCATATCCGGATGAATTTCCAATTGAGAAATTAAGAGAAACTGGTGTTGACTATGTTGCCCTCGGTCATTTTCATGGTTTTAAGGAATATATTCTAAACGATAATAACGGCAGGATAGTTTACCCAGGTAGTTTTGAAATGCTTGAAAAAGAAGATAAAGATTTTGGTAATGTAGTATTCGGCGAGTTTTTAGATGAAGGTGGTGTACATATATTAAAGGAAAGATGGACTAAATACTCAGTTGTATCTATCGATATTAATATAAATGATTTTAAGAACTTTGAAGATATTATTGAACATATTAAACACTTCAGTAGTGAATTTACTGTAGCATTAATTTCAGTAAATGGATCTAGAGATGTAACATATTTCATTCCTGAAGAAATGGAATTTACAAGAAGATTGAATGGAATGTTTTTTGCTTTGTCGTTGGATATCCAAGTTGAACAAAGTGAAGATATCGAACAATTGGTACAGAAAAATGAATTCAGAAAATTGTTAAAAAAGAATATATATGATAAAGGGGAGATATCAGAAGAAGAAAAGCAGGATATATTAGAGTATTGTATAAAATTGCTTGAAGGAAAGGAGAACACTTTATGAAAATTGTTGAATTGAAGATACAGAACTTTAAGAAAATAGATAATCTGGTTATATCCTTTAACACTATTGATTCAGGAATTGTTGTAATAAAAGGAAGAAATGAAGCTGGTAAATCTACTGTATTTTCCGCTATTACTGATGTAATTTTCTCATCAGATTTTTCCAAGACAACAATTGAAAAATATAAATCATGGCAATCAGCGGAATTACCAGAAATTGAATTAGTGTTCTTACATAATGGGAAAATGTATTCCATTACAAAATCATATAAGGATAAAAAATATTTCATAAGGGATATAATAAACAGGAATGTAATAGAAGGGGACCTTGTATTACCATTTATTCAGGAAGTTATTGGATCTAGCAATAAAGATATATTTTTAAATGTAGCCTTTATAGATAAAATTAACAACTCATTTTCTAAAAAATCGCAGGAATTTCTTCAGGGTGAAATTGAAAAATTATCGATAGATGAGCCGCTTGATTCAATAAATAGAATAATAAAGTATTTAGATAATAGAGTTTCTCAAATTGAACTTGGATTAAATCACCCATCAAAAAACTCTGGAGAATTGAAAAGCCTTATTGACAGTAGATCAGTTATAAGCGAAGAGTATACAAAAAGTGTTGAAGTTGGTAAAACTACAGAAATCTCAAATAAGGCAATTGAAGAACTTTTGAAAGAGAAGGAGGGGTATGTTAATGAACTTAAAAAACATCAGGATAATATATCTAATTATGAGAAACGGTCAGGAGTTTTAAATAGTGTGAATGAAGTAAATGAAAAGCTTAAATTAATTGAGAACATAAAGATAAAAGTTGAAGGATATGAAAAAAGGCTAGAAAGTATTAACTCTTCTTCAAAAGAAATTCTTAATTTATCTCAGATTCCTAACGGTTCTTTAAAGGATCTGTTGAAACAGGTTACCGTATCTATAGAGAATATAAACAGGTATATGAAGGAGAAGGAAGTCTTGTTAATTAAGAAAGACGAAATAATAGAAACTGCTAAGAATGTACCTCCTAAAATCGAGATAAAAGAAATATTTCCATTATCAATTGCTGGTATATTTCTTTTATTCTTTTTAGTTTTAACACTCATATTTAGTTACATATTTCTAATTCCGTTCATAATTGTGCTTATTGTATCAATATTTTTAATATATCTTAAAATTTTTCCAATTCAGAGGAAAACTGTTGAGGATAATTCTTTAAAGAAAGAGGTCGTCAAGGAAGATAGTGATATTGCTATTATTGATGAGAAAATACATGATGAATTGAAGAAATATCCTGGTGTTCAGTCACTTGAAGAGATTTATACAATGAAGACTAATTTGATAACAATGGATATTGAGATTGAGCAGATAAATAAATCTATTAATGATGTATTAGACGGAATGTCTTTAGAAAAATTGAATAGTGATTATTCAGAACTTATTCATAAAAAAATAGAATGTGATGAAAAATCTAAGCAACTTGATTCAATTCCAGTTGTTACTGATAGTGATTATATGTATTCAAAGAAAGAAGCTGAATTACTAGCTAGAGATATTGAATCTACAGATAAAGATATTGCAAAGGAACGGGGAAAATTAGATGGACTTAATTCAAGCACTAAAGCATCTAAGAGTGAGGAATATAAATTGAAATTGGACAAATTAGACAAACAGATTGAAGAGAAAAATAGGGAGCTTAAGATTAATAAATATGCTTCGAGTGCTATTGAACTTACACTTAAAGAGTCATCGACTTCAAAAATAAAGGTAATAAGCGAAAATTTCTCAAAATATGTAAACGATTTTACGTCTGGAAAATATAGTAGGATTGATCTTGAAAATTTGAATAATATAAAGGTATTTTCTGATGAGAAACAGTCATTTATTGATATAGAGAATCTGTCCAGTGGAACAATTGACCTATTGTACATATCACTCCGCCTAAGTATTATTGATTCGCTTCTTAATGCAAACATACCAGTATTTTTTGACGATACATTTCTTGAAATAGATGACAGAAGAATGGAGAATATAAAAAATATACTGTATAAAGTCAAAGATACTCACCAAATAATAATATTCTCCCATACAAATACATTTGACACATGGGGAGGAAGTGTTTTTAATTTATGAGAAAAAATGTATACATAATTTTAATTGTATTATTTCTAATTCCTATTATCTTTTCTTTAAAAACAGCTATCTTTACTTCAGTTTCAGGACAGAGTACAGGGGACACACAATCTCAATTGAACGCAATTAATTCAGAGATTACACAGTTAAATAATTCTATATCACAAAATAACAAACAGATAAGTGTTGATGAATCTACAATCGGTTCATACAAAAGCAATATTCAAGGTCTTCAAAGTGAAATAAACTCTCTAAATAGTAACTTGTCAAATGTTAATAGTTTGATTAGCCAGGCAAACACAAAGAGGAATAATTTAAATTCAATATTAGACGCTTTAATTGCAAATAGAGATAATGCTATAAAATCATTCTATGAAAACTCATATGCTAATCCATACCTTGAAGCCTTAAGTATGTTTAGTGTTAAGAATGTTATATATTTTGCAAATCTTGAAGAGAGCTATATTAACCAAGATTTAGCGAATATTCAACAGGAAAACAGTAATATATCTTCTATACAAAACGAATTAAGCAGTTTAACCCTTGAAGAAGCAAAATATAAAGCAGATGAACAAAAAGCAAAGGAGGATCAAAACTATCTATCAGAGCAGCTGACTACACTTAATTCTAATGAGTCTTCATTGATGGGTCAGATTAGCAATTATCAATCTCAACTTAGCAGTCTTAATCAAGAAGAACAGAATATCATAAATTCAAAACAGCAATCTATAGAAAACGCTATAAATACACAATCTACTCAGCAACAAGGAGGAACTATTGTTTCTGCTCCTACGCCAGTTTCTTCTCCAGTTATTACACCAACAAGTACATCTATTACACCTACACCTTCATCAACAACATTAACAACTTTGGCAGGGACTGAGTGTTCATTTTTTTCTCCTAACGGAGCTGGTATTCAATCTGGTGGAAATTCAAATACAATTTCTGTTGCTGTAAATGGAGCACAAATATTAAGGAATATTTCCGCTCCTATCCAATTTGTTCCATCTAATATAAATGAAGCATGGGGAATTTCATCTGGACAAAGAACAGGGTGTTATTCTGGTAGTATTGAATTTAGGGTTGATACAAATGCTAACTTTATTGAACAAACTTCAACAGAAGATTATGTTGCAGGAATAGGGGAAATGCCAGATGATTGGGGGACTATAGGTAGCAATAATGCATTGGAGGCACAATTGATTGCCTCAAGGACGTATGGGCTATATATAAAACAGAGCGGAAAATATAATTCATCTACAAATAATCTGCATTATGATATAACGAATACAACACAAGATCAGAGCTATATTGGTATTGATGGAACAAGTGCAGAAACATATAAATATAGTGCTGAAACAAGTACAAATGGTGACGTGCTAGAGAATAATAATTCGTTAATTGAACCATTTTTTAGTGCTAATAATGGGGGATATGAAAGGAGTAATATAGACATGGGGTGGAGTACCACTCCGTATCCATACTTACCGTCTCAAGTTGATGGAAGTTCGTCCAATGAATTTGATGATTTTAATTATCCAGGGGATACGACAAACTTATGTCAAAATGAATATTTTAGAACAGCGAATCCTGTATCATGGAATGGAAATGGTGGTGTTCTGACTTTAAGTCAACTCACAAATATACTTGGTGCGAGCATATATATAAATGAAGGTAATAGCATAAATAATATAAATACAAATCTAAATTACTCAAGCTATATGACAAATGCTATTGGTAATTTTCAAAAAGCAGAATTCACATATAGTCCTAACGGAAGTGGGTATTCAACTGATTCATTACAGAGTCTTGAAAATGTATCAGCTAATAAAGACTATATTAATTCAATTGTATTGTACGGGCAGAATGGAACTTACACATTAGGAAGTATAAGTTTCTATATGGCATTTAATTTACTCTCCCCACTTAGTGATTTTATGTCAATCAACAACGGTTTCTTTACTAATAACTCTGACGGTACGTTTACAGTGTATACATATGGTTTTGGTCACTCTATAGGTATGAGTCAATGTGGAGCGTTAGGTAGAGCAGAGAGTGGACAAAACTTTAATCAAATATTAGGGTTTTATTATCCAAATACAAATATAACTACTCTATCAGGAATAACTAGTGCAAATCCAAACAATTGTTTGTTAAGTGATTCAGGGGACGAATGTATAAGAATTGGTCTATTTGGATTCAGCCCAACAGATAATAGCTTGGTCGCAAATTCGGATTATACTATTGTAATTAATTCACAAGTCGTGTATTCAGGAAAAAAAGGTGATAAAATAGAGGAGGAGCAGTTTTGAGTTATTTTTATACATATTAATAAATGAATATAAAGGTAAAAACATATCAAGAGGAGATAAGTAGTTTATCTCATGTCTCTAAAATATATGAATATAAAGATGAAGAATTAAATATATTCTCCGTTTGTGATATGCGTGTTAAAAAGGGTGTTGATGCTCTATCTGGACTTGATATTTTTATTGATAATTTTCTAACTGGTATAAAGAATAAAAGTGCATTAATAAATGTTATTGAAAAATCGTTTAAGGATGCTCTATTTTCTTTGAACAGTTACCTTGAAGTAAAAGAAAGTATTGATGATGTAGATTTTGAGACCACATGTCTTGTCATATATAAAAACGCAATATATTTTGTAAAAGTTGGAGATGGGAAAATTTGTTTAATAAGAGATAATAAGGTATCAATAATTTCAGAAGCACTTGATGAATCAGAAGTTTTTGGAATGGTTGCTTCTGGTATTGTAACTGAAGGTGATTCTTTAATGATTTTAACAGGTAATTCATGGAGTGTATTACAAAGAGAAGAGAGCAGCAGTATAGAGAACTTGAATATGCTTAATGATGAAGAAATAGACAGGATATTTATGAGGTTTCCTGAAAGTTATGGTAAAATTTCGTTTTTAAAAATATCATTTGAAGATAATCTTAGTTCTGATTTTAACAGTGGTATGTCAGATAATACTGAAAATGGATATAGCCAGGATAAAGTGTTTTCGAATGGTCTTAACGCAATTACCGGTATAATATCTAATTTGAAATTAGGAGAAAAAAAAAAGCATATATCTGAATTTGCATTTAAGGGGTTGTATAAGGCTAAATTAGACAGTATAAAAATTAAGAAATTACCTAGTCTTAAAAGAGATAGTTTTAGCTGGATTAAAAATATTAAAAACAATCGCCTTTTTTTTTTAGCTAGAAGTGAAGTCAAAGTGTTATTAAATGTTTTACAGGATATTTTCTCAAGATTTGAAATTAAGGAAAAAATAAAGGCAAATATTGTCTCATTTATCCTATTTTCCTTACCAATTATACTTCTATCTTTCTATTTTCTATTCTCAAGCGTGAAAGTATATGAGCATAAAGTTGCTACAACATCTTCAAATGAGTTGAATGCTAAAAATTTAGTCGCTAATCTAACAATTTCTAATATAGATTCAACATATTCCGAAATATATAAAATGTATAATAGCTACAGAACTGATAAGGTTATATATAACGCCTACTCATCTATAAGTGAAAAATATTTTGCATATCATAGAATTGATGTGTTGAATTTACAAACAGTTGCTAATTTATCTTCCTATGGTGTTTCAAATGCAACAGCAATTGATAACAACCTAGTTACAACTTCATCGGGAATATTTGATTTATCATCTATGTCTTTTATTAACAATAAATATAACTCAAGTACGTGTATATATTACTCAAATAGCCTAAAGGCATATATACTGTATGATTCCAATTATGGAGCTATAAGTTATCAGAACGGACAATTTAATCAGATTCCAGGAAGTAATTCACTTCCAAGTATTAGCGGCTGTTTTACATTTCATTCAAATTTGTATTTTTTAGATGCACAAGATTCTGTTCTATATAGATCATTTTATGTAAATGGTGGTTTTTCACTTCCAGAAAGTTATATGACTAATATTGGTGTTGTAAATTCATCAGCGGTTGATGGTAATATATATTTTGCTTCTCCTGAAAATGGATTTACAGAATATTTTGCATCACAAAAAGTAAATTACACCATTGATAATATATCTCTAATAAATATTCCTTTAACTTCAACTACTGCAATATATACTAATGAAAGTATAGGGTATATATTTTTGCTTGATCCACAAAACAACAGAATAATAGCTTTGAGGAAGGTAGCACAGGGAGAATTTAGTTTCGTTGCAGATATGACAAATGATTCATTCAGCAATATAAAAAGCATATATGTTGATAATTCTTTGAAATACATATATATTCTTGATGGACTTAATGTATATAAAGCTCCACTGGCATTTCTAAGTGCAAATTAATAGAGTAGAATAAGTTTAATTAATGAAGCAAAACGCAAAATTAATAAAGAGAAATAAATATGCTAATTTTAATTTTTTCATATTTAAAGAATATCTTTGTGGTTTGATTCTTGAAGGAATTGAGGTAAAAGCTTTTAGAGAGGGGAGAGTTAAAATAGAGAATTCATATGTGAAAGTATTAGATGGCGAAGTTTATTTAATAAATGCAATAACTGATAATGCTCAGAGCAGAAATATAAAATTGTTGTTGAAGAAGTCTCAAATAAGGGAAATTGCAAATCATTTAAAGCAAAAAGGGAATGTTGTTATTCCTCTTAGTATATTGTTGTCACATAATTTAATAAAAATTGAGGTTGGTGCTGGAAGGGGAAAGAAGAAATATGATAAGCATAAGAGTATTATAGACAAAGAGAATATTAAATATGCACGTAATTTTGTAGGTAAAATGCCATTTTAGTCTTTATTAAACATATATTCTTTTTAATAAACATTGGTTGTTTTCCTGTTTTGGGGTATAATGTCTTGTTGAAATGGTTCCAACTGAAGTAGTTGCATATGCACCACAACAATCTATAATTAACTGGCTCGGAGTGGCTATAGATGGTGTCCTATTTATTGCAATTGTTGTAGTTGCCATTCTTTTGTCTATATACATCGTTTACCTTGTTCATGATACAACTAGAAGAAAAAAGAGAGCTAAAAGAGTTCTTGAATTGGTTAGTATTCCTAAAGACAATGAAATAGAAATAAAAGCAGCTGAACAGTTATTTGCTAACCTTGCTGGTATTGGAAATCATAGTTTTAAAAACAAATTTTTTGGTGAGTATGACTATATTAGTTTTGAAATTGTAGGGCTTCCAGAGACAATAAGGTTTTATGTTTCAATGCCAAATGGATTAGTTAATTTAGTGAATAAACAAATAAATGCAGCATATCCTGAGGCTGAAATACTTATACAGAATCAGGAATACAAGATATTTTCTGAGGAAAGTACTAATATTGAATTTGCAGAACTAAAACTTGCAAAAAAAGACTACCTCCCAATAAGGGAATATGAAGATATGAAGGTAGACACAATTAGTGCAATTACTACATCTCTTAGTGGATTACTTCCACATGAGGGTGCAGCAATGCAACTTATAATCTCTCCATCAGATGGAAAATGGGTCAAGAAAGGTAAGGCTAAGGTTAAGGATATGCAAAAAACTGGTGATGAAAAGAATCCTAAACCACAGACTGATACAAAACAGGTTGAAGCAATAAATAAAAAAATGTCAAAACTTGGATATAACTTCTGTATTAGGTTAGTTGCTACATCACCAAGTGCAGATAATGCTAAGAAGATTTTAAAATCTCTTGTTGAGAGTTTTAAGCAATTTGAGGATCCAGGAGCTAATAAATTTACGAAAAGAAAATTGAGATGGTATGAGAAGCAGGATTTCATAATTGCTTTCAAGCACAGGCATCTTCCATTGTTTAGATTCCTTCCAAATTCTCATTTATCAGTCTTAAATACTTCAGAGTTAGCTTCAATATTTCATTTACCGAATAAAAATGTTAATGTACCAAATCTTCACTGGCTATCCTCAAAGAGGGCACCAGTTCCTGAAGGTGTTGCAACTGAAGGTCTATACATTGGAGATGGTGTGTATAGAGGAATAATAAAAAGAGTAGCCTTGCTTAAAGAGGATAGAACAAGGCATGTATATATTGTTGGAAGAACAGGTGTCGGAAAATCAACACTTCTTGAAAAAATGATTCTTCAAGATATTTCTAATGGAGAGGGCGTTATTTTTATTGACCCACATGGAGACAGTGCTGAAAATATAATTTATAGAATACCTCCTGAGAGAGCCGAAGATGTTATATATTTTGATCCTGGAGATACAGAAAGACCTATTGGGTTTAACATTCTTGATAATGAAACTGAATTAGAGCAACACCAGATTGCATCTGCTTTTTATGCGTTACTAGAAAAATTATTTGATCCAAATAAAACAGGTATTACTGGTCCTCAGCTGGAAAGGGTTGTAAGAAATGCTCTTTTAACTGCAATGGCTCGACCTGGAAGTACATTAATTGAAGTCCTCAAGTTGATTTTATTGGATCAAGCATATTTGAACGAAATGCTTAAGTATCTTAAAGATGATGTAGTTAGATCATATTGGACGGAACAGATAGCTAAGACTTCTGATTATCATAAATCTGAAACTCTTGGTTACTTCACATCAAAGTTTGATAGATTTGTAACAAACAAAACAATGAGAAATATATTAGGTCAGAGTAAATCTGCTTTCAATTTCTCCGACATTATGAACAATAGGAAGATTCTAATAATGAATTTAAGTAAAGGAAAGTTAGGTGAGCAGGATTCTCAATTCCTCGGGTTAATATTAATCCCTAAAATTTTAAGTGCTGCATATACAAGAGCAAAATTGCCTATTGAAGAAAGAAAAGATTGTTACCTTTATGTTGATGAATTCCAGAACTTTGCAACTGATGATTTTATGAAAATCATGTCTGAGGCAAGAAAATACAGGTTAAATCTAACAGTCGCAAACCAATATATGTCACAAATGACTGATCAGATTAGGCAGGCAGTGTTTGGTAATGTTGGTTCATTAGTTAGCTTTAAGGTGGGTGCAGCTGATGCTGAAATACTTGAAAAGGAATTTTCTCCTACCTTTAAACAACAGGATTTGTTGAATTTAGAAAATAGGAATTGTTATGTAAAGATGATAGCTAAAGGGGAAACAATACCTGCATTCTCACTTGATACAACATGGAAAATACCAGAACCGAACATATCACTTGGGGATTCAATAAAGAAGCTTTCAAGTGTAAGGTACGGAAGGAGTATTGCAGATGTTGAGAAGGAAATGGAAGATAGAAGGAAGTCAATTTTAGAAGGTGGTAAGGAAGCACCAAGTACAAAGAAGAATCCATTTGATGGTTTTAACTTTTAATAGTAGGTTTCTAAATAACTAACTTTTAAATATTTTGAAAAATATGCTACAATAAGCTAGCTAGTAATTTTTTGAACTGTGGGCAGATCTTTTTATTACTAACGAAATTGTTGGATCAGTAGCTCAGATCGGTTAGAGCATCGTCCTTATAAGACGGGGGTCGATGGTTCAAGTCCATCCTGATCCAATTATTTTTATTGCATTCCGTTGTGTTAAATTCTTGCTATTTTCCCGATAATGCCTAATATCAAATATAATCAAAAAAAAAGATGTTTTTGAGAAAGTAATTCTAAAAAATTAGAGTATAGACTGAAAGAATTATAAGCATAGAAAGCATATTATACCTGTAATAGCTAGGTATTGAAGTATTCGGCTAACTCGGCTATAATATCCACGTGGAAGAAATTTTAAGATTACAAAATCCTTGGTGGACTAGTAAAAAGAAACTTGATGTTGGTGTTATAAGAAAGAGCTACATAGAAGATCTTACAAAGAAATTAGAATATTCAAATATATGCTTACTACTTGGAGGGCGCAGAGTTGGGAAAACTACACTAATATATCAGTATATAAATAAATTAATTGATTCAGGGATTCCTGTTTCACATATTCTGTATGTGCTTCTTGATACATTTGCATTTAATAATATGTCTATACATACTATTCTTCAAGAATACAGAAAAATTCATAATATTTCCATCGATCAAGAAATATATATCTTTTTAGATGAAGTTCAGTACAAGGATAACTGGGAGCAGGAATTAAAGAACATATATGATATAGAAAAAAATGTTCATATAATAGTTACTGGCTCAGCCTCATTTAAGATTCATGTAAAAACTGCCTTTTTAACAGGAAGGCATACAAATATGTATATGTTTCCTCTTACCTTTAAAGAATTTCTTGAATTTAAAAATATAGATATACCATTATATGAAGGATATAGATATATAAATATTCTAGATGAATATTTAAAAATAGGAGGATATCCAGAATATATATCATTACAGGAGCCAGACTATTTTTCAAACTTAGTTGATAGTATCGTTTATAAGGATTTTGTTGAATACTATAACATACGTAATTTAGATATTGTTAGGGATTTATTAAAACTTATTGCAGATAGATCAGGTTCACATACAAGTCTAATAAAACTTGGAAAGATTTTGGGTATCTCTAAAGATACTGTACGTGAGTACATCACTGCCTTAAAAGAAACATTTAATATGTATGAATTAGAAAGATTCGCTTTTTCACGAAATGAAAGAATATATTTCCCCAAAAAATACTATATTAATGACAATGGGCTTTTATTTAATTTATGCGGAAAATTGAATAGGGGGCAGGCAGCTGAAAGGACGCTTTTTGATTTTCTTCAAAGAAAATATAAGGATTCTTTATACTTTTTCTATAACAAAGGTAGAGAGATTGATTTTCTGATAAAACAAAATAATGAAATTCAGTTAATAGAATCAAAATATATAGATAATATTGATGATTTTAATACAACTCATTTATTTAATGTACTAGAATCTTTTCAATCACATGAAGCAATAGTTGTTACAGAGTCAATAGAAAAAAATGTTACTGAAGGTGGAAATAATATTCATTTTATACCTCTTTGGAAGTATCTTTTAACATAATAAATCGTATATATATAACTGAAGCCACATATTTACAAATTTGTATATATATGTAATAATCCCTCTATATGTTTAAATTACGATACCTTATAGTATTTGTATTTATATTGGTTATTAATTTGTTCATATTCTTAGTTTATATAACCCCAAGAATTGCTATTGCTAATTCTGATGGAAAATATACAATAACATATAGCCAAATAGAGCAGTACATGTATACATATAGATTCGTATATGATCCAAGCTATTTAAGTAACTCTGCTTCAAGCAGCACTATTGCTTCATTAAAAGCAATGGTTCCATATGTAAATAACAGTATTGATATATATAACAGAGTCCATCACACTCATGTTGATCCTCGTCTTGTTGTTGCTTGGAGTTATAGCGAGGGAATAAATGGTGATATAAGGATACAAAATTGTGATGGGTATTTTTTCCCTGATAATGAAACATGCTTTTATCCATTATCTTGGCAGATAGGGTATGGTGAACAATTTTATCCAAATATATTGAATTTACCTGAGGCATTTAGGGAAACCATTGGTAATCCTAATGACCCTACCTTAGTTAGTGAAGTTGGGAATGAAGTATTTGCAATGGAAGGTTTACCTCAGAATTTTCCACATGTTACTATATCTCAATTGATGACAAAGCAGATATTTAGTGGTGGAAGCTATGATGATTATTTACTTGCCACTCTTGGAAAAGATCCTACTCTAAGTACGTATTTATTAGCTCCTGCACTTGCACCTGGTAATTTTAATTATTGGATTGCTTCAAGTTGGAGTCCTCACTACTCTAAGGATTGGGGTGAAATATCAAATAAATTTTGGCAAGTAATTTTAAGTTGGAATACATCTACACTCGATGGAAATGTTCCAACCTGCAATAATGTTTCTTCTGATAGCTTTTGTTCAAAGTCATGGACAGTTTGTAGTCAAATAGCATATCAAGATAACAGACTATCAAATGAATTTGGTAGAAAAAAATATTCAGTTGTAAGTGGCGGTTATTATACGAACTGGTGTACTGGAACTACACCATATTGTTGCAATATAGCTATAGACACATACATACAACCTAAACAAACGCCAGTAACATTTGATAAATCAAAGGTTATAAGGAAGTACGGGGCACAATAAGGCTATTTAACTATAACTCAATTACTTGTAAAGTTATGTTAGGGTAGATGGTTGATGTTCCGCTTGTTACATCAGATCCCTGCATTTCTAAATATACTGCATGTGCACCACTACCAACTCCAGTGTAAATAAATGATAGGCTTGGCGTCAATACTTGATTAGCAGATGATGAGTTTGCAAATAAAGCCTTGGTAGAAGGACTTGAACCAGTTCCATCAACTGTAAAGTAAAAAATATCATCAGAATATTGATTACTTGCTACAGCATAATATGAATTGAATAATACAAGGATAGGATTTGTAGTACTCATAGTAAAAGAACATGTCATAACTGTTACTGCGGGGTTAGTAGAACTAAATGTGTATGTGAAGCTACTTGTATCAGTACAATAATTACTTCCTCTTCCGCTAAAACTAAAGCTTCCAGTTGTCGCTAAGTTTCCTGTATTAGTTGTACCGAGAGTTGTTGTACCTCCATTTGCAGTTAAATTTCCACCTATTAGGGCTGATCCGCTACTAGTAATTCCTCCATCTACAGTAAGATTATTTGTTACTGTTACATTACCTCCATTAGCAACAGCAATTTCTGTAGTTCCGTTATTTTTAACATCAAGTAAATCACCAGAATATCCGCTAGGTGAGTTTATAACAACACCTCCTGAATTTATATTGAATGTATATGAATTTGTATTTAAGCTTACATTGTTACTGGCAGCATCAATATTGAAAGTATCTCCATTTGTTCCACTTCCTACAAAATACCAATAATTACTTGTAGTTTCAAAATTGACCCCATATCTGTTAGTGTATATCTTAGAAGTTCCATTTCCAGCAGTGTTATCAAGTGTAATGTATCCTCCTGCACTGCTAAGTGTAGGTGCTGAAGCTCCATTGGTTGTAATGTTTGTACTTGGTTCAGTCCATGTTCCACCGCTGACGGTTATTGGATTAGTTTGCAGAGTTTCACTTCCGCTTGTTGTGCTAACATAAATATTTGCACTTGTTATTGTTCCGCTAAAGCTTACAGTTGCTGTTAATCCATACCCTGCACCAGTTGTATATGATGCTTCAGGAGATGCTCCTGTTTCACCAGCAGCATTTACCCAAGTATATTTTACATAATATGTTGTAGCAGGTAGTCCACTAACAGCTACTTCTCCAAGAGTAGGTGCTGCTGTTGGATTTATAACCTTTTGCATTGTGATATATCCACCACTATCTGATATATCTCCGTTTATATAGTCATTCAATCCATTTAGTGTCAGATCTCCATTCTGGAAGTAATCTGTACTATTATCCAAGTAAATGCTTCCATTAGTTGGTATATATTTTGCAATATATAGATTAGTTCCATTCGACATAATTCCAAAGGAATTATTGTAAAAGTATAAACTATTGCTTCCTGTGATAGTAACATTTCCACCGCCGAATGTAGTATTCCCAGCAGTGACATTGAGATTAGCAGGTAGAGTAAGATTTCCGCTGGAGTCAAGAATAGGGATTTGATTAGCAGCAGGAGTTTGACTGGCAGAGTATGTACTAGTCCCGCTGGTAAGTCCACCACTAGCAATGGAGTATCCACTGGATACTATCTCTTCAAGAGGAGTCATTTGACCGTCCCATGAAGAACCATTGTATACATTGAGTCCAAGGTATAGATCTGAATTTGCACTAAAGAGGTTAGTGGGAAGAGCAGATTGACTACCAAGGTGAGTATTAAACACACCATTTAAAACTTCATTAGAAGGAGAATTAGTAGAACTGAAGTATCTGTATTCACCCCATACAGCACTACCGAGAGTAGATATTGTTCCACCAGAGCCAGAAGGAGAGGCAGGAGGAGTACAGTTTGTAGCAGGGGAGGATACAGAATAAATACAGAAAGTAATGTAGTAGTTTCCAGTTAGAAGATTTCCATTTGAATCAGATAATCTTCCCTGGTAATCAATATATGGAAGAGGGTTAGCTGAAACATTACCAGCAAGATTGAGGTACAAGGGGTTAAGTATTAGAATAGACGTAATAATTACGCCTGATATTTTTCTAATAATATTTCTTAAATTTCTTCCCATACCAAAACCGATTGTCTACTAATACAAGGTTAGCATTTATGTTATGGTATGTAAATAAAATGTGGGGTCTTATTATTTTTTTACCACTCCTAATACATTACCAATGGTTGCTTTTTTGTTGCTTGCTTTTAATAAATTGCGTATTTATTGAGTTATATATATATATATATATATATTAGAGTTCCATTACTTGCATTTGAAGGTTAGCATACACAGTGCTTGTTCCACTAGTTGCGTTTCCTCCAAGCATTTCAAGATATATTGTATGTGCTCCGGCGGCTACATTTGTATATGTTTCGGAAATAGTAGGAGTTGCAGTATTGTATGTTGATGATCCATTTGAATACATAGTTTCTTCTGTACAATTTGAGCTTGTACCATCTACACAGAACCAGAATGTATCATCAGCGTATGTTACGCTTGACTCAATATAGTTCGCTCTGAATGTAACAAGTAATGGATTTGTTGTACTCATTGTTATTGCACATGTCATTACATTTACTGTGGAATTTGTGGAAGCATATGTATATACATAATTACTTGTAACTATACAAGTATTACTTCCTTGTCCGCTGAAATGGAAACTTCCAGTTGTTGCTAGATTCCCAGTATTGGTAGTGCTAAGTGTTGTTACCCCATTCACAGTAAGATTATTTGTTATGGTTACATTACCTCCATTAGCAACAGCAATTTCTGTAGTTCCGTTATTTTTAACATCAAGTAAATCACCAGCATATCCGCTAGGTGAGTTTATAACAACGCCTCCTGAATTTATATTGTAAGTGTAGGATCCAGCATTTAAGTTTATATTTCCGCTTATTGCATCCATATTAAATGTATCTCCATTTGTTCCAATACCAGTAAAATACCAATAGTTAGTTGTAGTTACAAAATTAAATCCATTCCTGGTTGAAAATATTTTTGAACTTCCATTACCTGTTGTATTATATAGTGTAATATAACCTCCTGCTGTACTTGTTACAGGGGCAGCAGCTCCAGTATTCGTAATTCCAGTGTTTGGTTCAGTCCATGTTCCACCGCTGACTGTTATTGGATTAGTTTGCAGAGTTTCACTTCCGCTTGTTGTGCTAACATAGATATTTGCACTTGTTACAGTTCCGCTAAATGTAGTACTAACTGTCAATCCGTAACCTATACCAGTTGTATACGATGCTTCAGGGGATGACCCTGTTTCACCAGCACCATTTACCCATGTATACTCAACGTAATATGTAGCAGCTGGTAGCCCTACAGTTGATACTTCACCAAGTGTCGGTGCTGCTGTAGGATTAGCAATTTTCTTCATATTAAGGTATCCTCCTGTTGTTAAAACATTCCCGTTTATATAGTTACTTAATCCATTCACAGTTAAGTCGCCATTTTCTATGTAATCAATATTTCCATCCAAGTAGAGATAGCTTGTAGATGACATTCCATGTCCGATATATAGGTTTGTTCCGTTCGAGTAGATGCTAAAATTTGTAGTATCAAAGTAAAGGCTATTAGTTCCACCAATGGTTAAGTTTCCAGTAGAAGTAACATTTGTTCCACCGCCGAAAGTAGTGTTGCCAGCAGTTACATTGAGATTAGCAGGGAGAGTAAGATTACCACTGGAGTCGAGAATAGGGATTTGATTAGCAGCAGGAGTTTGACTTGCAGAGTATGTACTAGTCCCGCTGGTGAGTCCACCGCTAGCTATAGAATATCCACTGGATACTATCTCTTCAAGTGGAGTCATTTGACCATCCCAAGATGAACCGTTATATACATTGAGACCGAGGTATAGATCTGAATTTGCACTAAAAAGGTTAGTAGGGAGAGCAGACTGGCTACCAAGGTGAGTATTAAATACACCATTTAAAACTTCATTAGAAGGAGAATTAGTAGAACTGAAGTATCTGTATTCACCCCATACAGCACTGCCGAGAGTGGAGATAGTTCCACCAGAGCCAGAAGGAGAAGCAGGAGGAGTACAGTTTGTAGCAGGGGATGAGACGGAATAAATACAGAAAGTAATGTAATAATTTCCAGTTAGAAGATTTCCATTTGAATCAGACAACCTTCCCTGGTAATCAATATATGGAAGAGGGTTAGCAGAAACAGTAGTAACAAGATTAAGATACACGGGATTCAGTATGAGAATAGACGTAATGATTACGCCTGATATTTTTCTAAGAACATTTTTTAAATTTTTCCCCATACCAAAACTGATCGCCTATTACTACTAGGTTAGCATTTATATTATGGTATGTAAATAAAACGTGAAACCGTTTCCACTAGAAAACAGCCGTCTTTTTTTTTGTTTTACAAGTATCTATTTTATAATGTTAAGAATATCATCAATTGTGCTTTTTGTATAAACTATTGAAGGGTATTTTTTATCTGGGTTTTTTAAATCCAATATGTTTTTTTTGCCTTCATAATCACATACACTTCCACCTAATTCTGTAACAATAAGTTCACAAGCGGAGATGTCCCAAAGCATACCACCTCCAAGGATTGTTATCCCAACAAAGTTGGTATCATCTAGTAACTTTATAACGGAGTCAACAAATGAAAGGGTTCCAGCAAATCCTAAACAATGTTTGTGTAGCTCTTTATACATCTCTATTTGTATTAACTCTATATTAAACACCTTACTCAAACTACCCATAAAGATCATTTTATTAAGAGGCAAATCTTTAGAATTTATCTTTATATTTTCACCTTTTTTCGTATAGCAATATGCCCCTTTATTTTTGATTGCATAATACATCTGTTTTGTCATCGGGTTATATATCAACCCAAGTACAAGTTCATTGTTTAAAAATAGGGCTATAGATATTGCAAATGCAGGAAATCCTGCATAGAATGCAGTAGTTCCATCAATAGGATCAATTACAAAAGTATATTCACCAATATTTGATACACCATTTTCTTCACATATAAATCCTATTTGTTCCTTTTTTATTCCTATACCTAAAACTTTTTCAGTTATATTTTCTATAAGGAATTTCTGTGAATTTTCATCTGCATCAGTAACAATATTGTGCATATCGTTATCTTTTATTCTAACATCTAAAAAAGTTCCTCTACTGTTAAATCTATCTTCAATTATTTCTCCATCCTCTATTGCAATATGTATTAATATATCTTTTATTTTTTCCAGGTGTTCCATAAAAAGAATTATATACTTTTTTGTTAACTATTGATATTAATTCATTATTAATTTAATTATTGATATTAATTCATTATTAATTTAATTATTGATATTAACTATTAATAAACTGAGAATATGAAAGCAAGGGAAACTAATAATATAGTGATTACTGAGACTATATTCGTGAAAACTGAATTAGTAAAACCTCCAAGTATACTCTTTCTATTTCCTATTACAGTTATGAATATTAGAATTGGAATATTTAGTACTCCGTTTAGAAATGCACTGAATATAAGTGCTTGATATGAGTTAATATGTATGAAATTTATTGCCATTCCAATAACTGTTGCAATTGTAATTATTAAATAAAACCTCTTTGCAGACTTGAATTTATACTCAAGCCCCTCTTTAATATTAAACGCATCAGATACGGCATAGGATATGCTGCCTGCAAGTGTTGGGATTGCTACAAGTCCAGTTCCAATTATACCTAGTGCAAATATTAATTCTGTAAGCAATCCAGCGTTTGGAAAGCTATGTACAAGCGGTAATAATTCACTTGCAGCTTGACTTGATGAAGTTATATTGGTTATTCCATGTACATTAAGTGTAAGTGCTGATGTAATAATTATAAACCAGGTCATAATTTCTGAATAAAGCATACCTGTGAATGTTTCTAGCTTTATTCCTTTAATTAATTTTTTACCAACGCTAGGTATTCCACGTCTATATGTTATTAATTTATCTTTTTTTTCTTCTTCAATCTCTTCTGATGATTGCCAAAAAACCATATATGGGGAAATTGTTGTTCCAAGCAAGCCTACAACAATATATAAATAGCTCTTTGAAAATTGTAGGGAGGGGACTACTGTAGCTTTAAGTACATTTAACCAATTCGGCTGAATTATAAAGCCAGTAAATACATATGCAAGCAGAAAGAAACAAAGGAATTTTAATATGTTTACGTATTTTTTGTACGCAATAAATACTTCGAGAGAAATGATTAATACTGTGAAGAATATGATTAGTATGTAGAAGTTTATTGGTATAAACAGACGAACAGAATTTGCCATTGCACCAAGGTCAACTCCAATATTAATTATATTTGCTACGGTAAGAATGCTTACGATGATATATACATACATTGGATTGTAGTAAGTTTTAATAACCTTAGATATGCCTTTTCCAGTAACAAAAGATATTCTTGCACTCATTTCTTGAACAACGTATAGCATTGGTAACATAAACAAAGCACTCCATAATAGACTTAGTCCATACATTGCACCAGTCTGGGAATATGTAGCAATTCCAGATGGATCATCATCTGCAGAACCTGTTATGAACCCCGGACCTATACTCTTCAATATATTTTTTTTCTTCAGCTTTTCTAGTATAGCCATTATAAAATTATCCTATTTCTACATTAGTATTCTACTGTAGAAAAATATATGTTGTCTATTATTTACTGTTTATGAGTAGCTATTCAGATAGAGAATTAAAATACACAGTAAAATATGTTCTAATAATTGCTAATTAGAACTAAATTTATTACTGATATCATTTTATGAGACTATTACCCTTTTTATAAACTCTCTTATCTTCTTGTTTTCTTCTTGTGAATAGTCTCTCTCAGGGTGAAACTGTAATGCAACTCCAGTAATTTTATCATTACTTATTCTTATCCAGCCTTCAATTACTTGATTCTGTTCATCTATACCTTCAATATCAGCAACTAGCCATGGTATCCATCCATTATCCTTAAGAATAGATAGTGAATTTTCTGTCAAATCTGAAAGTAAAATACCTTGTGCGTGTGCTGAATTTACTATTGATATTTCTGGGATTATTGGAAATCTATCCTTTAACTCTTTTGGTAAAATAGATTTTACTTTGTGCAACTGTAGTATTGGATCAGTTTCACCAGGAATAACTGTGTGAATATATTGATTATGGTCTCTTGGTTTGATTGTTTTGTTTGAGAAATAGTTTATCGTAAGCTGCATTCCTCTACATATGCTAATTACGGTTTTGTTGTGTTTTTCAGCAAATTCAAGTAACTCTACTCCTGCTATATCTCTTGCAAGGCAGTATCCTCCATATTTGTTTAACTCATCATCATTTACAGTACTAGTTGATTCAGTTGTATATGGATGTAAATGTTCTCCACCTGTTAAAAGAATAACATCTACTCCTTCTTTTTTATCAAGAATTGTAAGTGATTTTCTGATGTGCTTTTTAGATAATTCTGTGTCATGTTCTTTCCCTTTCCATATCAGATGAATACTTGATGAATCATCTGGCAATAGGGATATATACGGACTTTGAAACCCTATATACCCATTATCTACTCTTCTTCCATCAGAAACTACTGTAATAGGTTTAGACTTGTGTGTAACTAATTTAGGCTCATGAATTTTTTCTAATCCATGAGAGTTAGTTTCATCTATCTTTAGCTTTATATATTTTACTGTATCTTTCACTTTGTGAAAATCCTTTCTTTTAAAACTCAACTTCAGTATATATTATTTTAAATTGATTTTGTAGTATATAACTAAATTTAGTATAATAGACTTACTAAGTTGTTATGGATGAGAATTTAAAAAACATGCGACACTCTGGAGCACACTTGCTTGCAAGTAGTGTTCAGAGATTATTTCCAAAAGTAAAATTAGCAATTGGACCTGCAATTGATTATGGATTCTATTATGATTTTGATTTTGGCGATGAAAAAATAACACCTGATGATTTTGAAAGAATTGAATCAGAGATGAAAAGGCAGAAGAAAATGAAGTATGAATTTGAAAAGATAGAGATGAGGATAGTTGATGCAAAAAGGTTCTTAAAGGATACAAATCAGCCGTATTCACTTTCTATTCTTGAAGATATTGAATCAAAAGGTTCAAGTATTAAAGAAGAGATGGATGAGAGAAATAAATTGACTGAAAATTCAATTGTAACATTCTATAAAAGTGGAGAGTTTATAAACTTATGTCGTGGTGGACACGTAAAATCATTTGCAGAAATTGGAGAATTTAAGATATTATCTCTTGCTGGTGCATACTTCAGAGGTGATGAGCATAATCCGATGCTAACACGTATATATGTAGCTTGTTTTAATACAAAGGAAGAGTTAGATGAATTTATAAAATTAAGAGAAGAACAAAAGCAAAGAGATCATAGGGTATTAGGTGAGAAATTAGGAATATTTATGTTTTCAGATGAAGTAGGTGCTGGACTTCCTCTTCTTCTACCAAACGGTGAAATTCTAAAGCATAATTTGGTCGAATTGATGAGGAAATATGAAACAGAAAGCGGATATAAATATGTCTCAACTCCAGTTCTAACACGGGAAGAACTGTATATAAAGTCTGGTCATGCTAATTACTATAAAGATGATATGTTTTCGTTTGTAAATAGTGAAGGTGAGAGATTCTATATAAAGCCGATGAATTGTCCTCATCACCACATGATATTTAAAAAGTTGGTTGATAGTTATAGAGATCTTCCATTAAGACTTGCTGAAGCAGGAAGTGTATATAGGAACGAATTATCTGGAACATTAACTGGATTGATAAGATTCTTAGGGCCGATTACACAAAATGATGCTCATATATATTGTAGGGAGGATCAGTTAGAGAATGAATTTGTTAGTGTTATAGATTTGTTTGAAAAAGTATTTAATATATTTGGAATGACAGGATATTCATATAGACTATCACTTCCTGACTTTTCAAAAAATAAATATGGAGGAGATAAAGATGAATGGGAAAGAGTATCTAATATAATTAGAAAAGTAATGGTTAGTACAAAGAGGAACTTCTTTGAAGAAAGTGGAGAAGCAGCATTCTACGGACCTAAAATTGATGTTCAGTACAAGAATGTAAATGGAAAAGAAGATACAATTGCAACATTTCAAGTTGATATATTAGTTCCAAGAAGAATGGGAATTGTATATATAAACGAAATGGGGAAAGAGGAGTATCCTGTAATAATTCATAGAGCAATACTAGGTGCTTATGAAAGATTCATAGGTTTCCTACTTGAAAAAACAGGTGGTGAGTTTCCATTTTGGATTGCTCCTGAACAGGTTAGGATACTGACATTAAATGATGGATTGGTGCAATATGCAAAGTCTATTAAAGATATACTCGATAATATATCCTTGAGTTCTCCTATAGAGGGTAATAGGGTAAGGTCAAGTATTGACCATAGAAATGAATCAATTCAGAAGAAGATAAAAGAGGGATTGAATAGCAAAGTTCCTCTCTTGATTATTATTGGAGACAGGGAAAGCAAAGAAGGAACAATTAGCATAAGAAAGAATAATGTAACAGAAACAATGAAGCTAAGTATGTTGGAGAAGTATATTATATCTTTGAGTGATTGAGTGATGTATGATAAATTTATGGAATCCAATTGTAACTGGTGATTCACTTCTATTTATTCTATTGTTAGCTTTTCTACTCGGAGTTGTTCATGGATTGACTCCTGATGAACATACTTGGCCGATAACATTTAGTTATTCAATAAATAGCTATTCATCAAAAAGAGGCTTTATTACTGGACTAGTGTTCTCTCTTTTTTTCACACTTCAGAGGATGATTGCAAGTGAAATATTCTACTTTTTTAGTTCATCACTGTTGCAAAATGAATTCTTTAATTATTCGGTATATATATTAATAGGGATTGTAATGATAATTGGAGGAATCTATATTTTAAAATTAAACAAAGTATTTCATATTCACATAGTTCCGAACAAGTTCTTCGGAGTTGATTTATCACACAACCAAACAAACCACAAAGAAATAAATTACTATTTTGCAGCTCTTCATGGATTCATTGCAGGGTGGGGGACAGGTGCATTTGCTTTAATTGTATATACAGTTTTAGTTCCTGCTACAAACTCTCCTTTCCTAGCGTTCCTTCCAGGTTTGTTTTTTGGAATTGGAACTACTCTATTACAAGCAAGTGCAGGTTTTCTTTTTGGAAAATATATGGAGACAAGAAAAATTGGTGAAACACTTATCAGAAGCATATCAAATAGAGTAGCAGGCAGGACTCTTTTTTACGGTGGTATAGTCTTTATGCTTAGTGGTTTTTTAGGTGTTCTTTTCCCTGATATCGTTAATGGTATAGCCTTCAATACTGGAATAAAAATACATAATCTGGATCATATAGGGATAGATACTATTATTGTTATTGTTGTTGTATTGTTTATTGGTATAGGGTCACTGATATTTGAATTAGGTAGAATTGGCAAAAAACAAAAATCCTAAAATAGGTAATCAAGAATACACTAATACATATTGAGTATTGACTAAATGTTTCTAAAACCTTCTTTTAAAGCTCATTTAAAGTAACAATATTTCCTGACTGTACATCAAGAAGTCCAATATATTTTTCAGTAGTTGATACTCTTTTATGTCCAACAATTTTTGATAGTGCAAATATATTTGTTCCTTTAGATAAATTGTAAGCAATGAAAGTATTTCTTAGATCGTTCACCTTAACTTCAGGGATATTTGCTTTTACAAATATTCTATCAATTGAAGTTCTTAAATTCCTTACAAGAAGTGGATTCCCTGTTTTTGTCACGAATAGAAGTTGATTTTTTGACTTTGGTCTTATTTCAAGATATTTCTTGATGTAAAAAATTGCAATGTTATTTAAAGGAACTGTCCTTGCTTTGTTTGAACCGAAGCTCTCTACATAAAGATATGGAACTTCTTCATTTAAGTGAATATGATTAATTTTTAATCTTGAAGCTTCTCCTATTCTTATTCCAGACTGTAGAAGAATTTCAATAATTGATAGAAGTCTTGGGTCTTTAGCTGCAATCTCCTTCACCTTTTCCATCTCATCAGTACTAAGTATTCTTGGCTCAACTGTATCAAATTTAGGATACTTTATCTTGCTGGCTGGATTTGAATGAAGAAGTCCTGTATCTACAAGGTATCTAAAGAATGATGTTGATGTGTTCATCTTCCTTGATACTGATTTTAGAGATACAACATTTCTATTTTTTAAATCTTCGAAATATGAGTTTATATATTCATGAGTCAAGTCTTCTGGATAAAAACATCCAAACTTTTCTTCAATAAACTGAAACATCTGCTCCAAATCTTTCTTGTATGCAATAATTGTGTTTTGAGCTTTTCCTTGTTCTCTTATGTATTCTATAAATTCTGTTATGTATTCTGAATTGGTTTTCTTTGACATTTAAGTTCCCTGTAGCTTATAATAACACTAAATCAAAGATATGTCAAAAGGATTAAATCCTGTTATGTTTTTAGTAAATTTTTTCCTGTTCTTCCTTTTGTTGCTATCATGTGTTTCAATTTTCAGGTATTACTATAATTCTCATCAAGAGAATTCATTTGTTAACAGTATATATAACTCATATGTTTCAGCAAAAAATGAGAATAATTCATTGAATAATCAACTTAATTATGTTCAGACTGATTCATATATTAAAAGTGAAGCAGTTAACAACCTTGGACTTGTAAAGAGCGGTTTTTATGAGGTCGTTTTACCAACAAATACTGTAGATAATACTCAAAATACATCATTAAAAACGCAAAGCTCAAACTCACAATACAGAGGGCAGTATGTCTATAACCTGCAATTATGGTTGAGTTTAATCGGACTATAGATAATTATATAGTGCATATATACTTGATTTTAAGTTGATAGATATATCTAATAGAAACAGATGGTTAAAATTTTTTGTGTGATTTTTATTGTTTATAACTTTATTAATGTATACAAGTTAGCAAAGATGAATTTTATTTGTTGACTATTTCACAATGTACTCATATAGTGGGTGTATTGTGAAATACTTAGAGGTAATTGGAAATATGGAACCCTCAGTTATTTCAAAAATGAACTTGCATATGATATTTATGCATCTGTTTCAAATCATAATCAAACAATTACATTGAAATTTCCAATTCTACATATTTTGGGATTAAGTCGTACAAATGAAAGTGAAATTTTATATGTAAAACTTGATTTACAAAAAACATCATTTTCAAATATACAACCAGACCTTATACCTAGGCATAGCTATATTTTAAAAGCATAGTCGTTACCTCTTTTATTTACTGATAAGGTAAATGCTATATTTACAAGAGATAAGAAATTTGGTAAAGAGAATAGATCTATTCCAAAAGGAAGAGATTATTCTGATCTTCTGTGTTTTCTAGAAAATGGAATACGGCCTGATATACAAGAATTTGATAAATCATTAGAGATTATCGGGAATAAGGGGAAAAAGAAGGTAAGAGTTATCCAAAAGAGGAAAGGAGTTAAGTTCGAGAGTCAATTCTGAGATTATGGAGTCCAGCCGAAACAAGCATAACCTGATCCATAA
>JAKAPS010000022.1 GCA_021806925.1 bacterium | reverse complement strand
TATAGTTAGTGGCCTTTCAAATGTAGAACCATTATGATTATCAGCCAAAAAAACAACACCTTTCATAGTCTGTATTGTAACATGTATTGGTATTATAGTCAAACTGATGTGTTGGCCAATGCAAGAGTGCAATTAAGGAGTAGGTAAGGCTAACAGTAAGTTCAGTATTAGTCAAAGTAAAAGTGATCCAGTAAATTTGAAATTAATGAAAAGTCAATTCAAGGATTCACAGGAGGATTATACAGCAATTTAGGATGTATTAAAAAGCACATAGATAATAAAATTTGAAAACAATGGTTCTGTCAAGAGTTTTCTATAAAGTGGGTTCTTAGTAGCTTTTTTCCTTTTATATAATATCGAATATTCTATTATTTAGTTTTTTATTTGGCTGTATGTGTTAAAATACCAATAGATGAGATTGTTTGATAATATATGGAAATTTGTATCCTATGATATTGCTATTGACTTAGGAACTGCAAATACCCTTTGTTCATTACAAGGGAAGGGGATTGTTGTTAGTGAACCATCTGTTGTTGCTATAAACAAAAAAACAAATGAAATACTTGCAGTAGGTGTTGAAGCAAGAAGAATGGTTGGTAGAACTCCTTCAAACATTGTTGCTATAAGACCATTGAAGGATGGTGTTATCTCTGATTTTGAAGCTACAAAGGAGATGATCAAGTATTTCATAACGAAGGTATATGATGTCTCTCCAGCCAAGTTTATAAAGATACCAAGACCAAGAATAGTTATTGGTGTTCCATCAAGCGTAACTGAGGTAGAAAAAAGAGCTGTATTAGATGCATCACGTTCTGCTGGAGCAAGAAAAACATATTTAATTGAAGAACCAATGGCAGCTGCAATTGGTTCAGGACTACCAGTAACCGAAGCATCAGGCTCAATGATTGTTGATATTGGTGGTGGAACTAGTGATATTGCTGTAATATCTTTAGGAGGTATTGTTGTAGATAAATCAATTCGTATTGCTGGAGATGAAATGGATCAGGATATTGTAAGTTATGTAAGGCACAAATATAACATGTTGATTGGAGAGAAAACAGCAGAGGATATTAAAATATCCATAGGTAGTGCAGATGAATCAAAAGACAGGGGAGTACTTGAATTAAGAGGAAGAGATATTAATGCTGGTGTTCCTAGGATAATAAACATAGGGAGTAGTGAGATTAGGGAGGCTTTGCAAAACTCTCTGTCAATAATAACAGATGCAATTAAAGATGCGTTAGAGGAGACACCACCTGATTTAATATCTGATATTGTTGACCAGGGAATTGTGCTTGCAGGTGGCGGTGCTTTAATATCTGGAATTGATACATATATTTCTGATAAAGTAAGTATGCCTGTAAGAGTAGCAGAAGATCCAATAAAAGCAGTTGTTAGAGGTACCGGTATTATATTAGAAGATCTTGATATACTAGATAAAATAAATTCAGGAGAAGATGATTTTGAATGATAAAGCATATAATGTTTTTAGGTCATTTGTATTTTTGATACTTTCCATGGCGTTATTTGTTTTACCAATTGGTAAATACATATATCTAATAAATCCTAGTTTTATTCAGACTCCTGTACTAAATGTATATAACTATACAATACTTTTTATTAAATATATTAAAGGATATCCTAATTACGTCAGTAATTCTAATACGATTAACAATTTATATACAGAAATTGGTATATTAAATACACAAAACCAAGAATATTTAAATGAAGTGAATGGACTACAAAATAGCGAGAATATTTCACTTCCAAAAGGAGTTAAATATATAATGTGTCATGTTGTATACGGATATACAGGAAGTATATATACCAATTGTACAAGGAATGATGTATCACAAAACGAATATGTTTTTGAGGGAAATAGTCTTATAGGTTATGTGTCAACAGTAACATATACAGAGTCAAAAATAGTTACAATAAATAACCCATACCTCAGTATTGCGGTAAAATTAGGTAATAGTTATGGAGTTTACACAGATGGGGTTATAACGTATATTAGTGCTGGAAATAACATATCGGTAGGTGACCCAGTATATACATATAACGATAAACTGTTCAATAATGGACTGTATCTTGGTACCATAAGTACTTTGAATGGTGAACCAAGTAGCCCTACATATTCTGTCAATGTTAATTTACCTTTTAATATACAAAAGTTAACTGATGTATACATAGCCAAATGAGAAAATTTAAGATCATTTTTTTAATATTAGGATTGATTATCTCAGTTATATTAATTAAATCAGGATTTGGAAATATATTGTCATTGCCATTTACTATTGGGCTTATATATCTGTTCTATAACAATTCATACTTAGACTATATATTAGTAGCAATCTTCTTTATATCAATTGATTACATAACACTAGAGAGAATAAGCATATCATCTCTATTTTTCTTCTTTTCATTTTTTGTATTCTCTGTCCTTATATATTTACTTCCAGAGAACAGAAGAAGTATGTATATATCAGTTTTAATAAGCAATACAATCTATTATGTTCTTACTGTTATTTTTATAAACGGAGGATACTTTACTATACAATCTGCAATATCATCAATTGTTATAACTATAATCCTATTTGTCATATTCCAATATGTAAATAAAAGGGAATTGAAGAAGATAAAGGTATAGGAGATTAAGTATACACATTATTTTCACAAAAACATTTGTATTAACGTTTTAAGAATTAGTGTTTTTTTGATTTTCTAGTCAATAATTTATCATGTTTGCCTATCTGTTTGTATTTAGATATGAAATTCTCTGTAAATATAAGTTTAAACATTTAAAATATGTTTATTTCAAATTATCTAGAAATTCTTCTAGATATACTTTAAAAGCATCAACTAAAAACACATTATAATTTTTATTTTCCTTTATATCTTTAATCTCTTCATGTGATAATGGAAAATAATCATATTTAAAAGCAAAATCAAATTGTAATACTTTTTTTATAATTACCTGATGGAGAAATATGGTAATAGCTTGAGATGTAGTAATACCTAATTTACTGAATATATCATCAACCTCATTTTTAATAGGTTTAGCTATTCATATCTGTATTTTCTTAGTTTTCCTATATGCACGACTATATCTCGCAAGTTATATTGCACCCATTTTAGTTTACACTGTCAATACAATAGACATTATTGAGTGGACACAAAAGGTGGAATAAGTAATTAGTAGAAAGATATCATTTGGATAAAATACTCACTGACGGAGTACCAGAACAAATGAAGGATTTGGAGAATCAACACAACAATAGTATACTCGATAACATAATCACTATCAAATTAATATTCCGCTAGGGAGTAAAAAAGTAATTTACTTACTAAGTGATCTGACGACTACGCTAAATGAGTTACCTATTAACCCAATACAATCTGAATATAATTCATTTAATTCTTATTAATTTTGTTCACTTATGACATATTACAAAACAGGCATCGTATTGCTTGGTATAATAATCTAACCTAAAAGAGGGGTATTGCTTGGTGTAAAATTCAAACCATATATAATAAATAATGGTTATGAAAATGGACACCAAACGTGAATATCTAAATGAACTGCG
>JAKAPS010000017.1 GCA_021806925.1 bacterium | reverse complement strand
GAATACTATGCAAACCTAGCACCCACAAATATCAATTTTGTATCCTATAACTCTATTCATAAATTTAAATTCATTGATTTATCAACGTTCCTACTTTTACCATAGGTAAGATTTGTTTAACTTGAGACAGATAATGAATTAAAATTCTTAGTAGAAAGATGCTCAAGAAGACATAGAATAGGGAAAGAAGATCCAAGAATGAATATACCAGAAATGTGTGCAAAGTTCTCCATATCAGAATTCAATGTTAACAAAGTAATTGATGGATTAATAAATATGCTTTTAGATAGAAAAATCATCACTTCTAAAAAAGAGTTTGTGGAATTATATACAACAATTGGAGTACGTGGTAGTGGTCGAAGAAATAGTACCTTCTATGATCCTGTTGTTGTTGAATATTTAAAAAATAATATAGACTTGGTCAAAAGTGTTGAACCTATAC
Source organism: bacterium (assembly GCA_021806925.1). Taxonomy (GTDB): domain Bacteria; phylum Patescibacteriota; class Dojkabacteria; order JAKAPS01; family JAKAPS01; genus JAKAPS01. Next base: position 16,456 of record JAKAPS010000017.1, on the reverse strand, counting down.
CTGAAGGCTGGAAAACTGAAACAATGTTTGCATCGAGACTTGGAATCACAGTTAAGAAAATGAGAGAAATTATTAGATATGTTTTAGAATCACAAAAAGAACAATATAATATAGAAGATCTTGTACGTAAGTTGTCAAACAAAAGAGGTTTTTCAATGTATTTAAGTCCTGAAATGCAACATAGTATAACTGAGGTTTTGGGTAAACATGTGCAAGAAAAGAAAACAGTAGAACCTGCTCCTGAAGAATATACTATACATGGATATAATCAATTACAAGAAGAAACTGGGATTAAAAATCAGAGAACAATGAAGAGAATGATAAAGGAAATACCTGGTTATGAATCATATCTAAGACGCTATTGGGATGGGACCCATTATAATGCAACATTCCATCCTGAATTAGTTCGTAATCTACAAGAATTACAGAATATAAAAGATAAAATACCTCCAGTAACTCCAGGGTTTATTCCAGTAAGAAAAGTAGGAAATAAGCTTACAAATCAATATAGAATACCTTTTAGTAAATTTCTAATGGAGTATATAAAATCGCATCCAGAGGATCCAAATATACGAATACAGCGTAACAATAGAGGACATACTGGCATATATCTTAATCCTATTATGGCAGACGATTTTATTCATAAATTTTATTCAGCCTATATGGACTTACCAGAAGGCTATATTACAGTTGTAGATTTAGCAAAAGAAATGTGTGGGTCTTCTAAATATACTAGAGTAAAAGCAAAAATTATGAATTATTTAAGAAAGTATAATATTCCTCTTACATCATACAGTACCGATAAAAATGGATTTAGAGTTTTTGCAATTCCAAGAGATATTGCAGAAGAAATTAAGAAAAAAATTCTACAGGGAAATAAGGAGAATTAATTATATACTAAAACCTATAGACTTATTTCACTGATTGAATTTAGCATTCTAATTCTCCAATTAGTATCGTTTATTACGCCAGGAATATTCAATCTTCTTGAATCATATAGGATATCTTCAAGGGATATAACATATCTCTTTTTCTGTTTTATAAAATTTATAATCCTTTCTACTTCACTATGTTTACCATTATTATTGTACATCAAACTTCCCCAATCGTGATTGGAACTGTAGTACATTATATTGTCCATATACTCCCTATAGTTTGTATCTTCAATAATTCTTGATAAGTTGAGATATGTGAAAATCTCACTTCCACCAATCTTTTTAATAAATTCAGTTGCAACAGGAAGTTGTGTACTCTCAAATACATAAAAAATATCCTTTTCCTTTTGTATTATTTGTAATATATTTTTAAGTTCAATATTATTCTCCTCAAATTTATCGTCTTTAAACATATACCTTTTAAAATATCCATTAAAGTGGTCTATCCTCAATGCATCAAAGTACCTTTTATAGAAATGGATTCTATTACTGAACATATTTGATATATCTTCCTCTTTATCGAAGTTATATACATCAACATGCCATACCTGATTATTCTTAGTATTGCTTTTATCATAAAAACCGCCATCTACAACAGGAATGGAAAACAAATCACTGTTTGTATATCTTTCAATTGAGTACTTACCAGGATAGAAGGGTATGTCATAACACATATACACATTTCTTGATCTTGCTATAGATACTATATCTTCAAGTTGTGTATACAACTTCCATTGAAAGAACATATAGAATTCTTTATCCTCATGAAAGTGATTACTCATATATTCAGAATATTTTTGAATCCAAAAATCATTGACGTTGATGAAATCCTGATAATCCTTATATTCCTGTGTTCTAAACTTCTTATCCTCATCCAAGAATATCCTATAAAGAGATCTATATATTGATAGTTTGAAATTTCTAACTTTCTCGTAATCAACTACATTAAACTGATGTAAATATATTTGCATTGATTTTAACCACTCTATTTTCGATTCATCAAAGTATTTTAAAGAAGTTTTTACACTCGCATATACTGGATCTATAGCATAAAAAGAGATAGGGGAGTATGGTGAATTTGACCCATCAGGTAAATTTATAGGGAGTATCTCGATAAAGTTATATTCACGTAGATTACTAACTAGATATTCTAAACTATCAAAATCACCAATACCATAATCTCCTTCAGTCTTTAGGTAGAATAACGGAACAAGAATACCTTTTATTCTCTCTATATAATTTAACATTGATACATCATTCATAGTTGCACGTTTATTATACATAAAAAAACATATTCTTAACAAAGATGTTCATAAAAAATAAAATACAGTCCATAAACATCAAGAATTAGACTAGTGAAAGTGCGAATCCTTGCACTTACTGCAAAAGAATGAATTATCCTTAAAAAGCAATATCTTATAGATATCAATCAAATTATTCATATTCTAATAAAATTCCATTATTTCGCAGAGTCAAAATGATTTCTCTCTATAAAATTCTGAAAATGTAATAAAACAATATCCAAACACTTGTATTTTTAGCATATATACCCTATAATATAAGGATATGGTAGGAAATTGTATACCGAATATTGACTTAAGAATAGTTAATACTTTTGAAGAAATTCACAATCAATGCCCCGAATATCCACACCGAGGTGTTATAGATGCGGCGACTACTGTATCACTAACTGAAATATATCGCGAATTAAATAAAATAAAAGAGATACCATCTACTATTAATATTTTAATCGAAATGGAAGATATATTGCCATATATAGGTATTCTTACAAAAGTGATACATGATAAATACTATAAAGATAGTAATAATATTATATTGATCGCTGCTAGAGATGCCGAAGTACTATATTACACATTGAAAGCATACATCAAAAAACATGATGGTGATGAATCTTCTAGTAGATTAAAAATGTTTGTAAGCAGTTCAGCATTAATGGGAAATTTAACATATAAAGCAATTGACAATGATCCAATCGCAGAAGAATTCTTAAAATCCTTAGGTATAACATATGAAACTGTGCAAAATATGCTAGCAAATGGGACTAAAATAATTGTTGTTGATACAGGATTTAGAGGTAGTATTGGGGAAAAACTGAGGAATCTATTATCCAGTATATTTAATACTATTCCAAAAGAAGAGATTGATAATCTTATTGAAACAAAATTAATATGTTGTTTTGAAACTGCATACCCGAATACATCACCAATAATAGATTTATTTAAAGAGCATGGGTTGAATTCCGAAAAACTACAATCGAGGAGGGTTGAACTCGCACGTGCTGAACAACGACTTCACTATATTCAGAGCGTTAATAATAACTTAGACTATTCGAATTTCATAGTTGCAACTTTTCTACAACTACTTGTACATTTCTTTGATTCAATAAATGCACTAAATTTAACTAATAATAATGAGATTGTGTACACACCAGAAAGCACAAATATATCCCATTGTTTTGAACCAACAGGTGAGAAAGGATTTGTAAATGCATCATTTGTACACCCTCAAGCTGCGATGCTATTTTCTATAATAATTGTAAAATATATGTTAGGTAATCATGATGATGTTATAAAGGAAATAGAAGAATTAGTTGCCTATATAAAAGAACAAGATATTATAAAGGAAGAAAAATTAATTGAGGAGTTTAAGAAAAGAAATGCAAAACTCATGTGAATGAGTAGTTATTACACAATAATACATTCTATATTTAAAAGGTGTACAATATATATATGGATGTAAGAACAAGGTTGATATTATTCTCTACTATCATAATTACTGTGAATAATGCCATAATGTATTTTGTTATTCACAATAATTCTATTAATTCCAGGATTCATTCAAAAGGACTAGTAATACTCCTATTCAGCTTAATTGAAATCGTTGCATTTACTATATATAGCTTTATACATTTTAAATAATATGAAACAAGGATTCTTTTTAGGAATGCCCTATGATTTTGAAAGATTAACAATTGAAAAAGTAAGAAACAGAGTCTGGAACAAAGAAGATAGCAGGTTATTTACACCGAGGCCTTTTGGTTGGGGTTATACAATCAATTTCTATACACTATTTAATAGGAGGACTAAATTATCAATTTTCGTCTGTATTATTTTTATTTTAATAATTTCAGCCTGCATACTTGGTATTTCGCAGATTATTTTACTAAACAAAGCACACAGCAGTTTTACAAATTACTACAACTTTAGAGGTTGTACACAATTAGTTGAAAAAACAAATTCTTATGGAATATGTAAGCTTGGATCGGGACAAACTATTAAAATAGTGAAATATGATAATAAGTGGTATCTAAACAAAGACCTTCCTATATGTATAGGGCATACGTGCCTATAATCTTAAACAATAAAAGATTTCATGTATACCAATGCAATACAAGTTAGATTCAATTATTCTATGGACTTTTAAATTAGATCTTGGCTGTTGAGAAATCCCCTCTGTACATATTCTTGATAATAAGATATATATATCAATAATATATATGGCATATCAAGATCATTTAAACACTGAACCTAGTGGCTTGACAAATCAAGAAATAGAAACTTTATTACCTGGGTTCACTAGAGTCTTAAAAAAATCAAAAGAATTCCTTGAATCTCTAAATAGAACGTGTAATCATTCTATGAGTGGAGTTCCACCTATTCTAATATGTTCCAAAGATGAGTTAGATCCACATGTCAAATGGGCAAGTGCAGAATCAACAAGAGAGGACAACGGCAAAAGAGGATATGCACATTTTCAACCACTTGAAAACACTATATATATATTTCACTCGAAGATTTTAGGGATTTACTGCAAAATGGAAATGATGGTTTCATTCAAGCCTGTTTAATAATGGCTGAAGAATTACTTCATGCATACTCGACTCGTACAAGTAACGATGAATCATATGTAGGTTTTGTTAAGATACCAGCAAAACAAGAAGATCCAACATATGAACAAAATCATGTATATGCACATCATATCGATGCAAAAGAGATACAAACAAACACTCAACCCTTTAAAGAAAACGAAAATGAATTAAGATTAACGGAGAATTTAACAAATTTGATATTACACTTTATGCTTCCAATCCTCCTACCAAAGGAATTTAAATCACATGATACTTTATGTTTATTTTTTCCTTATAGCAACGCAAAATTACCACCTTTATATTTGAATAAATCAGAAGAGCTTATTCCATTGCTTTTAGAATCATTACTAACTGGAAATTCAAATATATTGTTAGGAAGAATAGAGACAAGAGCAATGCTTGAGTTCTTAAAATTACCTGGATTAGTTATTGCGAGTCTAAAAGGAGGAAAACAACCAGAATTGGATAGCATGTTTATCTTTTGATTGTTTATGTAGTCTATAATAACAGATTTGAGCCGTACTGGACTCGAACCAGTAACCAATAGCTTAAGAGGCTACTGCTCTACCATTGAGCTAACGGCCCATATATAAATACACTTGTTTAGTAGTGTATAATTAAAGTGTATTTTGCTCAATAAGGATTATACCATAAAGTTATGGAAACCGTATATATAGCGACCAAAAACATATCAAACTTTGAAATTGACTTATTAATTGGAAGTGTTAAAAATGAATTATGCCTGTTAAGTAATAACATAGACATAATAAAAAGTAATAAAATCACTAGCAGAATCAATAATATTAGATACTTTGATGATAAACATATATTCAACAGCTTAAAGGATTTAAATATCTACGAGAAAAGAATATACATAGTCGATAAAAATGCATTAAAATACATTCTAAAATTAAAGAATCTTGGTAATACAGTTGCTATACAATATACAAGAAGAAACTTCCTACTATCTGATATATTTTATTTACACTTTGTAGAAGAAATATATCTTTATTCATCTATGTATAACAATGTAAGAATATTGAAGTCGTTATATAATAAAAAGATATCAATAAGTGACTCATATTTCAAAAATGCATCTATTGATTCAGCCAATGAGCTGAGATTAAAATTAAAACTAGATTCAAGTCCAGTAGTGCTATTTTCAGGGAATATTAATAGATATACATTATTTACTAAATTAATAGAGTGTGCAGAAATACTTCAGGATGTTAATATTTACTTTCTTGTTTTAGGTAGAAGTGAGGAAATATATATGAATAAGTATCAGAATATAATTTCAGAAAAAGGTCTTATAAAATAAGTAAAATTATTGGGTTATGTTGGGAATATTGATAACTTTCTGCTTCTATCAAATATATATATACACTTAAACTCAAAAAAAGAAGATTTCTGCATTAACAAGTTGAGAGCATATAAATTCAATATACCTACCATAACAGTTACAAATAGTAAGCATGCCAGATTTAAATATCCGAATGAATATATAGTAAAAGGATCATACTCCATGGCAGATAAAATATTTGATATATTAAGAAACTCTGAGAACAAAATTTAAGCTATACAAGGAATTAATTCAACTATAAACTATCGATGTCTTTATATCGCAATATGTCTCAATGTATTTCTTTATATCACAAAACTTAATATTAGTTATTACTTTTGTATAAAAGATATCCATTGATTTAAAATAGAAATCTGGACTGTAACCAGTCTGCAAATTTCTATATGTTTGAACCACTGATACATATGAATTATCTTCAAAATATCCTGGAACAAATACACATACCTTTTTTATCTTTTCTGAAAATATCCTCATATGGAATAAATCAATATTATACGGTTGTATATAGTATAGGCACTTACTGTCAACCAAATCTATATCATCAACAACTACATTTATACCCTTACTGTCTGCTTTTGACAATACAGTGGTGCTAATTCTATTTCCAAAATTAGACTTTATAAAGTCTCTCCATACTTTTATAAATGGATAATCATCTGGAAATACTATATAGTCAATCCTATCAAGCAATTTTTTGTTGCCCGACTTATATGCCTTATACAACTTCATGAATGAATTATTTTCAAAATACACTCCTACATTAGATATATCTTCAGGAAGAAGATTAAGTAAAGATACAAAATTATCTAAAAAAATATATTCCATTTTTTTGGCAGTTATTTATACTTACATCCTAAATGGAAAGTGTATAAAAAATCAAGACACCCTAAATAATGCACAAGGTATAAGCTAAAAAGGTACTATTTTATTTTCAATATACTTCCTATAAATCCTCCAACAATTGCACTAAGTAATCCAATAAGCATTATTTGCAGACCAGATACATACCATTTACCAACTAATGAATACGCCTTATATGCTCCAATAAAGAATAACAAGAATGCAGATATTGTAAATGACAATAATAATGCAGCTCTTCCTCCAGTAAAGAAAAAAGGAATCAATGGAATTATACAACCAATAAAAGAGCTCAATCCAACAATTACAGTATCCTTGTATATTTGTTTTGTATCAATCTGTTCAATGTTGTACCCTTCTGAAATTATTACATTATCCAAAACATTCCCATTTGCTGATATTAATTCAATTAATGAATTTAATGTATTCTCTCCCAATCCATATTTCCTATAAATCTTTGTAAGATGCTCCTTTTTTATATTCAATTCAATCTCAGACTTTACCATTTTCTTTATTTTAAGATACTCATCTCTTTTAGCAACAGTAGAAGTAAAGGCAACCCCCCCCATAGATATACTTTCAGCAAAAGCAGTAGAAAGACCTGCCACCAATATTATATTGACAGGCGAATTTGCAAATACAAGTCCAAGCGTAAGACCTAAAACAGTAACTATACCATCCTGCATTCCTAGTATAATGTCACTGATATATTTTATCCATGGACTTATTTCTCCCATATTTATTTATATTAATAGGATAACAGAGTTAAAAATACAAAATCAAATTCTTATATGTTAAACTCATTTATGATTAATATATGAATAGCGAAAATGAGGAAATATATACAGTATCTCAAGTATGTGATCTAGCAAAGAGTTTACTTGAAGGGTTGCCATTTATGTGGGTTTTTGGTGAAATAACTGATCTTAGTCAAGATAAATACGCCTATAGATACTTCTCAATAAAAGATGAGAATGGTTACATTAAAGTAATTATTCCGTCTGCAAAATTAAAACAGCTTAATCTTGAATTAGAAAATGGAGCAAAAGTATATGTTTATGGGAAAACATCAATATACATAAAGCAGGGGACGTTTCAATTCATTGCTAGCAATATAAAACTAGAGAATACAAGAGGTGAGCTACTTCAAAAGATAGAAGAGCTAAAAAACAAGCTATATATAGAAGGACTATTTGATGAGAAATGGAAGAAAAAAATACCAGCTATCCCTGAAAAAATAGGACTAATAACATCAAAGGATAGTGCAGCATATAAAGACTTTATAAAAATTGTGAATGACAGATTTCCAATGCTTCATATATATCTATTTAATGCATTAATGCAGGGTGATAGAAAGGCTGAAGATAGTATTATTGACGGAATAGATACACTAGATAAATTAGGTAATCTTGATTTAATAGTAATAACTAGAGGTGGCGGGTCAAATGAAGATTTACTGCTCTTCAATAATGAGAATATAGCAAGAAAGGTATTTAGTGCAAATACACCAATTGTTAGTGCAATTGGACACGAGAAAGATTTTTCGATTTTAGATCTTGTAGCAGATTTAAGATGTTCTACTCCTTCAAATGCAGCAGAATCAATAACTCCAGAGAAAGAACAATTAATGCAATTTATTGATGAAACAATTATTAAGAATAGAAAAAATATTTATAGCTTAATTGAATACAACAGTATGCTTATCAATATTAAGAAGGATAATTTCTTAAAACAGGTTATATCATCTAAATATGAAGATATAAAAAATGTATTCAGCAGTATAAAAGACAAATTCAATTTGATTCATATGGATAGAACTCGTATATTATATTCCTTCAATTTTAAAGCACAATTGAATATAAAGGTTACTGATGCAAAGAATATAGAGAATTTGTATTCAGGTATTAGATCTGGATTTAAACTGCTATACAAAGACTATGCAAATATATTAGATATATACAAACTAAAATCAACTATAGACATGAAATATATTGATACAAGTAAGGATGTTGACAATTTGATATATAGAATAAATGCTGTTGACCCGAAGAATATTACAAAGAAAGGTTATTCAATAACAAGAACAAGATCTGGTCATGTTATAAGAACCATAAATGACGTAAAAGCATATGATGAAATAGAGACAATCCTTGCTGATGGAAATAATATTTTAAGTACGGTAAAATAGAAGCATAAATAAAAATTATTAAAGAAAAATAAATAAAATAAATAAAATAAATAAATAAAATGGCAACACAAGAGAAATTAAAAGATCTAATAGAAAAATTAAAACAGATATCTTCAAAGCTTGATTCTAATGATATTGATTTAGAGGATGCAATTGAATTAGTATCTGAGGCAAACAAAGTTTATATAAAAGCAAAAAAGATTCTTGATGATTCAAAAATGAAAATCGAAGAAATATTCAAAGAGGAATAGAATCATATATAATTCTTCACTAATATTTTATAGAGCCTTATTCTTATTGAATTTCTTGTACACAAAAAAACTGATTGCTAATACAACTATAACTACAACTGCAATATCTAACTTATGAAACACATTTTCAATTGGTACAAGATTTCCTCTTACTAACACACCAATATATTCGAGAAAAAAGCTCCATATTAAACTCCCAGTAAATGTCAAAATTATGAAAGGTACAATGGATACCTCTAACAAACCCGCTGGAAATGATATAAAAGTTCTAATTATTGGTAGCATTCTAGAAAAGAATGCTACTGAATTCCCATATTTTTTAAGTAATTTTTCCCCGTAATCTATATCCTCCTTTTTTAAAAAGATATATTTACCATATTTGTACAGAAAATCTCTACCCAGTTTTGAACCCAGGTAGTATGAAATCACAGAACCAATAGTACATGCAATTGCTGATATAATGGCAACTACATAAAAATTCATAATTCCTTCAAATGCAAAAAAACCTGCAACAGGTAAAACAACTTCTGATGGGATTGGTATATTACAACTTTCGAATATCATTAATATTAAGACGCTAAAATATCCATAGTGTTCTATAAATTTCGTTATAAGTGTTATTATGTTGTTCATATCTAAATTTGAGTCTATTATATACATAAATGAATATATAATCAAAATAATACGTATTCCTATGATTCTCATGAGGGGTAGCAACACGTCTTGGCTAAATGATCTGTATAATCCTTTTGTGGGTCAGTAAATTGTGCTTTCATAAATCCAAATTCTACTGGACTTACTTCATTTTCTTCAATACTGCATTTTCTATTAGTCTTAACCTCGTCTTCACTACATTCTTGTATTGGCCAACACGCAACATTGACATAACCACAGAGAATGTTTTATCATAGGGTAGGAAAGCTACCCTATGATGAAACATAATACTAGAATTGAGAAACTTATATCATCTGGTAAGAATGTATTCTCAATCAACGATATAGCTGTAATTTGGGAGATTACAGATAGAAGGAAACTTATAGAGATTATTAAACACTATATAAGAAATAAAAGGCTCTTTTCTGCTCATAAAGGCATTTATACTTACGATGAAAAATATGATACATATGATTTAGCACAAAAGCTTGTGCCTTTATCTTACATTTCGTTATACACAGCACTACAAAATCACGGAATATGTTTTCAGCACTATTCATCAATATTTTGTGTCGCAATGAAAAGCCGTATATATGAAATAAATAATCAAACATATATTTATAAACAAATAAAAGGATCAATTTTATTTAATAGTGTTGGACTCATTAATAATGGAAAATATACAATAGCAGATAAGGAGAGAACTATTTGTGATTCAATATATTTCTTTCCAGGTATATATTTTGATAATTTGAGAAATATAGATACTGAAAAATTAAAAAACATATCAAATATTTACAGCAATTTAAGAGTTGAAAAAGAGGTAAAGAAATTGATGGATATAATAAATAATGAAAGGAAATCGTAAATGTTAAATAGATTAAATCATGAATTCATTATGAAAAATATTTTAAAAGATATTTACAGTAATCCACATCTACAATCTTCTATTTGTTTAAAGGGTGGAACATGTTTATATCTTTTTTACGAATTAGACAGATTCTCAGTAGATTTAGATTTTAATTTAGTCTCACAGGAGTTCAACTCCAATCTTCTTACAAATATATTGGAGAAATACATAAATATAGAAGATTTCACAAACAAATATTTCACATGGTTTTGGCTTGGCGGATATGAGAAGGGTAGTCAGAAGATAAAAATAGAAATTAGTAAAATAGACTATCCTGATTCATACATTAATCAAAGTTTCTATGGACTAACAATACCAATAATGTCAACTGCTTGTATGTTTGCTCATAAACTATGCGCTATAACTGACAGAACTAAATTACAGAACAGGGATTTATATGATGCTAATTTCATGTTTTCAAAAATGTTTGATATAGATGATAACATAATAAAAACTAGAACAGGATTGTCAACTAAGGATTACCTAAATAAATTAGTTGAATTTATTGAAATAAGAAAGGATAGAATAAATATATTAGAAGGATTAGGAGAACTCATAAGCGATTCTCAAAAAGACAAAATAAAGAATGGATTAATTAATGAGCTCATAACAAATATAAAAATTAGAATTGATACATATTAACACCTAATCTATTCTTAAAATCTTACTTGACAATACAATTGGCTTAAATAATAATACTGTAAGGACTTATTGAGAAATGTCATTCAAAGGATTTTATATATAATATGAAGAAGAATGTAAGGATATTGTTAGGTATTTCTATAAGTATTGTATTAGTTTATTTTTCATTCAGGAACATTAATATAGGAAGATCTATAAATATCCTTATATCTGGTAACTGGATATATATTATCCCAGCAATTATATTCTTCTATGTTTCAGTATACTTTAGAAGTTACAAATGGAAAGAGATCAACAGGCTAGTTACAAATACAGATTTTAGAGACTACTTCAATATTTATTCTTCTGGATTAGCTATAAATAATGTTACTGCTTTAAGAATAGGTGATATAGTTAAATCAATCATTGTAGCTAACAAATATAAGGCAAAGAAGGTTAATACTTTGCTTTGCTCATTCATAGATAAATTATTCGATTTATTAAGTCTATCTATTATTTTGATTTTTATACTTGTATTTTTTACTTCACTTAATACAAATCCTGAATTACGTAATAAACTATATATTCTATCCTTTAGTGTAGTAGCACTGTTTATTCTTTTATGCGTATTTATTATTAATATAAAAAGAATTTTTAATATTGTAAAAAACTTTACAAATATTAATTTTATTCATCATGCAATTAAGAAAATTCAGAATACAGCTGATGATATATTACTGATATCACACTCCCCAAAGACTTTAAGCGTAATCCTATTAATGTCAATAATCGCATGGATTCTTGAAGGAACTTCATATTATTTTCTATTTAAAATATTAAATATAAATATATCATATGCTTACGTAATTGTTGTGGCAAGTATACTTAGTATGTCAACAGCAATTCCATCAGCAGGCGGGTATATAGGGACCTATGATTATATAATGATTATGCTATTGAAATTGAGTTCCATAACAACATCACTAAATTTAATACTTACAGTTGTTCTTATAACACACTTCATTGTGATTGTTCCAATAACAATTTCTGGCGGTATCTTTTTCTTTATTAAAAAATATTATATAAATATAAGGAAATGAAAATGTATATGGATGACACAGCAATTATAGGTGGGGGAGCCACTGGGCTTTGCATAGCTTACTATTTCAAAAAATTAATCTACTATAAGAAGAAAGACCTAACCATTATTGAAGCATCACCTGATGTTGGAGGTCTAGCTGGTTATACTACTGTTCAAGGCGAACTTATGGAAAAATTCTATCACCATATATTTCAAACCGATACAAATATCATTGAATTAATAAATGAACTTGGCTTAGGAAATAAGCTATATTGGGTAGATGACTACGCCTCTATGTATGATGGGACATATAAGTTTAAATATGCTGGACCTATTGATATATTAAAAGCACCAATTCTTAATCCTTATGAAAAATTAAGACTTATAACAGTCTTAGCATTCTTTATATACTATCCGGGTACAAAATACTTAAAGAAGTTAACTGCTTATGAATGGGGAGAGAGATTTTTACCTAGGAACGTTAATGAACAAATAATAGTTCCATTACTTAAGGCTAAATTCTCAACCTATTACAAAGATATAGCAAGTGTCTGGCTGCGATCAAGATTTGAATCACGAGGGAAATCAAAAGGAAAGCTTGGATATATGGAAGGATCATTTGCACCTGTATTTGAAAAATTAAAGGAGAAACTTATTGAGGAGGATGTCAAATTCATTTTTAATAAATCAGTTCCATTCTTTCCAAAAAACAAGATAATTGACGGTAAGAAATACTATAAGCTAATATATACAACACCAGTTCCAACAAAATTAAGCCCAATAGAATACTTAGGTGCTTTATCTCTAATCATTGAATTAAAAGTCCCGCTAATGGCAGATTATTGGCTAAGCATAACAGATAAGGATAATCCTCCATTTTTGGTCATTGTTAACCAAAGCTATATAAATAAGAAGCTGAAGAATGTGTATTATTTGTCTGGCTACTATAAAATGAACAGTGATATAATGAAAAGAATGTCACAAGGAGAAATCGAATCATTATTCTTCACTTATTTGAAAAAAATATTTCCTAAATTTGATAAATCTGATGTTATAAAGACACATTTATTCAAGAAAGATTATGCTCAACCAATAGTAGGATTAGATTATGAAGCTAAGATACCTCCATTTATGGATAGGTATAGAAACTCAAGACCAAATGTGCTTATTGTTAATATGTCTCAAATATTTCCTCAGGATAGGGGAATGAATTATGCGGTAAAACTTGCAAAATATTTTGTTTTAAATAATTATATATAATTGTGTATAGTGTATTTTACATATTTGTATTCCTTGCCTTAACAGAAATACTTTCTTTCATTTCTTTTATTCCTGTCAGTAACTATTTATATACACTAAAAGATAGAGGATACATATTAAATAAGATTGTAATATATTCTATCAGCGTATACATTCTTTGGATTCTTGCAAGTCTAAGAATCATTAGTTTTAGTAGTTCAAGCACATTTATTATTACATTCATTGTTATAATCTTATTTAGCATATACTCCTACAGGCTAATACAAAAGAAGACATACAGCATACTTTCTTTAAAAAAGGACATTGGAGTATTTGTTATTGAAGAGATTCTCTTCTTATCAGTAACACTCTTGTTTATATATTTAAGAGGAATCAACCCTCAAGCATTTGGAACGGAAAAGTTTATGGATTTTGGGTTTCTAAATGCATCGCTTAAATCGCAATATTTTCCTCCTCATGATATATGGTTGTCTGGAACACGTATTAACTATTATTATTACGGCCAATATTTTTTTGCCTTTATAAGTAGACTGGCAATCATTCCTAGTAACTATTTCTATAATTTAGCAATATCATTTATTGCTGGATTTCTTGTGTCTTCAACCTTTTCTGTAGTATACAATCTACTTGGTGGACTAGATATATTTAGCAGTGTGTTCTCAGGATTATTAATTGCATTTGCAGGTAATTTCTACATGCCATACAAATTTCTGCAAAATATATTTAATACATGGAGTTTAAGTTCATTCTATTTCTTTTACCCTGCATCTACACGTGTAATTCCATTTACAATAAATGAATTTCCAATATATTCATTTATTGTTGCAGATTTACATGCACATGTTATTGATATAATGTTCGTATTAACATATATATCTCTTACGCTATATATCTGGAGAAAGAGAAGTATAAGTTACATTGATGTGTTCGTTTTAGGGTTTGTTGATGGAATAATGGGGGTAACTAACTCGTGGGACGCAGGAATATACTCACTATTTATATTCCTTATTCTTTGTAGCATATCTATAAAGAAATACAACATAAGAGGAGATATAAAGACAAAACTCAAAAACATTCTTATAGAATTTGCAAGAAACGGTGTATATATGGTAGCAATTGGTTCAATTGGTATTATACTATTTAGCCCTTTTTATTTATCTTTTGTTCCGCCAATTGGTGGAATTGGAATAAATAATATAGCTCATTCTTCATTGTTTGACGAATTTTTACTGTTTGGCTTCTTCTTAATAATGGCTATTATTTATATTTCAGTTCTAATTGTAGAAAAATATTTATTAAATAAAAAACTAAAAAGGTATAATATATTTGCTGGAATTCTTTTATTCTTTGGGATTTTTTTGATTGTAGTCCCTGAATTTATATTTCTAAAAGATATTTTCTTTTATGCAAATAAACCATATTTTAGGGCAAACACTGTTTTCAAGCTATATTATCAATCCTGGATTCTACTAAGTATATTTTCTGGAGTTGCTTTACATAAGGTTATTTCATTCAGTAAATATCTATACAAAAAAGGTAACACATACATGTATTTAAAAAGAGCAACTCTAGCATTACTAATATTAATACTCTCTGTATGTATAATATCTGTATTTTCGTATACTGTTGTTGCTATAAATCAAGCATATCTGAATGTATATATATCTCAGCAAAACACAACAAACTCCCAAAATCAGTTCTGTATATTCTCATTATGTATGTCAAAATATATGACAGATAATGCTACCAAGTATATTACACTGAATGAAAGCACCAGCGATATGGATATTATTAATTATCTAAACAAAAATGCAAATAACAAATCTGTAATTGCAGAAGCAATAGGGGATAGTTATACATATTATGCAAGAATAAGTGCTAATACTGGATTGCAGACTGTTCTTGGCTGGCCGAATCATGAATTTCAGTGGAGAAGAATATATTATTCTACTAGAATAAATGATATTCAAACACTTTACACTACTCAAAGTTATAGCATTGCAGAAGGTATATTAAGAAAATATAATATAAACTATATTGTTATTTCAAATATGGAGTATGACAAATATCCAAGTATTGACCTACAGAATTTATTAAAGCTAGGGACTGTAGTGTATTCAAATAATATAACAACTGACCCTAGTTACCTAATTGAGGTTACAAATACAAAATAGATTTATATTACCTTTTTAGTCTAAACCTGTTAAATGGTTTTAATATTTTCGAGAATAACTTCTCAGTCTCACTACTAAGAACAGCATTAACGTCACCAACATCTCTTTCTAGATTCAAATCTAATTACCTATACCAAATTTGTGATAAATCTCAAGTTAAACACTAAAGATAGAAAAAGGTTGAAATGAAGGGACGAATAGAAATAGGTTAGCACCCACGGAAGAATTAAATACTGATTTTAAGCTATTTTATTTAATATTTCATCAGATTT
>JAKAPS010000005.1 GCA_021806925.1 bacterium | reverse complement strand
AAAGAAACACTCGTGGATATTTTGATTATTTGCTATACTCTATCATAATGGCAGTTTGATGAATTATTACTAATCCCATTCTACTGCCTTTTTTCTCTTTTGCCTATTCCTACTTCTCCTTATTCACAATATTCTCTAATATACAGTGAGGTATTTGAAGGAAATATATCCGATTGTAAAACATACCAGAAAATGGTAGTAAAAATTACCTCATCGTATCCAACAACAGATATATTATTCATCTCAGATAAAGGAATGATATCAAAAGAGAATATCGAATTCATGGAAAAAAAGAACTACAGATATATAGTATCATCATCAACAAGTAAGATATATAAAAAAATAGAGACAATACTAAAACAGAAATATACATTCACAAAATTAGAAGATAATCTATTTTATCAAAAAAGTGAATATGGCATTATCTGTTACAACCCCCAAACAGCAAAAAAAACATCTCTCCATAGAAAATTAATAATAGATAAATGTATATCAATTATTAATAAAGCAAAAAATGACCACCCAGATACATACAAAATATTCCTAGCAAAACACATATCAAAATATTATCAAAGATATTTTAATGATTCATATGAACTTAAAAGTGAAGTCATAGATAAAGAATCACTGCTTGATGGAACATGGATGATAAAAACAAATACAAAACAAACATCAACAAAAAGTATAATAAGGATATATAAACAACAGACATCCATTGAACATGCATTTGATATTATCAAAAACACATTAGATATCAGACCAATCTATCACTATTCAGACTCCAGAGTAAAGGGACATGTATTCATATGTATACTAGCATACATGGTATCAAGAATATTGGAATTAAAAGCAGATGATTCAATACATAATATATTAGAGAAATACAAAAATACAATAGCACTAACAATAAATAATAAGGAAACAATTATAGGAGAGAATAAGCTTCTAAAACAAATCTCCTAATTGTGGGGCCAAAGTTTCTTACAAAATCCATTGATATCAGCCTTCGTACACTTCAACTGTCGAAGTTGAGATATAATAAACAATTTTATTCTGTTCCTCTCTATTTTTAATATATTCTCAACTATTAATTTCCCTACCCATATTAGTATTATAATATATATTGAAAATTAATAAAAGACTTGTATAAGAAAATCCTTATCTTAATGTATCACATTAGAGAAGTTGTATATAGGAAGGTATATGGATACTGCAATGAATGCAACAATACCACCAAGAACAACAAGTAGAATAGGTTCAATTAGTCTTGTCAGGTTATTTACTGCATCATTGACTTGATACTCATAATAACTGCCTATTTTATCCAATATCTGCTCTGTTTTACCTGTTTCCTCCCCTACTGCAATTGATCTTGATAGTATTGGCGGAATCGAATTTGATTTACCAAGAGCTCTTGCAAATGTAACACCCTTTTCTATTTGTGGAACACAGTCCTTTATTACTCCTTTATAAACTTCATTTCCCAGAGAAGATGATACAAGGTCAAGTGCATTTATTATCGGAAGCCCAGCACCAATCAACATATTATATGTTTTTATAAATTTAACAATCTGGTATTTCTTTAATAATTCCCCAAATATAGGGATTGAAAGTACCAATTTATCTATAACATATTTACCATCTGGTGTTGAAATGTAGTATCTGAATATTAAATAAGCTATAACAAAGACTATAATGACGATATAATAGAATTGTTGAATAAAGTTAGATATAGCAACAAGAATCTCTGTTGGTAGAGGTAAACTAGTTGCACCAAACCCAGAGTAAAGGCTCTGCATTGAAGGAACTAATTTTATAGTTATGAGTCCGACAACTGCTATTGCTATGACAATAACAAATATTGGGTATGATAATGCCCCTTTAATTTTACCTTGAAGTATCGATGATTGTTCTACATCGTCTGCAAGTCTAGCTATAACAGTTTCAAGCTTTCCTGATGCTTCAGATGCCCTAATTAGGTTTATTTCTACAGATGTGAATACCTTTGGGTACTTACTAAGTGCATCTGATAGATTACTACCTGTTTTAATAAGCTTTAATATATCGGTTAGTAAATGTTTAAAATTTTGGTCTGTTGACTGGTTTAGCACAACTTCAATAGAATCATCAATTGGAAGCCCTGCTGATATCATTGTAGAGAATTCACGGTAAAATATAACCTTCTCTTTAATAGATACCGGCTTAGAATTAAATAAATTATCTAGTACATGAATAAATTCCTGTTGTTTTCTTATCTTTATTGGAATTATACCTTTTTCAATTAGTTCATCAGCAACTGCTTGTTCATCCCTTGCTTCAATAACTCCACTGACTGACTCCCCTTTCTTATTTTTTCCTTTATAGTTGTATAAAATCATTTTTACTATTAATAAAATAAATAATTATCTAAACAATCTCAATATTTCATCAGGTCTGCTAGCTACTTGTTGAGCTTTTTCAATAGAGATTTTCCCTTCTTTAACAAGAGAAACAAGAGATCTTTCAAGTGAAATCATACCAAGGTCTGATGATGTTTGAATTACATTATCAATTTGATAAGTCTTACCCTCACGTATAATATTTCTTACAGCAGGTGTTGCTAAAAGTACTTCACTTGCTACAACTCTACCTCCTTTATTTGACTCAATAAGCCTTTGAGATATTATACATTCAATGATACTTGCTAGTTGACTTCTGACCTGGTTTTGTTGATTCTCTGGGAATACATCAATTATTCTGTCAATTGTTTGAGATGCACTATTTGTGTGAAGAGTTGCAAATACAAGGTGTCCAGTTTCTGCAATTGTAATTGCACTTGATATTGTATCAAAATCACGCATCTCACCTATAAAAACAATGTCAGGATCTTCTCTTAGAACACTCTTTAGAGAATTATCCCAGCTTAAAGTGTCTCTACCAAGCTCCCTTTGAGATACTAATGCCTTTGATTTCGGAAATATGTATTCAATTGGATCTTCAATTGTAATTATATTTCTAGGATACTTATCATTAATTTCCTGCAATATTGATGCAACTGTTGTTGTTTTTCCATGTCCAGTTGGTCCTGTCACAAGAATAAATCCTTGCTTCAATCTTGTGAATTCATGAAGAATAGATGGAAGTCCTAATCCTTCAACTGATTTTATTGAAGTAGGAATTAATCTAAAAGCTCCTGAAAGATTTCCCCTTTCATAAAAAATATTTATTCTAAATCTATTTCCAGATTTATGAGCATATACAAGATCTAATTCCTTATATTCATCAAGTATCTTTTTTTGCTCTTCATTAAGTAAGGATTTTAACTGTAATTCGATTACTTCTTTAGTCAATTCTGTAGAATTTATGTATTCAAGAGAGCCGTCAACACGAATAATCGGCGGATACGTTGCAACTAAATGTAAATCAGATGCATTTCTTTTTATAACTATATCTAATAAATCATCCATATTTCTAAATATATATTAACACATAATAAATTAATCTTTCAAAACTCTTATAACTTCTTCAAGAGTAGTCGTTCCTTCCAGTACTCTGAGTAATCCATCCTGCAACATACTTATCATGCCATTCTCTTTTGCCCTATTTTCAATATCCTTGTCACTCAATCTCTTTATTATCATCTGAGATATCTCAGGAGTTATCTTTAATACTTCAAATACTCCAATTCTACCTGTGTATCCAGTGTTATTACATTTAGCACACCCAACAGGTTTATACATATATATCTTATCTGTATCAATGTTCTCTTCTGGAAATTTTTCTTTCAGCTTTTCTGCTGTATTCTTTGCAATACTGTTAACATCAAAACTGCTAAGAGCTCCTATCATTTTTAATATATCAACTTTTACTTCATCACTTGCAGAAAAATGAGCTTTGCAGTCTTCACACAATACTCTTACTAGCCTTTGGGCTACAACCACATCAACAGTAGATGAGATAAGATATGTTTCTATACCCATATCCATTAATCTTGGTAAAGCACCTGCAGCACTATTAGTATGAATTGTTGATAATACAAGATGCCCTGTTAGGGCAGCTTGTGTTGCAAGACGTGCAGTTTCCTCATCACGTATCTCCCCTACCATTATTATATTAGGATCCTGTCTTAAAAAAGACCTTAGAGCTGATGCAAAAGTTAATCCGGCTTCATTATTTACCTGAACCTGGTTGACTCCATCAATTACTATTTCTACAGGGTCTTCAATTGATACAATGTTAACAGCTTCTTTGTTAAGTATGGAAAGAGAACTTGCAAGAGTTTGTGTCTTACCGCTTCCAGTAGGTCCTGTAACAAGCACAATTCCAGATGTTGCTTTTAGAGATTCCATATACACTTTATATGCGCTACCTCTAAGTCCAGCATCATCAAGTTTGGGGATACCTCCTGTTTTTTTCAATAACCTTAATACAATCTTTTCACCATAATTTGCAGGTAGTGTTGATACCCTAACGTCAACATCTCCACTATCTGTAGTTTTTAAATCAAATCTACCGTCTTGTGGTATTCTTTTTTCATCAATCTTAAGCCTGCTCATTATTTTTATCCTAGATACAATAGGTGCGTGGAATGTTATTGGTATAGACAACTTTTCAACAAGAATACCGTTTACTCTAAATCTAAATCGAAGTCTATCTTTTAGAGGTTCAATATGTACATCAGATGCTTTTGCTTTTAGTGCAAAATCAAGTACAGTATTTATTATCTTTACAATAGGAGCCATTGAAGAATTAGAGGCAATTAACTCAAGTCTTGCATCCTTATCCTCCTCAAGCTGGAAGATACCTTCCTTATGTGCTTGTTCTATATCCCCTACTACTTTACTCTCGATCTGAGCTCCATACTTCGTTTCTAATATGTTAAGTATCTGCTCTTTATATGCAAAATATGGAATTATTCTTTTTGATATTAATTTTTCAAGATAACGAATCGACTGTATATCCATTGGATCAACCATTGCCATCTTTACAGACCCATCATCAATCAATTCAAATATGACGCACTGATGACTTCTTGCGTTTTTTTCATCCAATACATTAAGTACTTCCCTATTTATCTGTATCTTGGATAAATCTATAAACGGAATATTATATGATACGCTTCTAGCTACTGTGAGGTCATTACTACTTACCAGGTGTCTTGAAATTAATATCGCTTCAGGAGGAATACCTTGTTTTACGCTTTCAAGCTTTATTTTTTCAGCATCCCCATCAGTTAATTTCTTTAAACTTATTAAAGCTTCAAGTACAGTCATTACCTATATATATTATATTCATATGATTAAAATATCAATTTTTATCTGTAACTTATTTTCACCAGATTGTTTAAATATTAAAAAAAAATATATATAACTCTTTAATTTTGGTTCGTTTTTGTTGCTATACATATGGCGACATATGCTTCAACTGCATTAATTTTTCTATTTGTTATGGTTTCAATAAATTCTGTAATTGATACATCGCTATTACTTTTATTCAATTGATGTAGTCCAACCTTGATTCTTAGAGTATTTAAATATTTCTTCAATCTCATCCCTCTGGAATGTGGAAATGTTTCTGTATATCTTTTAAGTGTAATTTGAAGAAACTCTTTTACATTATCCATCCTATTTTCAACATTGCTTAATGGGTTATATCCGTAAGTTCCAACAATACCTGAATCGGATAGAGCATGTAGCCAGAAATTAAATCCACCAGTTTCAAACGGTGATAACCCTAAATTCCGCATTGCATTTCTAAATGCTATTGAAGCAAAATCTATTGGGCGTATCGTTATCTTTCCTTCGTATGATATGCTTTCAGGAATTCTTCTTCTACGTATATACATTGATTGATTATGTATATATTTCAGAGCCCTATTAATATCAATCTCTGTATTTTTAGATAATCTTGAAGCATACACTAAAAAATTGTATACATTTAGTGGTACTGTATCATTCTTGTTGATTTCAATTTTGTTTAAAATAACTTGTATAATATGTTTTGAAACAGGTTCAATATATGTACCATCTTTATCATATGTTCCAATTTGTTTCCTTTCTCTTAAGAATTTGAATATCTGCTGTAAATATTTTTGCTGTGCTAAACTAAGAATTGCAGAAAGTATATACTCTGATTCATTAATATCCCTGAAATATTCAATAATTTTCCTGATGTTTGTAATGTATTTGGATTCAGATCTATTTGATAATACAACTTGTTTTGATAATTCATAGCTTTTGACTACTAATAAAAGTCTCCTAAGCATTCTATTCGTTTGTTGAGCTGATAGACCAAATTCTTTTGAAACTACATAAAGAGGTTTTTCATGTTCGCCAAAAAGAAATTCATTTATAAATTCAATAGAAGAATGTGAGAGCGTTTTAGTATGCGGAAATCTTTTTATCCAATCAGTTGATACTAGCAATTGCCTTAATTCCTCACGCACATCATATATTGAAAAGGGTATTCTTATTCTTGTTCCTTCTTGTTTTGATTTTATTTCCTCAGTAGTAAATTTAAGCAAATCATGTATTGATGATGTTTGTACAACATTAACGTCATTTTGTGATATTCCTATATATTTAATTACCTTTGTTAAAGCATTTGCAAGAGTTTTCCTGTAGATTGCAATTGTTATATCACCTTGATTAAAGAGAAATTCAATTAATAGTTCGTCACTGAGTAGAATTTTGAATTTTTTAAGTACTGTTGTTAATTGATTATAGCTGTCTTTTGAAAGTCCAATATTTATTGAGCCATCTGATACATATATTTTATATACTGTATTGATAATTTCTTCGAGTGTTACTATCCTATTTCGTTCTATACCAATTTCTTTTATTTTTTTTACAAATAATTCAAAATTTGGGTCTTTAGTATACCTAGTTCCACTGGAGCTATTATAATATTCATTTATTTCATTATTCTTGTTCGACATATATATTTCTTCAAGTAGTGATATCCATTCTTCATGTGATGATACTAGTTTCCTATCAATTAAAGTTCTCTCTATTTGATAACTACTTAACCCATTGATTGATAGATGTATAACAAGTTTTGCATTAGAACTAAGTAATTTGCTATTTACATTAACTGAAATACTTTCAGATTGTTCGACTTTAATTGATTTGTTGTTTAATGCCTGAGTAGTTTGATCAATATATAGATTTTGTTGATAAAGCGAGTAAACTCTGGACAATTTCATCATAACAGAGATATATTTATGTGAATCATTTAGTAAAGAGGGATATGGTTTAAAGTTATATATAACCATATCGACTATCTTGCTGTAATTTATTTCACCAGATATATCAGAAACATTATGCGTAAGTGCATAATCTATTATTGTCGATATTGATTCCGTACCAGTGCTATATATGTCCTTAGCCTGTTCTATAGGTATATTGTTTGCTGATGAAATATAGTAGATTACGTCATCTATCCTGGTTTTATTAATAAATATATCTTCAGGACGAATACTGAATACTGCACATACTACTTGAAATGAATTGATTGAATTCATCGACTTCTTTATATATTCGAGTCTTTCGTCTAAATTATCTGATTCTGGAAATATATTAGAGATAACGTCATATGCTAATCTTTGTTTCATTTTTCCTAGTTATATTCGACTATTTTTACAATATAATTGTATCTGATTGCTTATAAAACAAGTAGCATGCTTCTTTTTGAATAAGGTAAAAACTTTTCATATAATTTAATACATTTTTAATACACTTTGCTATCTTAATAAATGAGTTATATATTTATATATATACATTACATGTCTTTATAGTATATTAATTTACATCTATAAAAAAATACATATCTGATTTGCAAATTCACTTAGTAAATTCTGATGGTATATATACGCCACATGAAATAATCGAAATTGCATATGGTTATGGTATAAAAGTAATTTCAATTACTGATCATAATTTTCTATTAGACGAAACTGAATTTGAGAATACAAGATTAATTGCATCTGGAAGAGATGTAAAATACATAGAGGGTATTGGTTTTCAACCAGATATATGGATGTTGATATTCATTTACTAGCATACTCAAATAAATTTACAAATAGAGATGAACTAAAATCAAATGGTATAACTTCTATAGCACATCCAGGTCAATTCTATAACAAAATTGGAAAGGAAAGATTTATTTCTGTTATAACTGATTTAATAATCTCTGGTTTAGATGCGATTGAATTAACCCACCCAAGAAATAACAGCAATGAATTAAGGGAAGTATTAACTGAATATGCAAAAAACAATGGAATAATATTCACAGGAGTTAGTGATTTTCATAGTGAACTTGATTCCCATGTATCCATTAGGTCATATGGTATTAGTAGAATACAATTAAACAAATTCTTGAATAGACTTCAAAATAAGTGAGAAAAATGAAATATAAAATGAGTGTTACTATTGAGTATTTTGAATACAAACGTCTTGGCTAACACGGCTAGTTGACATCGTATAAAGTAGCGTGTACTATGGTATTGGTAGAACGTATCTCAAAAAAGATTGTGTCAGATCGGACGGTATAGAATATACATATTGGATTAAGACATATCTTTATGATCATAAGGTTCATGATATAGTTGGTCTAAAATGTTTTGTAGAAAGGCGTATATAAACCATGAGCAAATTATATCGATTTAGTCCAATAAGAGATGAAAAGACTTTAAAAGAAGCTATTCATTATGTTGCTGAAAATACCACAAAATTATGTAAAAGAATTACTAATTTGGAATTCCCAATTGAGGGGTTAACCATATTCTCTCACTACCAAGATGAATACGAATATGTAAAAACCTTGCTGCTCACTTTAGGTGAGTTTAATAACGATCAACATCATGGCATATATGTGAACCTTCATGTTCCCGTCCATTTACCACATAACGATCTGACCCTTATTCGTATAAGACAGCCAGATCCATATAGAATGCAAGTAGGATGTAATGACTTCCATGTTCCTGATGTGAACTTATTTAAAAAGAATTTTTTAGAGAAAAATCCAAATAATTTGAGAATTATTGATCGTCCGGATTTGGAAATGATTGAGTTTTTTGATCCCGATTTTGATGTTCTTGCATATATCACAACTATGAAATAATGAAGATAGGGATAGTCATTGCAATAAAAGAAGAAGCGTAATATTTAGCTGAAAAGCTTGAACTCATTCAACAAAACTCAATGAATTTTTTCTTTCTCTCCTAAATCTTATCCTCCAAAATGACTGTACCAATGCAAAAAATGTTTCAATTTTCTTCCTTATCTTCTTATACTCAGCATGAGTACTTTGCTCTCGTCAGTAAAGGAAAATCTAGGTCCCTTCTTTTTTGAATTTTTCTTAATCTTTTCTCTTAAGAGATACGTTCCTATGCTCCATATGAATTCTACATCCTCTCTTTCTCATTTCTCTTCTTCTTTCATACTTTTCATATCCCATATCCAAATACATGTTATATGGTAATTTATCTTGCTTTATAAGTACTTTATCAAGTTCCTTTACTCACTGCGGAGTACCAGTGACTCAGCACTTGACCCTTTTGCAAATATTACTGTCAATGGAATATATTCTTCATTTCTCTATGCTAGAGATACGTACCTAAATTTCTACTCCCTAAAGGGATACGTTCCTATGTAATCTTACATGCGTATTTGTGACTTTTTCCACTGTATGCTACTCCTCTTTTAAACTTGAATGATTCAATTTTTAGGTACTATCTATAATACTTTTACTTGGTCTGTATTTTTTAAAATTTTTATTAAGATTATTGAAGAACTTTTTATACATTCCTCTTCTTTGACACTCCTCCATATATCTTCTTACAGTAGAAGCAGTCTAATTCTGCTCCACTTTAATCCATCCATATTTAGGAGGAAAAGTTCTTGTATTAGAATATGTTTTGGTATAGGCTTCGTTCCTCTTTTGCCTGCCCTTCTGTCAGGCAAAAATTCACAAAGTTGATTTATGAATGACATTTCCTTATCATTTAGTTGGGGCAATTTTTTTTTGTCATAATTAAATTTTGCCCACTTTATCCTATCTAGTCAATGTTTTTACTTATCCTTCAAAACTTGGAATATGTTCATTGATTTATCAACGTTCCTACTTTTACAATGGGTAAAGTTTGTTTAACTTGAGTTATAACGGATCTTCCGCAGGATAATGTTTGAAATTATGTCGTTAATATTGATGTTAAGCTTTTTTTGTTAACAGGATGTATTTTTTTAGTGACTACAAACCCTGTTTTATGCTTATTTCATTGAATTAATCACTTTTCTCTGTAAGAAAACATCTCATCATTTTATATAAAATATAGCATATAATTTTCACTCTGTATACCATTATTTAGTGACAACACATTTCTTGCAATATTTGTTCTTTGTCCATATATATCAATACAAACAGGATGTTTCATGTGAAAATTTTGCGAAAGATCCGTTATAAATCCTAAAATCTATTGATTTTGATTAGATTGATTATCAGTTGTTTGCTTGAAGGCTTTCAGTTTTGCAAGTTCAGTCTGTACTCTACTTTCTTCAGATTTGTTATTTAGATTATTCATATCATTATTCATAACATTAATTACACCATCTAATATGTCTGACCTATAGCTAGTATCTACACTAACACCGTTCTCAATTAATTTATCAAAAATTTTGATTAAGGTTATTGCGGTTATAGATACCCATTCTGGTCTAAAAATTTTTCTAGTTTCAGGGTTAATATGCCTGCTACACAAATCGAGATATCTATAAAGTGTTTCTTCACTTACTTTTATTTTTCTACTTTCACCATTGAATACTACTGAATTTGTAATGACATCCGCTATAAGTATAAACATGCGTGCGAGTCCTTTACTGTTAGGTGTTGTATATGTCGTATCATCTATTGCTACTTTAAGGCATTCACTTTCATGATGTATGTTTTCATGATTTTTAATTACATCAGCGAGGAATTCAACTTCACCATTACTTAAAGCTTCCATCTCTACTACTTTATTCGTAAAGTTATCTTCAATAAATTTAGCTAATAGTATGTAGTGGTCCGCAGTTATTTGTCCTTTAGCAGTTGTTAATCCTTTAAATAGGTCATGAATTTTAGCTGCAAACTTCATTAGTTCTTTGTGTCTATTGTCCATCATACTTTCTGGAATTGCCTTCAGCAGCTCTTCCATTGTGTCATGAACTTGATTTAAATGAGCCTCTAATCCTTTTATTACTTTTTCCTCAGATAAACATTTTAAGGATTTATTAACGAAATCATTAGCAAAATTACCACCTTCATATTTTTCAGCAAATTCTTTTAGTTCATTGTAATTATTAAACATCATTTCTCTATCAGTTGATTCTATACTATCAGGATTAGTGAATTTTTTTAATGCCTCATTTATCCCTGTCATTGGATAAAAAGGAGCAAATTTACTAAATATACGTTTTATTGGTTTTGCTTCTTTCTTTTCTATAGCAGTACGATTTTCATTATAATCATGTTTAATAACATATCCTACCAATCCTATCGCTATAGATGAAACAACCACACTTGCAATAAAAGGAATAAATAAACCTGTCCCTATTCCTACACCTGTAAATGCTATTCCAGATATTCCCATAACTGTGCCCAAAATTGTACGTATCCTCTTCTTTGCGTAAAACTTAGAGTATTCCTCGATTATTGTATTAACATTTAGTCCACTTAGTGATGGATCATTTAATAGTGTATCGATGATGGCTTTATTAACATCATCTATATCACTAATAGTAGGATTATATCTCTTTATTATCGCTATATTTCTCCTTAGCAATTGTTCTAATATTGTATATTCTTCTATCAAATATGAGGTATCTTTGCCTTCTTGTGCGAGCTCTATACGATCAGTAGCTTCTAGTACTTCTCTAATGAATTTCCTATCACTAGGTTTTGTAATGTTCAAAGTGTCAAATATAGCTTTATTACGATTTTTTTTATCACTATCTTTATATCTTTTGTATAATTCATCTTTTTCTTCATCCTTTCCAAGCAATCTTATAAGAACATTTAATGCTTCTATTTCTTCTGTAGTATTTATTTCAGGTCTTGTAGTAATAATCTCATGACTCATATTATATATTATACAATTTTCTTATCCAAAAATCAACCAGTAACAAATAAATGTATAATAATATATATACTTTTTTATTTAGCTAATCTCCACCTGTGATATATATGCACCATCAGTTAACTTTATAAGTTTAACTCCTGATGTATTCCTTCCCAGTGTTGGGATGGTATCTATAGACACGAGAATAGTATTTCCTTCTGTTGAGGCTAGCATAATATTCAAGTTAGTTTTATCTTGTATTATTGACATGAAGTGTATCTCACCAGCTTTACTACTTACTTTTGCTAACCTTACACCGCTTCCTCCCCTATTCTGAATCTGAAATTCAGTTATCTTTGTTAATTTACCATATCCTTTTTTTGATACTGTAAATACAAATGAGTTTTCATCATGTACTATATCCATTCCAATTACTTTATCTTCACCTTTTAATTTTATACCTCTTACACCATATGATATCCTTCCAAGCACTCTTAGTTTCTTTTCTTCAATATGTATTGCTTTACCAAGCTTAGTCCCTATTATTATTGTACTTTCTTCTGGAAGTGCTCTTACTGAAACAAGTTCATCACCATTTTCAAGTTTGGTTGCATTGAGTCCTGATTTTCTAATTGAGTTAAATTCATCAGATGATATCTTTTTAACTGTACCTTTCATAGTTATCATAGCAATATATTTCACGCTATTGCCTGTCTGTTTATCTATAAATCCATTCTTTGACTTCGTTATGACTTCTGTAATATATTCATCACTTTGTATATCAATTAAATTGACAATAGATTGTCCTTTTGCAGTTCTCTGGTATTCTTTTACATCAAATGCCCTTATTTGAAACACTTTTGCCTTATTTGTAAAAAGAAGAATGTAATCCAGAGTAGAACAATTAATAATATGCCTTATATATTCTTCTTCGCCGTTTTTTTCATTATTGCTATTTCCTGAAAGTACTCCCCTCCCCCCCCTATTCTGCAATTTAAAACTATCTTTTTGCATTCTCTTTATATACCCCTTATTAGATATCGTTATTACAACCTGTTCTTCAGATATCGTGTCTTCAATTGTAATTTCTCCAGGGGCGGATGTAATAATTTTGGTTAATCTTGGAGTACTATATCTTTCATTTACTTTTTCAAATTCTTCTTTTATAGTATCCATTATTAATAATCTACTTGAAAGAAGGGTTATTAACTCGTCAATTCTTTTTTCAAGATCATCATATTCATTTTGTAATTTTTCTCTTTCAAGTGCTGCTAATTTTCTAAGTTGCATATCCAGAATTGCAGTTGCTTGAATATCAGTGAATCCATAAAGAGTCATAAGGTTGTTTTTAGCATCTTCCTGAGTTTTTGATGATCTTATTGTATTAATTACCTCATCAAGAATATCAAGGGCTTTTAGAAGTCCCTCAAGAATATGAGCTCTGGCCTGGTATATCTTCAAATCAAATTTTGATCTGTTAACAATAATTTTTTGTCTATGCTCTATAAATAGATCAAGTACATTCTTTAAGTTAAGTACTTTAGGTTCATTATCAACAAGAGCAAGCATATTGGCATTGAAATTCAACTGCATTTCAGTGAATTTGTACAGAGAATTTAAAATGTAGTTTGGTGACACATCCTTTTTTAAATCAATAACTACACGTATTTCGCCTCTTGCAGATTCGTCCCTTATATCACTTATCCCTTCTATTCTTCCAGATTTAGTAATATCAGCAATCTTCTCTATAAGTCTGGCTTTATTTACCTGAAATGGAAGTTCGGTAATTACTATGTGAGTCTTCTTTTTATCTTCAACAATTTGAGCAACTGCTCTCATTAATATTACTCCTTTTCCTGTTCTATAGAATTCCTTTATCGCTTTTGTGTTATATATTTCTGCCTTCGTTGGGAAATCTGGACCTTTGACTATTTCAAGAAGACTGTCCATATCATATTCTCCATCAAATTTATCAATTGTTACAAATTCTCCTTTTACAACAGTGTCATTTAGGTACATCTTCTTTGCAATATCTGAAATGAAGATAAGAGCATTCATTAATTCATTAAGATTATGAGGAGGAATCTTAGTAGCCATTCCGACTGCAATACCTTCACTACCATTAAGTAAAAGGTTAGGAATAACTGATGGAAGAATTGTAGGCTCCTGATTAGTTCCATCATAATTATCTCTAAATGGTACGGTATCTTTTTCAATATCAGCAACTAGTTCTTCAGATATTTTGGCAAGTCTTGCTTCAGTGTACCTCATAGCTGCTGCACTGTCTCCATCAACAGAACCAAAATTCCCTTGACCATCTATTAAAGGATTCCTCATTGAGAAATCCTGTGCCATTCTGACAAGTGCATCATACACACTTACATCACCATGAGGGTGAAATTTTTGTAAAACCTCCCCTACTGTTTGAACAGACTTCCTGTACTTTGTATTATGCCTTATATGTAGCAACTGATCCATGGAGTATATTATTCTCCTTTGAACTGGTTTTAATCCGTCCCTAGCATCAGGAAGAGCACGCTCAACAATTACGCTCATTGCGTAGTTGATGTAGCTTGTTTTCATTTCATCAGTAATATTTACAACTTTTATCTTATCCATACAATATTTTTCTATATATCAAGAACTGCAGATTTTGCATTAGCTTGAATAAATTGTTTTCTTGGTAATACCTCTTCACCCATTAATGTATCAAATATTCTATCAGCATAATTAGCGTCTTCAATTGTAACGTTTTTGAGTGTTCTTTTAGATGGATCCATGGTAGTTTCCCATAGTTGGTCATATGTCATCTCACCAAGACCCTTATATCTTTGTATTGAATCAATTTTTATTCCTTCCTTATTTAATTTCTCTACCATTTTATCTTTTTCTTCATCATCCTGCAGCCAGAAACTATCTTTTTTTTGTGTTGTCAATTTATACAAAGGAGGTTGGGCTATAAAAACAAAGCCATTTTCAATAAGGCTTTTCATGTATCTGAATAGGAATGTAAGGAGAAGAGTTACTATATGAGACCCGTCAACATCAGCATCTGTATTATGTGCACATATTCCGTTGCAGTTGAAATTTTCATCTCCATGAATTGAAAAATCATAGACATATTTACTACTTGCAGTAGTTTCTTCTATCGCAACAATCTCTTCCAGTTCAACTGATTCCATTTGTTTTGTAGTCAAGTTATGTTCATCAGCAGACGTACTCATGAGTAATTCAGCCTTGCTTGTTATTATGTAATTATCCCTTTCAATAAATTCTATTTTTCTATATGGACTGTTTTCCAATATATACCTAATTCTTGATGTATCAAGTTTAGATTTAGTAATATTGGAGAAATCTAATATATCAGATGAGTTATATTCTTTCTTTGATAATTTAATTATTCTGAGGAGGTATTCAATTTGTAGATCATATGGGAAATTCATCAATATATCAGGAATTATATCTTCGCTATTATTTAATAGAATCTTTTTTAAGAAAATATATAGGCTTGGTGAATGTATAACTATAGAATTATTGCTACCAGTCTCGACCATGTCTTCTGATATATTGAAAATAGCTTCAAGTATATTCTTTGTATCTTTCTCATCAACTGATTTTATATGTACGCTATAATCCTCATGGTTAAATGAACAGCAAGTTGATACATACGAGAGAAATACCATAAAACTGTAATTCAACTCAATAGATGATTTAATCATATATTGACTTCCTTTAATATATATCTTTCTATTATCGTACTCATCATCCAAGTGTTTAACATTCTGTATATATGTTTCAAAATCAATTCCATAATACATGCTAAAAACCATGTCTTCTGTCTTTTTTTCCATATACCTATTTAACATAACTTCATTTGGAGTTTCAGGCAATCTTGAAGATACAGAAGAGAATTCATTTAACACATTGAACATTCGTGCTTCTTGAATATCATTTTGTTCAACTACTATGAGCTGCTTGATATATTTAGAAGATTTCTTCTGTGCAATATAATTTATTGTATTTAATACGTATTCATCATTGTTCTTGTATTCAATTGCACTGCTTACAAATATCTGACTTCCAATTTTTAGTTTTCCACAAAGAACAGGAACCATCTTACCTTTCTCTTCAGTAAAAAGTGAATGAGATTTTGTAACCTTAATATTCTTTCCGCTTGATAGGGTTATATTTAGAAGTACATCATCTAATTCATGTCTTATTACATAAGAAATTGGTTTAAAACAATTTCTTTTTGACTTGAATTCATAACATAGTATTGAAAAATCATCTTTCTTTAGTTTTCCATCTAATACATCATCTATGAACTCGCCTATTTTCTTTACATATATATATCCATATTTGTTTTTCAAGTATACGTTCTCAGCACCATCAACACTCATAAGTACGATTTTTTTGTATCTTAATTTCTTTTCATCAAAGTTTTCACCAATTCCACAACCTAATGCAATAACAAAGTTTTTTAGCATTTCATTTGCCAAGACCTTGTCAATTCTATTCTTTTGGCTATTTAAAGGTTTTCCCCTTAATGGAAGAATAGCTTGAGTATACCTATCTCTCCCCTGCTTTGCAGTTCCTCCTGCACTGTCTCCCTCTACAATATACAATTCGCATTTTGAGGGGTCCTTCTCGGAACAATCTGCTAATTTACCAGGTAGGCTTGCAGATTCTAATGCACTTTTCCTTATAACGGAGTCTCTGGCTGCTTTTGCTGCTTTTCTTGCTCTTTGAGCCAGTTGTATCTTTTCAATTATAACTTTAGCTTGTTTTGGATTTTCCTCTAAAAATGTTGATATCTTTTCTGTAGTTATATTCTTTGCAATTTGAAGTACTTCTGGATTGTTTAATCTCATCTTTGTTTGACCTTCAAATTGTGGATTAGGAAGCCTACAGGATATGATTGCAAGCAATCCTTCCTTTACATCATCACCAAGAAATGATTCATCTTTAATAAATTGATATTTCTTTGCATAATCATTAATTGCTTTTGTTAATCCCTGTCTTAAACCTGTTGCGTGTGTACCGCCATCTGGATTTTCAATGCTGTTTGTGTAGCATATTAGATTTTCATTTATTTCATCAGTATATACAAGTGCAACTTCAAATATTACATCATTTTCCTTACTTTCAAAGTATATTGTTGAAGTATTCTTCTTTTTGTATCTTGAAACTGAATTGATATAGCTTTTTATTCCACCTTCAAAGAAGAATACG
Source organism: bacterium (assembly GCA_021806925.1). GTDB lineage: Bacteria > Patescibacteriota > Dojkabacteria > JAKAPS01 > JAKAPS01 > JAKAPS01. Next base: position 48,619 of record JAKAPS010000005.1, on the reverse strand, counting down.
TAAGGAGTTTCCCTATTAATTTCAATTCGTAGATTCTTTATTAAAAATGCTTCCCTTCTTAACTTTTCAATTACGCTGTTAACTGGAATCTTTGAATCACTAAATATTGTACCATCTGGTAAAAAATGTTGTTTTGTACCTGTTTCATTTATTGGGCAATCACCAATTACTTCAACACCAGTTACAGGAACACCTTTTTCATATCGTTGCCTATATATTTTTCCGCCTTTCTTAACTGTTGTTTCAAGCCATTCACTTAATGCGTTGGTACATGAAACACCTACACCATGCAATCCTCCAGATATTTTATATCCATTTCCTCCAAATTTACCGCCAGCATGAAGTATGGTCATTACAGTTTCAAGTGTACTTTTTTTTGTTTGTGGATGAATTTCTACTGGAATTCCTCTACCATTATCTTCTACAGATATGCTGTTATCATCATAAAGTGTAACAATTATCTTGTTACATTCTCCCTGAAGTGCTTCATCAATGCTGTTATCAATAACTTCTGATATTATGTGGTAAACTCCATGAGAATCTGTTGAACCTACATACATAGCTGGTCTTACTCTTACAGCTTCCAATCCTTCTAAAACAGTAATACTTGATGCATCATAACTCATATGTTACATATTTTAGCATAAATCAGAAGCAATAAAAAAAGATGATGAATTTACTTAGAATTCTCAAATATTTCCTTTACTTGCTCATCTATTCTATTAATAAAATCGATAAATATTTGTTTAATTTTCAAGTTGCATATTGAAAATATAAAGCCGAGTAACAGAAAATAAAGGGTTGTATTTATATTGAATATAAAAGGAGGAGTCTTATTTATAACTTGCTTTATAGATAGTTCAACATTACTTACCATTATTAGCCACGTTGTATTAATTAAATATAGAAGATATGTAGTATTAAACATTATAAATATGGCAGGTAATGGAATTATTACTTGTTGTATAGATAATCCTGATGCAAATAAAGTTACAGCTATTGAGTAATAGATAAGGCTATCAAAAAAACTATACTTGTTTTTCATATACAGTCCTAATACAACTAATATGAAAACGTATAGTATAAAAGGGTGTATGTATCCAATCATTGAATGTGGCAGAAGTCTGTAGTATATTGAATTTTGTATGAAAGATCTGTATTCAAAAACATTTGCCTTTATATATTTTAAGTCATGATAGAAGAAAATGTATTGAGAAAAAGATAGTAAGAAAATAATGTAAGGTATAAATAATCCTTCAATTTTTTCTTTTAGAGTCTTTTCCATGAAGAATATCCATACTGGAAATATAAAAAATATATGTTTAATTGATAGAGATATTCCAAGCATAATATATGAAATTATTTTTCTATGTTTATGTACTGGATTCTTTGAACTTTCATAGATAAAACCTGATATAAGTGCAATAAGTATTGCAATATTATCAAATTGATTATGACCTCCTGTTATTACTATAGATATGGGATTAAGTAAGAAAAAAATCGCATAATATATATTCTTTTTGATATATATTATATACGATAATCCAATATCTGCCAGCGAAAGTGTTAAACAAATTAAATCTCTGAATATATTAATATTTCTTAGTAATTCAGATATATACATAAATATACCTAATATATATGCCCACAGTGGCGAATAGTTATACCTTGTTGTTTCTTTGTATAAATTCCCTCCATGTATCATTATATTTCCTACAATTTTATATGAGATGTAATCATAATTATAGAAGATATTCTTTACAAAGAATCTCAAATATATTCCAATAATAATTGCTACAATTCCAATTATAATGTCATGCTTTTTCATAAGTTAAAAAGAATTCATCTAATATATTTCTTCCGTTGACTCCTGCAGATACCTTTTGTAGAAGTTCATCAATTTTTAAACATGTTTTAATATCATGTTCTAATGATTTGAGGTATATTTTTAGTATATATTCAGCTCTATTGCCATTGTCCATAGAGAATTTTAATTTGTCAATTATATCAAGTTTTAATATACTAAGAATATATTTGTCATCATCGCTATATACAATATCATCTTTTAGTTTCCTAATATTATTTGCTCGTGAATAAACTGTAGGTAATATATCCTTCACTGATTCAACTATTAAATATATTTCATGAGAATTCTCTTCTAATGTTTTAAGTAAGGAATTCTGAGCACTGTCCGTTAGTCTCTCTGCATTATATATAACCCCTACTCTATTTACATCTAATACACTTAAGAATTTTTTTAATTCATCTAACTCATCTATACCAATACTTTTTTTATCAGTTTGTAGTGATACTTCTATAACATCCTTATCTAATAGTTCTTCAGATATCTCATTTATGTTATTATCTTTTGTAATAATTATTTGCATAGAATATATTCAAAAATTTTTACTTTATATTCACATTATATTTCAAACTACATGTGTTTGTGAAATAAGCACTTATTAGATATAAATTTAAACAATCTTAATGAATTTATGTATATTCTTAAGCTTTAGTGCTAATATATGTATGGATAATACTAATACAAGTCAAAATAACAATATTAAAATTCAAGGGGAATTTGTTCCAGAGGTTGTAGTAACCCTTGATGCGTTTACTGATGCTATATATTTTGAACATCACATACTTTTATGGAAAGATCCAAGTGTAAATATAGCTGCGAAAATACTTAAAGGGTTAGGAAGAAGATTTATAGCTGGACTGCCAATAGTTATGACTGAAGCACATGGAAGTGGGAAGATTGCTTTCTCAAGAGATGGCGTTGGACAAATAATATCTCTTCAAATTAAACCTGGAACAGAAATAGATGTTAGAGAACATCAGTTCTTACTAGCTACAAAAAACGTAGATTATTCCTTTACTCGTGTTAAAGGAATTTCAAATATTCTTATTGGTGGAACTGGATTTTTTATGGACAGGTTTACTGGAAGTGATACTGAAGGTACATTACTTTTACATGGATATGGTAATGTGTTTGAAAGGAATCTTGAAGCAAATGAATCTATAGACATTGAACCTGGTGCATTTCTATACAAAGATTCAACCGTAAATATGACCTCAACTTTTACAGCATTATCTACTGGCTTTTTTGCAAGCACGAATCTAGTTTTAAATAGATTTACTGGACCAGGCAGAATTGGATATCAAACTATGAGTGTATATGTTAGTACTGATAGTAAGTAGCTATCTTCTGTATAATTAGTTTGTTATTTTTTGAAGAGTATAATAATTATTTGAAAAATAATTATTAAAGGTATAATATAAAGTGGTATGGAAAATAGAAAATATAACGGATTTACTCTTATAGAACTCCTGGTTGTAATGGCTATTATTGGTATATTAATAGCACTTGCAATAGTCGGCTTCAATGCTGCAAGAAGTGCTCAGAGGGATACATCAAGAAAAGATATAGTAGCTCAGTTGAATGCAATGCTTCAAACCTATCAGTCTCAATCAGGGAGTTATCCTTCTGTAAGTAATTTTAGTAGTTTCATATCTTCAACAACAAATAATTGTTCAACTCAAGGAAATAGTAACAATGATGGTATAACAGTAAATGGCACATGTGTAGGATTAGATGGATTGAGTTATAACAGTATAGTGAGTTGTGGTTCCACAAGACCAGTATCATTTAATGCAAATGATTTAAATCTTTGCTATGACACTACAGGAGGTTCAAATGGTTATCAGATGGGAGTATTCCTGGAAGGAAGCACTGCATCATATTATGTTGCCAACTAATTACAGAAGAAGAGGATTTACATTAATAGAGCTTTTATTAGTTTTCTTCCTCATATCTGTTCTTATAGCTCTTGCTACTGTTGGTTTGCTTGGTGCGGAGAGGTATTCACAGGATCAGAAAAATAAGGCGACCCTTACTTCAATTGAGACGTATTTAAATGAGTACGATTCAATAACAAACACATATCCAAAAGTCGACTGTGGTTCTGTTACTGATGGATTTGATAAGCTAGGTAGTATAAGTGATCTGGTTAATAGCATGAATACTTCTGTATTACCTCCACTTGATGAAAATACATTTAAAAATGTATTGGGAAATCCGAATCAGTCTGTATACAGTTCATTTGGATATTGCACCAGTAGCGGGGAATCTGCATATATATTAGTATTGAAAACACCATCTGGTGGTAAGTGTACAGATACTCTAGGTAATCCATTCTATATAACTGGGAATGGTAATTTCCTTGGAGGGTCTTATTCATATACATATTTCTCAATTCCAAGTCAATATAACCTATCAATGATTGATAATCCTATTAATGGATCTCTAAGCCAATGTTTTAATTAAATGATTGAAGTATATATACTCTTTTTTATATCAGCCTTATTAGTTTTTATGATTGGAGGGAGTTTAGCCAGTTTTATTGCTGTACTTGTTTACAGGGAAAAAGAAGTGTCAATAAATACATTTGAGAATAAAAAGACATTTTCTAAAGCTATACTTGGTAGGTCATATTGTGAAACGTGCAAACATAAATTAGGCCCTTTTGATTTAATTCCAGTGTTGTCATACATATATTTAAATGGTAGGTGTAGATATTGTAAAAATAAAATAAGTGTAGAGTATTTCTTTGTTGAGTTGGTTTTGGGTGCAATTTTTACAATTGATTTTTTGTACAGCATGTATCTACTACCACAGAATGGATTTAATATATCAATTTTCTATATAAATTTAATACTGTTTTTCATTTTTGCTTCAATAATATTCTATGTTTCATATTACGATATTAAGAATTATCTCATAAGCGACACAATGGTAGCACTATTGTCAGCATTGGGACTGGTAACAATGTTTATTCCAGAATTTTTGCAACAGTCATCTAATATGTTATTCAGCTATTTTTCAAATCAGTATTTGAACATATTTATGTATCACCTGTTATCTGGAATTCTGACACTAATATTATTCCTTGCTATATATATATTAACAAATAGAAAAGGAATAGGTTTAGGCGATGTTTACTTGTCATTCCCTCTCTCCTTTATTCTTGGATTTGATCTATCACTTGTATTTGTTTATATATCTTTTATAAGCGGCGGGTTATATGGTTTATATGTTCTTTTGTTAAGAAGAAAAAAATTAAAAGATCCAATATTCTTTGCTCCTTTTATGGGTATCGGGTTTTTATCATCTTTAATTTTTTACAGCTATTTCCTTTCACTTCCAATATTTCTAATTTTACACTATTATTTAGGTGTATGATTGGAAGCTATAAAAACAAGGGATTCAGTTTAATTGAAATTCTGCTTGTTCTAGCAATAACAGCAATACTTTTAGGTATAAGTATAAGTGCAATAAACAGCACTAAGAATTATCAATACTCAAAATCTGTTTCTGATAGTATAGTATCATTACTTAATTCTACTGAGAATTTAGCAGTCAATTCAGTAACTGAAAACATTAACTCCCCTATTACTTATGGATATTTATTCTCATTAAATCAGCAAAAGAACGGATATTGTATATATAAGCTGATTGATGCGAATGATGGATCACCAACTAGTCTCAATTTCTCATATTCAGGTAATCTGCAATACGTATTAGATAATACTTCTGGATTTACTCTTGATATACCATTGCTTTCAACATGTTCTGGATTTATAGACAAAGTGAATGGTGTTGAATACCAGTTATATAGTCAGGGAAACTTTTCTCGTGACACTAATCTAGTTATATCATGGAAGGAATTACCTGTTGGAGGTTTTAGCAATAATTACTATATAGCATATGAGAACTTAACAGGGACTGGTTTTGTCTTCGGAAGTACAGGTGTATATATTCAGCCAAGCCATTTAGGTTCATTAAGTCTAAATGTTGCTTACCATGGAACTGGAACTAGTGTAACAGTTGCAAGTTATTCAGGCGGAAAATATAACTCTACCCCACTTTACAACCCTAATCTAATACAATGAATAAAAATATATATAAAAGAATTCGGACTAATATATTTAAAATATTTAAGGATAAGTTTAAGAGTAGAGATGGCTTATCTTTAATAGAAATAATTGTAGTTATAGCAATAACTGGATTGAGTTTAATAGCACTCCTTAATCTATCAACCAGAGATTTGAAAATCGAATATGAAAATGAAAATAGAGACAATGCAAACTATATAAACGTATCTCAAATCGAAAAGTTCGATATGATTAAATCATATAACCCGATGTGCTTGAATACACTTTATAGCAATCCAGTAACATATTACTATTACATTTGTCAGAATGGATTCTCAGCCCCTGGTTTACTTAACCTAATATCAAATTGCTATAATCCTACATACAATCAATCATTTGATATTTATTATTCAGTATCACCTGAAAATGTATATATTGCAACAAATACAACTGGAAGTGGTCAAGGTAACTACCAATGCAGTATGACAATGAATACAACAGGTAACTATAACCTAACAAATTTTAAGAATATATTGTCAATTGTTCCAAATTCATCAGGAAACTTTATCTCCCTAACATCAAAAGTCCTATATAACGAATTTAATTCAAGTTCTCTTCCTGTTGTAATAACATACAATGAGATATATTATTTATAGAAGTATTTATAAGAGGAAGTTTGGTAATAGTAAAAATGAAATACACATATATTAAATATAATTAAGAATGGAAGTGAAAAATATAAAAAGATATATTTGGAAATATATTGATATTAGATTTAAACAGAAAGCTGGAAATAAGAATAGTTCTGGATTTACATTAATAGAGGTTGTTATCTCCATGGCTATATTCGGTTTTCTTGCAATTCTGTTAACTTCTATTCTTTTGAATATTGTTACTACAATAACAGATATAAATGAGAGAAATTACTTGAGGAGTAGTTTGTCAACAATAGAAACAACAATCGATAAGTCTATTCAATATGCATATAACCCAATAAGCTGTAGTACAAATTATACATGTGTTGAATTTACATCATCCAGTTTATCTAGTACATCAGGAAATTCAACAATGACAACTTCTACAATTACATTTCAATATGTGGTTATTAATAACAATGGATATATTGAGGAAACGGTTGTAGTTAACGGAAATGGAAGTGGTTTAACTACACTTTTGAATCAGAGTAATGTTAATATAAGTTCAGTGAATTTTCAATTACAATCAGGTCAGTTAATTACACTTTTAACGGGAAATGATAAAAATATTCACATGGGACTAAGTTCTATAGTACAATATAGCAGATGATGGTACTTAAAAAAAATAAAGGACAAGCGCTAGTTTTAGTTATTGTTGTTATATTTATTGTATTTTTCCTTGTTGTTACACTTAGTCAAAATATATCACTAAATACAGTTTCAACAATTCAAAATACAAATATGCAACAGGCACAATTCTATGCACAAAGTGCATTATCTGGTGCCAAGGCATTGATACAGAATAGTTCTTCAAGTATTCCAAGTAGTGGTATATCTCAGCCTTGTAGTGGAACGACGAGTAGTAATTGTGTCTACACAATTACACCCTCAACATCAATAAATGCAGTTTTGCAAAAAGACGAAACTGTTACAGCTGATATATCAAAATCTACTAACGTTATATTTGGCTGGTATGATAATACATCACTTCTTGAACTCAATTTCATAAATAATGATGGAACAAACTATATGTGCTTGTATTACCCTACCGGAATTAATAGTAATGGAAATTATTCTGTTCCAACAACTGAAGATTCATCTTGTGCAGCTCCTTATGGGTTATCTCAAAATTCAAATTATAACAATGATTATGTTGTTACATTTTCGAAATCGTCTAGTAACAACAATTGGGACATTGTAAGAGCAACATTGATAAATTATTCCGGAAATTCATCTAATGTGATAATTATTCCTAATAACGGTGTTACTCAAGGGTATAACGTAAATGCTTCAGGTTACTATAATGGCTCAAGAATAGTATTAAACAGTTTGTTAACTTCATCTGGCAATTTGCCAGGTATATTTGATTACGTCCTATATTCAGGTGGAGTTGGGTCAAGTTCACCTGTATCATTTTAGTAAGATGAGAATTACTAATTTGTGGGTAAAGTATAATGTGCTAGATAATAAATTATGAAACAATTATCTGATTATAAAAAATGTCTGATAATAGAAGATGAGAAAGATATAAGGGAGATGTATGTTACTATTATGCAGAGTGCAGGATATGATGTCAGGAGTGCATCTAACGGGGAGAATGGTGTTTTAATAGCATCAGAATTCAAACCAGATTTTTTAATGCTTGATCTTATGTTGAGCCTTAGAGGAATGGACGGATTTGATGTTATTGAAACTCTAGAAGGTGATATCGAAAAATATGGTGATATTGCAATTATGATAATTACAAATAACTCTAATGAGTTTGAAGTTAAAAAGGCATATAAATTAAAAAGTGTAAGAGGATATTTACTTAAATCAGATTTAACACCTGAGCAGGTTCTTTATGAAGTTAGAAGTTTACTTGTTGAGGAATAATATTAAATATATTGATATATAGAAAGTAAAAATGGCAAATACAATTAACCTTGTTCCAGTTCCAACTAGAGAACAAGTAATAAAAGAGGTAAAAAAGTTCAAAGTTGATTTTTATTCAGCTCTTATACTTCTTGCGTTTGTTGCCGTTGCTGGTGTCCTCTTAGTTGTAGATTCAATATATTCTGTAATTGTTAATAGCGATAAAAATGTAATAAGTAATTTGAAAGTTGAATTGTCAAACTACAGTGTTATAGCTGGCGGTATGTATGTTGCAAAAGAGAAATCCTCTTTTATATCAAACATACAAAATAACGCATTTAATCCAATTAATTTTTTCAATTTCTTTAACCAATCACTTCCAACAGGTGCATATTTGCAGAATGTAGATCTTAATGGTAGAAATTTCAGCATGTATATATACAGTCCAAATATAACTACACTATCAATATATATTGATACGTTATATAAAAATACGAATATATCTGGATTAACTGTAAGTTCTCTAGTATATTCTCAAAATTCTAACCAAGCTGGATATTCAATATCAGGAATATATGAAGGACATTGATTTAAATAAAGATACTTTTGATTTGATACTTCATTTTGTAAGGGGATATATTATTCCTGTTTTTGGATCTATTGTAATTATAATCCTTTTTATTTTTGCATATATTCCCCTATTCTACGGAATAATTAATAACTATAACTCTGATATACAATATAAAGAGGAGATACAAACTGATGTAAATAATCTAGCACTTTACAAATCGAATAGTTCAACTGCTGCACAGAATAAATTAACAAGCCAATTATCAAATCTTAATAATACATTACCTGATTATCTTGATAATGGTCTTTTATTAAATAGTATTGAACAATTGGCTCAGAAAAACGACTGTGTTGTACAGAGTGTTAATTTAAATCTTTCTGCAGTAACTAATATTAGCAACATTTTGAGTAATTTAAATCAGAATGCTAATGTGTCTGAGGTTGATTTGAAATTGAATTGTACAGGTAGTCAATTAATGTCTCTTTTAAATGATATGGAAACTAATCAGGATATTAATGTTCTTTTAAGTGTAAATGAGAATGGAGATATGCTAAGTAATCAGGTAGATAGTGTAGATTTAGTCTATAACTATTTTTCACTTAGCAGTAATTTATTGCTTAAGAATTTTAATATCTGATATATTATGTATATATAAACATATGAAAATAATAGATTATTTTGGTATAGATTTAGGGCATAGTACAGTTAAATCTGTACAACTTAGAACTGATTCAAAGAATTTTTTCTCTGTTAATGAATCTTTTGTAACTACTCCAAAAAATTCTATTGGAAGTGAAAATGAACAGGATAGAATGGAGTTGATAGGAGCTATTAAATCTGGAGTTAAGGAGCTTCAAACAAAATTTAAAAAAGTGTGTGTATCAATACCTGAGAATTTTGTATCATCAAGACTTATTCAAATTCCATATATGGAGGATTCTCAAATTGCAGAAGCAATACATTGGCAAGCTAAGCAATATATTCCAATTCCTCTCGATGAGGTCAATTTGAGTTATAGAAAAGTTGGTGAGTCGTATTCATCTGATGGAGTTAGAATGTGGAATATATTTATTGTTGCAGTATCAAAGACACTTGTTAATTACTATATAAGGTTGTTTAAGGATTGTGGATTGCAGATTGTCGCAATTGAGACAGCAGCAGCAAGTTTATCAAGACCATTTTTGATACCAGAAGATAAAACAACAAGCGTTATATTAGATATAGGATTTGATAGTTCAACACTTGCAGTTATTCGTAATTCTGAATTGATATATTCACAGTCAATATCAACTGGATCTAATTCAATGACTAAAGCAGTAATGCAGGATTTTGGTCTTGAGTATGCACAGGCTGAAGAGTATAAAAAGAATTATGGGTTAGATGAGAGTCAGCTTGATGGTAGAATATATCGATCAATAAAATTGGTTGTTGATTCAATATGTACAGACGTTACAAGAGCTATAGAATACTTTAAAATAAATGCACCTGATAGTATTCCATCCAGGGTTATTGTTACAGGTGGTGGGTGTAATCTACCCGGATTAGTTGTTTACCTGACTCAAATTTTTGGTATAGAGGTTCAAATTGGTAATCCATGGGTAAATGTGAAAGACACACATGAAGATAAAAACAAAAGTATACAGAACACATTTAGTATAGCACTTGGGCTTGCTATGAAAACTAAGGAACTATAAGAAGAAAATACAATTTGTTTCTGCAACTGCTCATATTTTTTTTATCTTCTTCTTAAATAACTCTTTATTTACCAATTTGGGAACGCCTTCTTATTATACTTAATTCCCTATAAAGTAGGCATCATGGTTATTAATACAAAATAAAGGTTATTGAATAGGTATTTACGAGTGGCACACAGAGATAATACATAATGTTGTCTATATAGGCACTATGTATTATTTATGAGTTTTATTAGATACAAAAGATTGATTTATTCGGGGGCATGAAGTGTATTCATATATTGTTCTCGATCTACAAAAGAAAGGAAATGCGAAAAATTAATTCTATCAGCACTTAAAGATAAAATCCCCTATAAAGAATTTGATGTAGAGTTAAATACAAAAGGAATATTTATGCTTATTACAAGTAAAGAAGTTACGATTAATGAAATAGTTCCATTGTATTACACAAGACAAATGTCAGAACAAATATTTGGAATATCGAAAAATGATCTTAACCTTTTACTATTAAGAATACACAGTGAGAAGAATTTTAGAGGTTTTATATTTTTAATATTCTTAACATTAATAGTATATCTTGGAATCAAGAGAACACTAGGAAAAGAATATACATTAGAGGAAGCATTAACAAATATTAAGAAACATAAAATGTAAAGTATATGATGATGAAGTTTTAATCCAAGAACTTAGTATACCTCAAGAAGAATTATGTGAATATTTAAAAATCATAATGCCTAAAAATAGGATAATTAAGTTATGCCACTCTATGCCTTATCTAGTCAATATTATTACTTATACTTCAAAACTTGGAATATGTTCATTGGAATTTATGGCATTACTTCCAATGTGTTTAGACACCTTAGTAAAGCAGTATATTTGTATATCATTCTACAGATATAGATATTCTCTCACCATTATTTGATGCGATTGCTCTATATATTGATCTGATTGCGTTAATATTCTTGCCTTGTTTACCAATTATTTTACCTTTTGCTTCATCTGGAGCAGTTATAACTAAATGGTACTCCCCTTCTCTATCTTCAATTGAAACTTCAATTCCTTCAAGATTAAAACTTTTTAATAATTGTGTTAATGATTCTTTGTAGTCAATTTTATTATTCATTTGCTTTATATTTTTCTAGTAGTTTTATAACTCTTTTTGATACTTGAGCACCTGATTTTACCCATTTATCAACTAATTCTGTCTTTATATTCAATACAGAATTAATTGGATCATAGTTACCTAAGAATTCCAAAGGTTTTCCTGTTGCCCTTTTCCTTGAGTCAATAGCAATTAACCTATATGCTGGTCTATGCTTTTTTCCAATACGAGTTAATCTTACTTTTACCATAAATCTTATCTATTTTATAACAAAATATCATATATTTCAAGCTTTTAACGTTTCTTGTTTAATTACACCCATTTTTACCTATCTAAGCATATGTTTTTAATGAGATTAGGCTTTAATATATAATAAAACAAAATAAATAAAAAAATACATATATACATTTTAATTGTTACAAGAATATTGCCCATAATTACTTGATGTATGCTTAATTTGTTTTGTTGTAAATCTGCTTTTTTTCACCAATTTTAAATATGTTATTTTCTGATTCATGTGTCACGAGGTTGTGAACAATGTACGTGAGATAACTAGCATTACTTAAATTGTTTATAACAAGGAGTTCTCTTAATGAGCCTATAAATTGTTTTTCCTATTTGACATCTAACGCATAAAGTAAATTAGTATTGTCTAAATATATTCTTCTGCATTCCTTCCCAAAGTATACCCATCTTTATTTACCTTAGTACTTCCCACCAACCAATCATGTAAAATTTTGTATATAGGTTGCAATTGTTGTGTAATCTTTCCCTAAGGTTTTTGATAGGTTATTTGTTCAATTCTTTTAATGCTTCCTTAGCTGCATTCTCTTCTGCTGATTGTTTAGTCTTTCCCTCGCCTTTTCCATATATTTTTGAGTTTATCTCAACTTTTGAGGTAAATGTTTTATCATGGTCAGGTCCAGTTTCACTGACAATAAAGTATTGAGGTGCTTGTTTGAATTTACTTTGTGATAACTCCTGTAATTTAGTTTTCGAATCAATAAAAGATTTTTCTTTGTATACGCTATCTATTCTTGTGTTTAATAGCGGAAGTAGAAACTCTCTACATGTGTCTATTCCTTTATCTATATATATTGCACCTAGTAATGCTTCAAATGTATTTGCAAGTATATATTCCCTATTCCTTCCACCAGTTTGATCTTCTCCCTTTGCCATATAAAGAAAATCACCAAGTGATAATTCTCTTGCGATTTCTGCTAGGGATTCCATTTTCACAACTGCACTTCGTATACTTGTTAATATGCCTTCCTTTTCGCTAATATTCCTAAATATATAGTCTGATACAATTATCTCAAGTACAGCATCACCAAGAAATTCAAGTCTTTCATTGTTTTCTTTTTCACCTGATTCATTTAAAAATGATCTGTGAATAAATGCTAATCTTAATATCTTTTTATCGGAAAATAGAATTTTAATCTTCTCTTCAAGTTCACTTAGTTTTCTCATTATTCTCTTTAACAATATTTGCCAGCACTCCATTTATATATGATGAAGATGAATCACTTCCATACTTTTTTGCTATTTCTATTGCTTCATCAATCACCACTATCTTAGGTGTATCAAGATAAAGTAATTCATATACTGCTAGTTCAAGAATTGCAAGATCTACTTTGTTTATATGATTAATATTTGTTGTATTTCTTGAACTATGAGATAGTATAGTACTATCAACTATCTCCCTATATCTATTTACGCCGTTAATTAAATTTATCTTGTTAAATTCATTAACAGACCCATTATCTTGTACATTTTCTTTATTAAGAACGTTAGAATTAAAAAGGCATTTAAATATTAATTTAAATGCTTCTTCTCTGACTCTATGTCTAGGGTCATATGTAGATTTCATAAAAGAATTAAACTAATTTCTTCCCTTTATATTTACCACAATTTTTGCAAACAAATCCTGCTCTCTTCATTTCTCCGCAGCTTTCACACTTTATAAGTGCAGGAACTGTTGCTTTCTTTGTCTGCCTTCTTATTCTTGTTTTTGAATGTGATGGTTTCCTCTTTGGTAATGCTCCCATAGCAATTCAAATTATACTATATAACTGGTCTAGTAGTCTATAGCCCTAATTGTTGGCTGACAAGTTGAGAATCTGTAAAGAAATTTTCATTTTGAAGTATCAAAGTTGGGTCATAATTAAACTTTACGGCAGGGTCATATAAATCAAGATTTCCAATATCAAGTTTCTGTGTTATTCCTCCATAAAATATACCTACTCCAGAGATAACAAGAGGTTCCATATAGTTTGGAAATGATAGATTATTAACATATGGGTTTACAGTAATACTTCCATTGGATACTAATCCTAAATTGATGTATTGATAATAAAGGTTGGAGTTACAATTTGTTCCTGAGCAATAATATGAATTAGGATTTATATTAATATTTCCAGATACAATTACAAGAAGCCTATCTTGTGAATTGCTGAAAAATGTGTTACTACTATCTGGAGTTATTGTAAGGTTACCGTTAATAAAAAGTATTCCTGTAGTTTGTATTCCACCGCTACTTGCGTCAATTGTAATATTTCCATTTAATATGTTAACTCCATTTAAAGCTACACTTCCATTAATTGTGTTAGATGGAAGTGAAGAAGTTGATACAGTATTACATTTATTTTTTCCACTATTGTTACAAATATCATCCATAAGATAACTGTATCCGTACACTGGTGTTATACTTCCGTTAATTGAATTATCCATAGATGTATAACTTGAGAATTGCCAGTTATATAGTGAAGCATATTTATTTACTTTGTTTGTATTATCGAATAATCCATACTCACTGAAATTCAGATTTAATGGATTTTGGAGAGAACCGTATCCATATTGGGAGAAAACATTTGCCCCCATTGTATTCATCCACTTTGCAGGGGTTATTGTTGGAGCTCCTGGAAATGATAATGGAGCAATATCATCAAAATTTCCTGTAATAAATGCTTGTGCATTTACAGTTGCATTTGCGTATATGTATATATTTGTACCATATTGTAAAAATGAATTACCATTCTCACTTGCTGCATTTATCAATTGAGTTTCAGATGTACTATATATTCCTTGGTTATACAGAACAAAATATATCTGACCATTTGGGTCAACTGCAATACCATCAAGCCCTTGAAGTCCGCTTTCTTTAGAAAGGTCAGTAGTTCCAGTTAATACTGGAGCGTATCCAAGCATTGAAGGGCTTGTTCCCTGTGCATTTTGAATTACCCATATTAAAATCCCCTGTTGTGATACGGCAAATACATACTTCCCATCAGGCGAAACTGATAATCCATCAACAGACCACCATGAATTCAAAAATCTGACTCTTTTTCCATTTTGAAGAACACCTGTTTGACTTGTACCTGTTGAACCCAAGTCCCATTTTTGTGTTATAGAACCATTCTGAATATTGAATTCATATATATAGTTTGTATTGGTAGTTCTATCAATCATTCCCCAATACAAGTTATTTCCATCAGCTATAATACCATTTGCATATAGGCTTTTATTGTACCTGTAGAATATATAGTTATTAGCATTAATTGGTGAAAAGGGTACGTTATTTAAAAAGCTATTTTCATCTGCACTAATTACATTCCAAGGTATGTTTAATATACTTGAATTTTGTGAATACTGAGACACAAATAGACTATTAGGCTGGTTAGAAGCATAGCTTATTGTGAGATCAGTTGGCGTTGTTGTGTTATTTACAAGAATTGCAACTTGCACTGTACTAGGGTTTACAATATTTTGAAGTGAAGAATTTTCAAATTGCCACTTTACTATCCATATATTATTTGATCCTGCTCCAGTTAGCATTGCAACATTATCAGTTCCAGGGAAATAAACTATACTATCTCTATTAGATGCCTCAAATGATGAGTTATAGTTGCTACCGCTTGTCTTAATATAGTTATTTGCTAATACACTCCAATTGCTACAAGGATTAGTCGGGCTATTATCATACTCAATTAATGGATTAGATGCAGCAAGTAAGCTTTCGGCATTAGATTGACATGAAAAAGAGAAATTTACTGGGATATACATGTATAAAGTAAATGAGCTTGATGCACTTCCACTTGTATTATTGACATTAAGCGTTATATTAAAGGTGTATTTCTCTCCTGGAGATGGTGTTCCTACTATGGCATTTAAATTAAAGGTTATGTTTGAAGATGAACCAAGGTCAATGGTAGTATTACCTCCTCCGCTTGCAGTTACATTCTCTTTCCAGTCCCTAGTTATGTATGTAGTATTAATAGAAGGGGATGCTGTTATGCTGTCAGAGTATAATCCTGTATCACCTGAATTTAGTCCCCTGCTTAAACTGTTATCATATATTGATATTGAGCTTATTACTGGTTTTGGAGGAGGGTTTACTGCACTTAAACTAGATGACCATGATTGACTGCCTCCGTTATAGTATTCAGTAAATGTAACATAATAGTGAAAAGTTTCATTTGGTGTTGGATTTGATATACTACCTGAATTTAATGTGTAAGTGAATGACCCACCGCTACCATAATATGTGCTTGATTTATTATCAATATTGTCAGTTATAACTTCTTTCCATGATGTAGATGTTACGCCACTCCAAGTATTTAAACTTACTGAATCAGTTATCCTATTGTTAAACATCTGTGTAGAACCACTTGCTACATATTGATTTGTACTATTGTTATATATGCTTCCCCCTGTTATTGTAGGGATTCTTTGATAATAATACTCTTGATAGTTTGTGTAATAATAGTATGCATTCCAGCAATAACTGCTTACTCCGCTGCTGTAAAGTCCATAACCTGTTTCGCTTGAACACTGGCTTGAATTGGATCCTGTGCATGTTGCGTTAGTGTCCCCTGAACAATATGATGCCCAGGCCAAGTGGGGGTATATTGCTAGGCTATTATAATCTGTGCATCTTGTAGTAGCACCAGAATCAATGAATCCGCAATTGATTGGTAAGTCATCAGATTGATCGTAATAATCAATTGTAGCACATGTCTTACCAAGTGGTGAATTCACAACCTTTGCACAACATTGTCCTCCTGCCCATGTATTTTGGTAAAATCCGGCAGGAGGAGGAGCACATTGCCCACTGCCTGTACATTGATTTGATACATATATACCATAAGCACTGTACTGGCTATCATTGAAATCATAGCATAAGTGATAGCTGCTTCCACTGTTACAAACATATTGACTCGATGGGTTTGCAAGAGAGCCACAATATGGCAAGCTAGTTTGAGAAAATACTGTTGCATTTAACAGTACATTTCCTTTTATTACAAATACATAGAAGAATATGAATATTAAAGAAAAACAAATCGGAATTGATATTTTCTTTAATAAAGTGATTCTTTTCATAGACTATACGTAATTGATACCTGGTCTACTGTTGGAAAATATTGACTAACTAAAAGTATCAAATTCGGGTTATATTCTATATCAACTTTTGGTATAGTCAAATTATTTAATTTATATAGATATGAATAATAGAAATTAACATTTGTGTATCCAACAACAATCCCCTGATCTATTAAAGGTAATGTGTTATTGTTATTTCCTATACTTGAATTAAAATTTATTGATTTATCTGATATTAGCCCTGCATTTAGGTAACTATAACCATTATTCGAGCAGTTAGTACATTCGTTTTGTGGTGGATTTATATTAATATTACCATTTGAAATGATCAATAAGTTTCCATTGCTATTAAGGAATGTTTTGTTATATCCATCTGTTGTTATATTAACATCACCGTTAACAATTAATATACCATTGATAGGAAGATCACCATTTGTTCCATCAATGTTTAACCCATTGTTATACAAATTGACACCAGTTACAAATTGACTTGAATTTGTTATTGTATTTGTAGTTTGTGTTGTACATGTATTTGTTTGGCACAACTCATTTTTAAAATATGAATATCCATATTTTATATATTGGGTTTTATCAACACTATTGTATCCTGATATATAGTTATCAAAATCCCAGTTATACAGGCTTTTTACGCTATTAGTATTTCCAGAACTAGATTCCTCACTAAGAATATATGTTGAGAAAGGAACTGATGTATTAGTTGTGTTTACGTAACCATTCTGTGAAAATACATTTCCATTTAATGTAGTTGCAAATTCAGGTGGTGGAGTTTGAGTTGGAGTCGGTGTAGGAGTAGGTGTTGGTGTTGGAGACTTGTTAACTACTCTTAAAAATACTGCATACTGAGCTCCACAATAACCATCTGAACATGATAATCCTTGATTTTGTTGATAATGTTGAAATGCATAATCAACTGCATCAATTTGAAAGTATCCTGTTGTTTTAGGTGTGAAATTACATGTAATTGTATATGTTTTCCCTATTTGACTAGAATCATATGGAATCACACTATATTCGCTATCTCCGCATAAATATTGATTGAAGTATTTTCCACTCCCTATAACTGTTGTTCCGTCACTTGCTACAGCTTCTTGATTATCGTTTCCACTTTGTCTGTTACTATCTAAAGCTCCTAATGTTATTCCTGCATTTCCACTCTGCAAATTTATTCCACCTGATTCAAGTATTTTATTTGCTTGCAACCCTAATATATCATGTTTGTTATATAAATCTATTTGGTATAGATTATTAATAGTGAATGTTTCACTTAAAGTATACGTATTTCCTACATAAAGTACTGATGGTTGCAAACTACTTCCATAGTTAAAATCCATTACAGGTGATTGACTTGTGAAATTACCCATTGAGAAATAGTAATGATTTACATTTGCATTTGCGATATTGTATTTATTTGTAAGTATACCTATTGAAATACTTACTACAGAAAAAGCAAACACTCCAATAAGAAAGGTAACAAGAATTCTTCTAAACATACAAATATAATATATATTAAATGCGATGTAATGTAAATCAATTATGTATTTCTTCTTTTTCGGTTACTTTTTTCTAAAGCTTTTTTACATTTTCTAACTAACTTAAATGCATCCTCTTTACCAATTTTTCCTTTTGAAATATCATTATATAGACCTGCTATAAGGCGAAGCATAGCAACAACACCTTGACTTAAAAATTGTCCAACGATTTCATCATTTACTAGATGCTGTATAGCAAAGATATAATTGTTATCTGGAGAACAATTATACATGAACTCCTTACCAAGTGGAAGATAACCAACATCTAATGGATAATCTTTATCAATTAACTCAGGATTATTAGATAGCAATAATCCTCTATATACTCCTAGTAATATAACGAACAGAGTAGTCCATGGGTCAAACATATATTCTGAATTGTTTAGTCTTGTTTCAATCCTTATTGGGTTCGGGTTAAACATACAGGGATACCCTGAAGGTGTCATAGCACTATCGGGATAGCCGTTTTGTTTCAATCCAAAATTATATTGTGCAACTCCTTTTTCTGTAGGAAGCCTTGTTAATGGAAAAAGTCTATGATACGCATCTAAAATGCCCACCATTATTGCATTCAGATCATTAATATTATTCATAACATTCGATAAACCATTTATGTCAGTAATTGATATATGTTGATGATTTGCTATTACAATAGGGATTATATGGTATTCATTACATTTTTCTACTATATATTCAATAAAGAATTCTATTTCATTAATATATTCATCCAATATAAAAGGGTTTAATCTAAATTCTGCTGAGATTTGACCAATCATTGATAATCCAGTATCAATACCATATTTATCATCAGGTGTTTGTAGAATCTTATGGAGTTTTGGATCTTTACGTACTGATTCAATAAATGCATCTACATTTCTTTTATGCTCTAAAGAATAATCTTCATCTGGTGGAATAAATCTAAATTCTAACTCGCATCCAATTTTAGGCTTTATTTCCATACGACCCGATTGGAATTCGCTGGTTAATATACCACATACATTAAAACATATTTTTTTTAATTGCTTCAATTATCTCTTTAGATAATGTACAAGTTAGAGCATCAAACGATGATCCACATTTCTCTACGTTATGGGATGCCATGGATAGCATTGTACTACTTGTCTTAGTTTAGAGTCAATGCTTTTTACGTGATATATCAGAAGTAAATATAGTTAGAATGAATAAAAATTGTAGTACTAAAAAAGTGCTGGATTGATATACCATTCCTTGAACGTAATTGCCAAATTGCTTAGTAGATTATGTTTTCTTTTGTCTAGTTTTTCGATACCATTATAAAATGATGGGATGTTTTCTTACAGAGAAAAATTATTAATTCAACAAGATAAGAATAAAACATAATTTGTAATCATTAAAAAAAATACATTCTGTTAATAAAAAGCTTAACATCAATATTAAGAACGTAATTTCAAACAATATCATGCTAAATATCCGTTATAGTCTGTTCTTTAAAATCATCTGGTATTTCCTGAAACTTCTTAATATTTTTATTGTAGAATGAGTGTCCGCTATGATCCAAATCTTTATTGCTTATACTAATTTCATTTCGTCAGGAATAAAAGAGAGTTTTTGTTTTATGAACTCTAGTAATGTATGGATCTCTTTCTCTTCTTGGAATGATGTATTGAGGCTGTAATACACATTACGCCCTTCATTCCTTCTTGTAACTATTTTCTCTGTTGTAGCTTTCTCTAAATAATTGGTGAATGTTTGTCGTGCCATTTTACGATCCACTTCTTTATACAATTTGTTAAACTGTATTTCATGCCGTTTTATCAATGGCTTGAGAATGATTCTCGTATTTTCATCTAGATCTTTGTTATTAATAAATTCATATCGTTTTACCTCTAAACTGGTTTTAATAACACCAATTATTGATAATACCAATGCTTCTTGGAAAAATCCCACAAAATGATTTAAATTTCTCTTCTCTAGTGAATAAAGGAGATATTTAATATATCTCCCTTTCTCCTTATGGTAGTAATAGGATGTACTATATAAATTCTTATTATTAATTCCTAAACTTCTAAGAAATATATGTTCAAGTATTCGTGATACTCGTTTATTTCCATTACAAAATGGGTGGAGAGCATACAAAGCGGTATGAAATATGCCAACAGAGGTAATATTAATATTGTCCTTTACCCACTTAAGTAATTCTTCAACGCCTTTCTCAATTTCACTATATGGAGCTGGTTTGTATGTATTAACCCGAATATCATCGTTATCACGCCACTGTCCAGATTTATATACGTCAAAATCTAATAAGTAATCCTTAAAGATATCAAGACCTTGGGTTAGTTGTTTATGTAACTCCAGTATATATTCTGGTGTTACATCCTGTATATGTATTGGGTTTTGGTTGATATTCCTAAATACCTTAGCAATATTAAAAAACTCTAATTTATCATAATCTTTGTTTGTTAATTTCCCCACTTTGGTAAGTTTCTCGCTAATAAATGTGTAGTCTTCATTATTGACGATAAAACTGTACACGTCTTGTGCTTCTTGTAATGTAAGCTTCGAGTTCTCTGCCTTAGAGATAGCAAAAGATGCTAGGAGTTCATTTTTACTAATGAGGTTTTTCTCAATATCTGGATTCAAGAACAATATTTCATACTTATTTAAGGCTGTATCTAACTTTCTAAGCTCTTCATTAGTAAAAGGCAAAAGACTTTCTGCTAAAACAAATTGGTTAAGAAATAGTTGATTGAATGGTTGCATTATTATTATATCATTCATGTTTGAATCTATTAATTAGTCTATTTTGAGTCTAGAAATTAGTCTACGTACAGGTCTAAACCTAGTCTGGTTTGATTGTATCAAACCCGTATATACAAGTCAACTGCTATTTAGGACTCTTACAGAAATAACATTTACAGATTAGAAATAATTTAAGGTCTAATCATGTAATTCCACTCGCAATGAAAAGTAATTTGTATAATGTTGTTCAATGTAAATTAGTATTGGTAATAAGAATTATTTAAAGAAATTTCAATATTACCTTTCAACAAGTAGCGCATTACATAAATCTGTCCCCTTACTGACGAAGTCTCATCTCTACTCCAATTTTCTTAACTTCTTCATATGTATTTATTCTTCTTCCTGCTTTTACATATCTATCAACGATTTTCTATATCTTATGCGTCGATACATGTGTTACTTTACTTACATTTGAAATCGTCATTCTATATTTGTAGCAATAATGCTTCAAATTTTTTTGAATATGCTTATATCAACTCTGCTGAATGTGTACTTGCCAATTAAGCCTGTTCCTTCTAATATATCTTCACTTATAGGATTATTTCCGTCGCTTTCAAGAATTAAAATGCCATTATCTTTAAGTTGCTTCAATGAGATCTTTAATATGTGTTTAAAGTGGTATCCGTATGGAGGCATTATGAATATCATATCATATAAAGTATCTTCATTCTTTTCTATGAAATTGATTGCATTTTTAAAATATACCTTTGTGATATCTTCAACTCCAAGTGCCGCGATGTTTGTATTTATTGATCTTATTGAGTCATAATCATTATCAACAAATGTAACACTTTTTGCTATCCCTCTGCTTATTGCTTCGAGTCCGACTGCACCGCTTCCTGCAAATAAATCTAGAACATCAAGATTATCTCTTTTATTTTCATCTGATAAAAATGAATGTAATATATTAAAAATGCCATTTCTTGCTCTACTGGAAAGTGGTACAGTATTTTCACTGAATGAAACAAGTTTCTTATTTTTGTATTTCCCAGCTATTATGTTCATAGTATTAGTCTACTTTTTAACTCTGCTAATTCAAAACAATCTTACCATATTTATGTTTGTTTGTGTTAAATTTCTCAAGGTAAATTTCATTTGCCATATTAATCAAATGTTGTTCAGTAAGATCTGCATACTTTAAATTTATATCGCCAGATTGTTTCTGACCGATTATCTCCCCTATTCCTCTTGTTTTCATGTCGTATTCTGCTAATTTATATCCATCATTTTCCTTAGTAAACATATGAAGTCTATTGAATTGTTTAGATTTATTATATAACCCTATTTTTGATATAGGTAAGAAACAATAGCTGTTTCTGTTATTTCTCCCAACTCTTCCTCTAAGCTGATGTAGACTTGCAAGACCGAATCTATCAGCATTTTCTATTACAATTATTGTTGCATATTTACTATCTACGCCAACCTCAACAACGCTTGTGCTGACAAGAATTTGTATTTCATTGTTTTTAAATTTATTAAATATTTCTAATTTTTCCTTTTCTTTAAGTTTCCCATGTAGTAACCCTACATTAAATTCCTTATATATTTCTTTCAATGATTCATACTCATTTAAAACAGATTTTAACTCTAATTTATTTTCAATATCTATAACAGGGTATATGAAATATGCTTGTTCATTACTCTTCGTTATCTTCTTTCTTATGAATTCATACATATCATTAATTTTCTCATCATTAACTATTCTGGTTAATATAGGCTGACGATCTGGTAATTTTTCTAAATATGATGATGAAAGGTCATTTAGAATTGTTAATGATAAGCTCCTTGGAATTGGTGTTGCTGTCATAATCAGGGTATGGGGGTATATTCCAGAATATTTGTATTCATTCTCACATATATCATACCTTTGCTCTACACCAAGTCTTTGCTGTTCGTCGATAACAATTAATCCTACTTTTCTTTCAATATCACTTCCCATGTTAAATAGTAATGCATGTGTCCCTATATATACCTTTGGTGTTGTGAAATCAATTTCCTTTTTATTAATTCTAGTTTTACTTGTTAATAACAATATATTATTTTCATCTAAACCGTTGTCACTAAATAGCCTTATTATTGAGTTGTAGTGTTGTTCAGCTAGAATACTGGTAGGAGCAAATATTATTGATGAATAACCTGATAAATACATAGCAATAACTGAAAGGAATGCTACAATGCTTTTACCAGAACCAACATCACCTATTAGAATTCTATTCATGGGTATATTTTTTTTCAAATCTTCGTATATTTCATTTATACTTCTACTTTGTGATTCTGAAAGCGTGAAATCTAATTTAATATTCTGAATGTTCTTAGTAACAGTAACAGCTTTCCTTTTATTCATTTCTTCTAATATAGCTTTCCTAGCAAGTAATATATTTAATATTTCATCGAATTTAAATTTTTCAATTGCAAGTGTTACATCATTCAAAGTTCTCGGTGTATGAAGATATTTCACAGCATCACTAAAAGATATTAACCTTGTCTTAAGTATTGTTAATCCATCATCTGTAAATTTTGTTTCACCCATACAGTAAAGAATCCTTGAGCGTAACCATTTTTGACTTATACCCTCAGTTAATGGATATATTGGTCTTAATCCAATTAAGTATTTTAAACTCCCTGTATTTTCTTCAAATTCAGGACTGTTAAAGTATGTATTAACACCTGTATCAACATCACTTTTACCATAAAATACATATTCATGATTTATTCTTAATGTTGAAAATGTATATTTTTGATTATAGAACTTCAATATTGCAATGGAGTTATTCCTATCAGCAACAGTTACAATATACATTGGCTTATATCTATTTCCACTTTGTTTTATATTTTTTACTGTTCCTATGAATGTATAGTAATCAGAGTCTTTAATATCTTCTAATAAGACAGGTTTTGAGTGATCAATGTATCTGGTTGGTTTAATTGTCAACAAGTCATATACTGTAAATATTCCTAATTTGCTAAATCTCTTTCCATACTCTTCTCCTACATACTTTACTTTTGTTACACTGTCTTCTAAATTTAACATATTCAAAACTCAAATGAATTCTAATTGAATAGATTATTAAATTGCAAGTTGTATTATATAGAGTAATATATTTAGGAAGATAGAACAATATATATTCAAAGTATACTATTTATAAATAACAATTAATTATTTATTTGCCCTTTTATCCAATCCTCCATTTTTTTACATTCAGCTACGAATTTTTCTATGACTGTAGGTACTTCTAATTGTTCATCTTTCGATTTAAATATATTCGGTACTCCTTTTCCAAAACCAATTAATCCATCATTTCTAAACTTATAGTGATGTTTATCATCTCATAGCCCTTGGTATATTATAGGAACATAATCAATATATTTTGCAACTTGAATAAGTAGCAAATACTAGGGGTGTTTCGTGAAAATATTTTTTAGAAAAGTAATATTATAGAAATAATCTCAATTATGCTTCTGGAGAATAAATCAAATAAGATATATATATTGTCAAACATACCAATAGAATATAAAAAATGTTAAACTTATCTCAGGTAATTTATCTGTATATATTTTTATGATTACATATAAGAAGTTACAAAAGATACTTGAACAGGATGCTAAAAAGGGTATTAAATTCTTTGATAGATTTAAAAATAACATGAAGAATTTTAAAGCTTCAAGATCTAAAGTTATTAAAAGAACTAATCTGAGTTCAACAGATAGGAAACAGAAGAAAAAAAAGTTACTTAAGGTTATAAAGTACACATTAGTATTCTTTGGTGCAATTGTACTGATATTAGCTATAGCTTTTGGTGTATTGGTTTATCAATATGCTAAGGAATTACCAAAGCCAGGGACATTTTTTTCAAATACTCTTCAGAATACAAACATATATGATAGGAATGGAAAGGTTATAGATACAATATCTCCAGATAATATCGATAGACAATATGTAAACATCTCCGATATTTCAAACAACATGAAATGGGCGATGCTCTCTGCTGAAGATATCAATTTCTATAATGAACCTGGATTTGATGTAATGGGAATACTAAGAGCTGGTATTCATGATTTATTCTTAAGAAATTCAAGCCAACTGCAAGGTGGTAGTACAATAACACAGCAATTAGTTAAAAATGTTGCATTGACTGATAAACAAACAATAACAAGAAAGATAAAGGAATTAATTCTTTCAATTGAAGTAGAAAGAACGTATTCAAAATCACAAATACTTGAATCATATTTAAATATAATTCCATTTGGAGGTACAATATCTGGAATTGATGTCGCAGCTAAGGTATATTTCAATACAACTCCAAAAAATCTGGATTTAGCACAGAGTGCATTCTTAGCTGGATTACCTCAAGCTCCTTCATATTACTCCCCTATTTATGGGTTAGATCCTAAATTATCTGACGGCAATCTTGCATCGACTGATAGAGCATATTATGTGTTAGATCAGATGCTTAAACACTCTAATCTAACTGGAGTAACCCAATCACAAGTAGATCAAGCTAAGAAAGAAATTCAGAATTTCAATTTTTCATACCCAAGTAATGATCAAATAGCTCCAGGTTTCATATCATATGTTGAAAATGAAGTAAGTAATATATTAGGTAGTGATTATTTAACAAAATATGGAGGACTAAAGATATATACAACCCTTGATAGTGGAATGCAACAAATTGCAACAAATGAAGTCAATCAAATGTACTGTAATTTGAATTACGGCACTAACACTACCTTTAGATTCTATAATGGTTCAAACGTAACAACACAACCAGCAGATATTTGTAAGACTGGTAACTTCCCTGAGAAGTGGGGATTCCCACTTCAATTCAACGGTGATAATGCTGGAATGATAAGCGTAGATCCTAAAACTGGAGGCATTCTTGCAATGGTATCCTCCCCTACTGGTGGAACTCAGGTTAATATGCTTACTTCTTCAGAAGGTGTTCAACCAGGTTCATCAATAAAGCCTTTACTTTACATGACCGCATTTAAGGAGTTAGGGCTTGCACCTTCCTCATTTATGCCTGATATCCCAATAACAATAAATTCATACCTTGGAGTGCCATATACTCCACCATATTCTGTTGTAAATTTTGATGGTAGCTTTTTAGGAGCTAGCAATATAGATCAAGATTTAACGCATAGTGAAAATGTTCCAGCTGTTGAAACTCTTTATAGTCTTGGATTAAAGAACTTCATACCAGCATTAAAATCATATGGTTATACAAACATTACAACACCTACATCAAGCACTGATTTAAGTTATGCAGTTGGAGGAGAAAATGTAGTGTTTCTTGAACACGTAGAAGCATACGCAATGCTTGCGAATGAAGGTATTCTTTATCAACCATACTCTGTTAGTAAGATTGAAGACTATTCAGGAAAAGTCATATACTCATATGATCCATCAACAACATCACAAAGAGTTATTGATCCTTCTTATCCATATATGGTAGATACAATGCTTGAGCATTATTACTATATGATGAAGTTTGGTCCATATTTCAATCCTAAATTATTTAATAGCGGTTACGCTATAGCAGGTAAGACAGGTACAAACAATACAAAGAATTTAGGAGAGCCATCTTCATTAACATTTATCGGATATACTCCAGATGTAGTATCTGGATTTTGGTTTGGTAATCAGTATGAAGGAACTCCAATGAATGCAGGTGTTAACAGATACTACCCTACATCAGGTGAGTTTATAATTCCATATTGGGCAGATTATATGCAGGAGATATTACCAAGCTTTCCAAAAGATCAATTTGCACGTCCATCAGATATCGTTACAAAAACAATATGTTCAGATACTGGATTATTGTACACCCAAGGAACTAATTGTCCTACAACAACTGCAATATTTAACCAGACTCAATTACCAAAAGTAGACGCTTCACATGTAAGTGTAGATGTATGTCCACAAGATACAACAAAACTAGCAACCCCACAAATGGTAGCTTCTGGTGACTTTCAGACAGCAAATATTACTGAATATAAAACGCTTGATCCATATTTTCAACCTGCTCTTGATTCATATTTGAAAAATGCTGATGTTGTACCAACGCAATACTGTAACAGTATATCTGGTGTGAATATAGGTATAATATCGCCAACAGATAATACCAATATATCTGCTGGAAATAGTGTAACAGTAAATGCTGATATTGCCACAACAAATCAGAATGCTACAATATCAACAGTTTCGATGAGTTTCAACTCAGTATCATACGGCAATCTTTCTTTAAATGGTAGTACGTATACTGGAAGCTTTATAGTGCCACAAAATATTACACCAGGTACATATCAATTAACAGTAAATGCAACAGATTCGACAGGAGCAACAAGTGCGAGCAGTGTAAACTTAGTAATACCATTGGTTAGTTCAACACCTACACCAACTGGTAATAGTATAACTACTCCTAATGTTCAAATTACGGTGAATCCAAGTACTATTTCCAGCAATCAACCTTTAACAATGACTTTTACAAATGGTACATCAGATCAATCTAATATAATTAATGCGAGTGATATAAAATCAGTTGAATTTAATATTTATACTAATGGGCAGCTTGTTAATTCAAGTCCTATTATTGCTAATGGAAGTGGATTAAACTACTCAGCTAATTACAACATTGGTAGTGTAAATTCAGGGTATTCATATAAGATCGTGTGTATAGTTAATACTAATAGTGGGCAAATATACACAAATAACTTGATTGTTAATTCATAAGTTTCTTGTATAAGTAGAACGCTATGATTAGATGTAAACGACTACCGTATTACAACACCGAACCTTTTTATTAGTTGGTCCTCTATTTTCTTTATTTCCTTGTCAACATCTTTTTCTTGAAGAGTTTTTTCAATGGATTGGAATGTAATTTCAAGTAGTATAGAATTTTTATTCTCTATTGTAATATTTTCAACAACCTTGATATTCTGAAGATATTTAATATGCAATGAATTTATAGCATTCTTAATATCATTAAATAAGTGTTCTCTATCAATAAAGAAACTTATATTCCTCCTTATTTCAGGGAACCTAGATCTTAGTTTATCAGTTAATGAGGTCATGCCGTCATCAATTGAAAGTTTATCTATATATATTTCAAAATATGAAATATTATCTTTGAAGTCAAAGAAATTAAAACATTCTGAACTTGGTATATATATACTAGCTATTAAATCATTACCATTAAAATATTCCACACCTACTTTAATAGTCCCATTACTTTTCTTATTAGATATACTAGCAATATTTGTGTATTTGAAGTTATTTAATAGTCTATCAAAGATTTCTTTAAGTTTGAAATATGATTCTTTCTCTGACTCTTCAATATCTCCTTTACTTCTCTTTGATATATATGCTCCTGAAAGTATATTGTTTTCAATATATTTGTCTTTATCTTTATCACTGGTGTAGAACGTTTTATTTATTTCAAATACAAAATAGTCATTAAAGAAACCATAATTCTTTTTTGCCGTTTCAAAAATATCAGTAACTAAATCTCTTTTCAATACAGTATAGTTAGCACTAATCGGGTTTATTACCTTAATAGTATCCGATACATGAAACTTTTCATAGAATGAAGAATTATCTAAAACATAACCTTCAACTTCGAAAAACCCATTAGCATACAGGAATTCCCTTAGTACTCTTTTTATATTCTTTTTTAATGAGTAATTATTACCTCTTGGAAATTCAATTATATTTTCATTTAATAATCTATCAAGTCCATATATTCTAAGTACTTCTTCTGCAACATCATTTATGTATTTTATATCTTTCCTAGTTTTTGGAGGAACTAAATATATATTACCTTTATCTTTTATAGGTTCAATTCCTAAAAGTGAAAGTACTCTATCTACATCTATATATCTACTAATATCCTTCCCTATTATATGGAACAGCTCTTCTTTTGAATTAAATGGAATTCTATATGTTTCATCAATTTCACTTGAATTAATAACTTCACTCATTTTAGAAGCTTTGGTATCTTCAAATATTGTACAAAGCGAGTTTAAAAAGAAGTTAATTGATTTCCTTGAATTTGCATATGTGGGTGATTTTTCAAATATATTACTTGCATCTGTTCTAGCTTGAATATTTCTACTTGTTTTTCTAATAACTGCACCATTGACAAGATTAGATACCAGTAGGATTCTTTTTGTTTCAGATGTAATCCTTGAGTTATATCCGCCCATTATTCCAGCATAGTCAAGTGGTTCATTTGTATTTGAATTTTGAATCACAATATCATTTTGTTTTGATATCTTCCTAGTTTTCCCATCAAGTAGAGTAATACTAATATTATCATCCGCAACTTTTCCAATCGATACCATATTACCAGTATAGTCTAGTGAGAATGCGTGAATTGGAAATCCTGTTTCAAGAAGTGCTATGTTAGTTAAATCAACTATGTTATTTATACTTGTAACATCTGATTTATACAGCAGATCTTTTATAATAGTATACGATTCTTCGATAACAAAATTCTCAACACTAACTGCACTGAAAGCCTTTACTTCTGAACAATCATCTAGTATTTTAATTACAGGTGGCTGAATTGAATCATTTTCTTTGTAATTATCAAATATAGTTTCATGCTTTAGGTCTATATCTTTTAGATAGTTCGATGCAATAATCTCTCTAACTATACTTTCATAGCTGAATAAATCAGGTCTGTTTGAAAACGCAACATTTTCAAATTCCATTAGAATATCGTTAAGTAACTCCGACAGATTAGTACCTTCATCTATTCCTTTTAATTGATATATTCCAGTATGGTCGTCCCCTACCCCAAGTTCTTTTTCACTTAGAAGCATGCCGTTTGATTCATAACCAGCAAGATTCCTTTTACCTATCTCTAATTTCTTGCTGTCGCTTCCAGTTAAAACAGCACCAACAAGTGCAACAGGTATAATTGAATTTTTTTTAACATTATTAGCACCAGTTATAATTTGAGTATTTTTACCATTATGTAAAATGATTACTTTATATAGCTTATCTGTCTCCTCCAGTCTTTCAACTGAAATGACTCTACAAGCGTATGTATTCGTGGTTCTATTCCAGTACCTAAATGTAACTTCGGAAAGTGAACTATCTAAACCCTTTGCAAGCTCATATGTTTCACTTAGTGACTTATTTATTTTCCTACTAATATGCTTTAAACTGAATACCATAATTATTTAACCGTATTTTTAAATAGATCAATATTAATATCTTTATTTCTGAAGTACCTGATATCATTAATTTTATTCTTTAGAAGAACCATTCTATCAAAGCCAAACCCAAACGCAAGTCCAGAGTATTCGCTATATTTATCCTTAAGTGATTCGTCAGCGTTCATAAAGACGTTTCTATGAACAAGTCCTGCTCCGCCCATTTCAATCCAACCTGATTGTGAACATGTATTACATCCTTTTCCACCACAGAATATACATTCACACGCCACCTCAATTCCAGGTTCAACAAAAGGGAAAAATGCAGGTCTAGTCTTAACCTTTATATTTGAATTATCAAAATACAGGCTGAAAACGCTTCTAATCAAATTTAATAGAATAACCATATTAACAGAGTTATTATGTTCTACGTAAAGTGCTTCAGTCTGATAGAAACATATTTCATGCCTTGTATCTGTTGCTTCATTTCTTAAGCATACATCAGTAGTGAATGCCCTTATAGGCTTAAAATCGTTTCCTTTTTTTAACTCTCTTGATAATATACTATTTTGAAACGCAGTAGTTTGTGTTTTTAAAAGATGTTTTTCATCAATCCAAAATGTGTCCCACATATCTCTTGCAGGATGCTCCTTAGGTATATTAATAGATTCAAAATTCTCAAAATCAGTTACAAGTGTAGGATATTCTTCTTCACTAAACCCTAGTGAAATCATTATTTCATTTATTTTACTAACCTCTACACTTAAGGGGTGCTTGCCACCAATTAGTTGATTCTTGTATTCCAGAGTTGGGTCAAATGTATTATTGGTGTTGTTCCTAGTGTCTTGTATTTCATCTTTTAATTTTTCTGTATATTCACTTTTAATTCTATTCAAAATTATTCCTAGATCGGATCTTTCTATATTCAATATATTTTGAATATATGAGAAATTATCAAAGAATTCTTGAATTAAACCATTTCTACCTAGTATTTTATATTTTTTCTGCTCTTTATCTAAATCCTCAGAACAAAATATACTACTAACAATTTCTTCTAAATCTTTAGCTGATTTTATTTTGCTATAATCAAAAATATTCTTATTCTTACTATTCATTCTTCTTTGTCTTTATATTCACAATATTATTTACTATTTCAGCAAAAATGTTGGAATCCTCAAACGCAATAGTAGAAAGAACCTTACGGTTTAATTTGATATTTTTTGTGTCAAGCAAATGAATAAATTTTGAATAATTTATTCCATTCTGCCTCAAAGCTGCATTTAATCTCAAAGTCCATATATTTCTGAAAGCACCTTTCTTCTTTCTTCTTCCATTGAATGCATATTGACCAGCATGTAAGAATGCATCTTTTGCTGTTTTTATTAAGTGATTTCTAGATAACCTATATCCCTTTGTAGATTTTAGAATCTTTTTATGTGAATGTCTTCTTACGACACCTGTTTTAGTTCTCATAAATTATATTTTAATTTTTTACGTATTTTAATAACTCTTTACTTTGTACGTGACTGGAAAGAGTTTTACTGTTTTTACCTCGGATATTTCTTGTTACTCTTCTTTTTGTAAACCCATGTGCAAATCCTGGAGATGTAAATACAAGTTTACTTATTCCTCTCTTAGGATGTGAGAGTTTAAATCTTTTACTCAGTGTTTTTTTTGTTCTTATTTTCATTTTGTTTTGGTACAACTTTTGATGGTCTTACAAAACAAATGACTCTTCTTGCTTCATAAGAAACCTCGCCCTCTATTATACAGTATTCACTTAATTTTTCAAGTATCTTACTCATTAGAAGCTTTGCTTTTTCAGGTAAGCTTTTTCTGCCTAATAGAATAGTTATTTTTACATTCCTTTTATCTCCTAAGAATTCAATTATTCTTGATACTTTGTGATTTAAATCATTTTCCCCTATTAGAGGTTTAAACCTCATTTCCTTAGCTTCTTTTTGTTTATTGTTCCTTTTTGATATCTTTTCTTTTTTTAATGTTTCAAACTTGAATTTTGAAAAATCCATTATTTTTACAATTGGAGGTTGTACCTTAGCTGAAATCTCTATTAAATCAAGACCCTGCTCTGTTGCAAGTCTAAGAGCTTCGTTTCTATGCAATATGCCTATCTGGCTACCATCTGAACCTATAACTCGTAAATTAATCGGTGGGATTTGTCCATTTGTCCTGTATTTATCCTCAAACCTTTCCCTTTTATATCTATAATTCTTATTATACAAAGTAATTTAACTGTATTGTTAGGATATCAAAACATGGTTGTGTTGTCAATATACAACTATTTACAACATCTTGTCTTTTATTTTTATGTTTTTTTTTGATATATTAAATATGTTCTTTAATTGATTAATGGATTAATAGGATATTAAAAAGCGATACATATTCGATACAGACTGGTATTTTACTTCAGAATCGAATATATATATGTATTATAACGATATAAAATAATGAATAAAATAAAATTACTAAAGTTTGTAGTGTTTGAAGGTTTTGATGGCTCAGGAAAATCAACCTATTCACATATGCTTTACGAATACTATAAAAACATACTTTCAGAATCTGCAAATATAGCATATGAGGCATTTCCAGGTAATAAACCAAATACATTTGGAGAATATATATATATATAGAATGATACATAACAAACTAGATGGGCAACCAAATATATATGATATATCACCTGCATCTTTGCAATTTCTACATATGTCAGCACAAATAGAGTGTATAGATAAAGTTATAAGGCCGACCTTTGATGGTAAAAGTAATGGATATGTAATATTGGATAGATATTGGTGGAGTACTTATGCATATGGTAGGTTAAACATGGATAAGAAGACAGCTTTAGCTATTTGTCAGGTAGAAGTGATGTTTTGGAGAAATATTCCAAACCCAGTTATATTTTATATGACCAGAAAACATACATTAAAAAAAGATGAATTAAATGTTAGTATTCAAGAGAAGCTTAGAAAAACATACAAGGAGATTGTTGATATTCAGTCAAAGAACGGTATTGAAATACATATTATTAACAATGATGGATCTATAGAAGATACATGGCAAGAAATTATCAAAAAGCTGCAAAGTAGTAATCTTTAAGATTTTATTCTTATAAAAGTTAATACCTTAAATCTAAGGTGAGAGTGTTGGTCATTAATATCGAATTTATACAGCATGCGATTTCCTGGTAACCCAACATTGGATTACAAAATTCTTCTTTGAAATGGGAAAAGAAAGATTTTTATAAATCTTGATATATTATATATATTCATGTATTATCAGCAATAGAAATTTATGGATAGACAAATAGTTAGTCAAGTGCTTAAACTCATAGGTAAAGATATAGCTGAAGCAGACATAGTATCTGCTTTAGTTTCAAAAGGATTCCAGGAAAAAGATGTTTTATATGTTATTGATAATATTGATGACAATATTGTAAATGCAAATTCATTGTTTATATTAACACCTATAAACCCTATTTCTTATTGCGTTGGTGCAAAGAAGGCTAAGGTTGTTACAAAAAAATTATGGGGACTATTCACTGATGTTGATGAAATAGGAATAAGGCTAATGGATTCTGTTAAGGTGATTCAACATATAATTGGAGCAACTGTCGTTATTGTTCATTCTGATCAATCAGAGGTTACAATTGAGAAGATATCAAAGAGAGATGCATCCAAGATAAGGGAATTTCTTGCTGATGTAATAGATATGCAGAGAACAAAGGCAGTAAATATTTCTCAAGATTAGTTAAACTTATATTTGCACATATCCTTTAGATTACAATATCTACACGAATATTCTCCGCTTGTAGGCTGGAAGTTTTTTTCAAGAAGTTGCAAATATATCTCATCAAGCTTTTTCTCTGTATTATTAAGTATTGTTTTTGAGAATTGTTTTGAGCAGATTACTCCATTGCTTGGAAAATATAGATGAATCGTTGGGTTAATGCCATATACTTTATTGTAGCAGTATGCAAAAATACGTAATTGATAGCTTTTATCAAATCTATCCATGGCCTCCTCCTCGTTCTCGACAATTGTAGTTTTAAACTCATATATATCATTTGATTTTGTATTTACCAAATCAAATCGTGTGTGAATTAGAAACTTATCAAATACTTTTGTTTTCAGAGGATATTCTATTAGTATATTGTCAATATCATTGACAATATTATCAAATTTACCTAAATTATTAATGATTTTTATTCCTAAATTGTAGTAGAGGTTCTCATGTTCAACTGATTTGAATCCGAAAGAAGAGAAATTCTTTTCAAATTTGTCCAATAATTGATTTATGTATTCTTCTTTACTCTGTTCGTTGCTGAACCCATTTTGTTCTGATTTATTCTTAAATCGTGAAAAATATTCCGCAATAAGTTCATGAATAGTAGACCCAAAATTCAAATTGTACGTTTTTTTTGTTACTCCATATGTTGAGCTAAGAAAATACCTATACTTACATTCTATAAAGTCATCGATATCAGAAGAATTGATTTCAATAATTTGTTTATTGTCCTCTTCGTTACTATTTCTTTCCACCGTATGTGGAGCTATATAATTAGTGATACCTTTTCCATTGGTATCAATTTTTGAATCAATATTTCTCTCTTTATGTGAAGTATCATCTATATTTTCCTCTAAATTGCTGTTGGTACTACTATTAATAATTCCCATCTCGTACAAGAATCTTGAAGGTTTTCTCAGGACTGAAGAATAGTAGTTTTTAGCACTTTGAATATATAGCTTTTCTTTTGCTCGAGTAATGGCCACATACATTAGCCTTCTTTCTTCGAGCAAATTTTCCATTGTTTCATTATCATCAAAGAATGAGAACATGTTCGATGAATTTTGATATAGCGGAAATATCTTGTCAGTTAAATCAGGAAGAAATACAACATCAAACTCCATACCTTTAGCTTTATGTATACTTAAAATATTAACATCACTCATTTGAGATAAGTCAAATATATCCTGGTCATCTGATTTACCAGATTCTTCTGCAATGTTAAAATAGTTAATAATATCCTCAAGAGATCTGTTATTGTTAGTTTTAAAATACTTATCAATTTTTGAAAATAGCTTGGTAACACTTTCAATAGATTCAACATTTTCAATAGTCTCTAAAAATTTAGTTTCATGAATGAATGAATTTAAAATCTCACCTGCATTATTCTCTTTATCCATTGCTCTATATTTATCAATATTATCAATAGCATTTTGTATAGAGGTATATTCACGCTCTCCTATAATGGATTGATAATCTTTTTCTAAGCTATTTTTAATATATTCATATATTGTTTTGTTATTTCTTCTAGCATTAATTGAAATATTCTTTAATCCAATATAGTTAATATTATATATTCTTGATTTCAGAGTATTAAACAAAGATAAATCATCTGTAAAGTCATTAACTGCTTTTAAAAATGATAAAAGTAATTTGATTTCTTCATCTTCTAATAGACCACTATCGAATGAGTTTGTAAATTTTATTCCATTGTTTTTCAATATTTTTGCTATTTCAACTGATCTTGTTGAACTTCTTAGTAGAATCGCGAAATTACTGTACTTGCCAGTATTTTTCAATTCATTTAGCCTATGCGCAATATATTCATATTGTTCAAAATAGTAATTGAACTCTACATATTCAATATTCCCATTCTTTGTATTATTATTCTTTTTTGCTATAAGCTTTTTATCTATTTTTAGCGTATATTCAAGTCTATTAGGATTGTTGAATTGAAGCAAAGCATATCCTATATCTAATATATCCTGATTAGATCTGTAGTTTTCGTGTAGAACAATGTTTTTAACATTCTTAAAATCATTATTAACTTCAAGAATATTCTTGTAGTCTGCTCCACGAAACCTATATATTGATTGGTCATCATCACCTACTAGAATTAATTGCTTAGGATCTAATAACTTAAGTACCATATATTGTGCTACGTTAGTATCCTGAAATTCATCAACAAGAATATATTTAAAGTGTGAGTTTACTTTTGATAATATATACGGATTCTCTTTTAATAGTCTATACATGTATGGAATCAAATCGTAGATTGAAACAAATCCATTTTGTATTTTTAATGTAGAATATTCCTTGAATGCACTATATATTTCAAGAAAAATCTCTTTATAGTTATCATCTACCTCTTTAGGAGAATATGCTTTTCTAGTAATTAGCTCTTTAAAGTATTCAGGAGTGATTAAATCATCATTTAACCTTGAAAAGAAATCAATAAGACTTTGAGTAAATTTATATGGATTTTGTAAAGGCAATAATTTATTTAAATGCAATTTGAATATATTAGATTGCATAAAGTTAAGTTCATTGATATTTTCAAGGACTTTGAAATCTTTCTGTAGTCCTATGATTTCTCCATATTCACCTAATATATCAAGAGCAAATTTGTGAAATGTCTTTAGTTCTACATTTAAAGATCTATAACCTAATTCTGCCTCTAATCTTGAAATAATTTCATTAGCAGCTTTTTCTGTAAATGTTATACCAAGTATATGTTCTGGTAATATATTTTTTTCTTCTATTAAATGTTTAATCTTTTGAATTAAAAGATGTGTCTTTCCAGTTCCAGCACCAGCAACCACAAGAATTCTACTATCTTCTGCTTTAATCGTTTCTTCTTGTGCTTTATTTAGCATAAATTCATATTCATATATTTAATGTATTAAAATGTGTTCTAAGAGTTATATGTGCTTTGTCTTTCAATCATTATTGCACATTTACAGCCTTCAGCTGCAGCTACAACCGCTTGTCTATATATATGATCATCACAATCACCTGCCGAATAGATTCCTTTTACATTTGTTTCAAGAAATTCATTGACTTGTATGTATCCATTTTCATCAATCAATTTTACTTCACCCTTTCCCTTAATCTTTATATTACTAAAAAGGGATGTATTTGGTGTATGCCCTATTGCAACAAACAATCCTTGTAGAACAATTCTTTTCCTATCTTCACTAGGATTTGTATTTCTTAATACAATACTCTCAAGAACATTATTGCTTTCTATAAGTTCTTGTACTTCTGAATTAGTGATTATTTCAATATTAGAATTCTGTTTTGCTCTTTCAATCATTATATTTGATGCTTTAAATGAATCCCTTCTATGTATTAAATATACTTTACTTGCTATCTTTGATAGGTAGAGAGCTTCTTCAAAAGCACTATCCCCTCCTCCAATAACAGCAACAGTTTTTCCTTTGTAGAAAAAACCATCACATGTAGCGCAATATGATACTCCCCTGCCAGATAATTTTTCTTCAAGTGGAATAGATAATTTCCTTGGATTTGATCCAAGTGCAAGCACAACATTATCTGTCGATACAGATCGTTCTTTTGATGATACTAAAAATTCTCCATTATCTTCATCCTTTTCTATAGATAATGCGTCTTCAAACTCTATTGGAATAGAAAGATTCTTAACTTGTTTAATCATATTTTCCATTAATGTTGGCCCTTCTATTCCATCAGGGAAACCTGGAAAATTCTCAACTAATGTTGTCTTTTGAAGTTGCCCACCATATTCATAGCCTCCGTATATGAATGGATCCAAATTCGCTCTTTTTAGATATATTCCAGCAGTAAGACCAGCTGGACCAGAACCAATTATTACAGTTTTATGTTTTATCATTGTTTATATTTTTTACTTTGTTAGAACTTTTTCTTATTTTTGATGAAAAAATTCTTTTATATATATACCCGAAAGATATTAAAATGACAAATATAAGTAGAAGTAGTTTTAATATATTGGGATTTGAGTATGAGTATGATTTTGGAGTCGATTGCAACTCTGATGACAATACTAAAATTGATTTACTATTATTTATTAATTCAATATATCTGAATGAATTATCAAAATTCATTTCATCTGTTTCAAATGTATATGCAAAACTGGATATAACGGTAGAGGTGTTTTGATCTGCAGTTATATTGTATTTCTTCATTGCAATAGTAACCGCTTCATCAACTGTGAACTTGTTATCAGGGTATGAGAAGATATAGTTTAACAATGAAAATTCAAAGTTGCTTACAGATGATACATTGTTATTTTTTAGCAGTGTACCTGTTATGTTATATAGGGTGTTCAGTAAATCAATCCTATTTTGTGAAAATGTAGTTTGGTTACTTGAAGAGTATATATTCATAGCTAACTCTGTATTACATGCAACGTCGTTAAGTGAAGAATTATTCTGAGTAATCACACTTTTATCAAATATGCCTAAACTTGTTAAATAGTCAACAAATAAAGTGTTATATTCTGACGATGTTGAATATTTATCAAATGTATATGTAGATGTTGTTGTATCTATTGTTTTAGATAATGCTACTATATAGTCACCTTTTGTGCAGTCAACTCCATTAATATATGTTAATGTTGTAGGTTGTATTAACTTACTAGTTGTTACATTGATGTTATTGCTTTGCTTGAAATTAGAAATAATCGAGTTGTTTATTTGAGTGTAAAAAAGTATCATTTACTTTGATTATATACATAAATTTATACATTTGTATACATATTGCGTATATATAAATTCAAAAGAGGAATTAGTTTATATATATTATCAATAATGTCTAATGAATGGGAACCATGTGTGAAGTTCACACTTTTTTGAGAGAAGAAATGTTTATTGATAAAATATGTTAATTATTTGTTCCCTATTTGGGACATTCCTGTCATGAAATGCTTTTAGCACTGGTTCAATATTATAGGGGATTTGATACTGTGTTACTTGGTATGTTCCATCATCCTGAATATCTAATAATAGATACGGAATATGTGCTTTATTATTCACACCTACCGCACCGGGATTTAAATAATGTTTATGTCCAAAGGCATTTTGTATTTTATGGGTATGTCCATAAAAAACTAAATCACTTTTGTACTTATCAAAATAACTATCTAAGTTTTCTATTTTAGGTTCATAAACAATTGGTAAAAAATCATTTTCTTCTTCATTTAACCCATAATGGACAAATGAAATATTAAGGTTATTGAATTGCTTATGTTGTACAAATGGCCACTGATTTATTCTATCTTTAAGCATAGGAGTTAACATAGAGTGACTCCAATTATAATGTTCTACTGCTCCTTCAACTTTTGGAATAAACCCTTCTAAATCATTTAAATAACGCATATCATGGTCTCCCAGAATGAAATTCATGTTAGGGAAATCTAAAAGCATTTCAACAGTTTCTTTGGGAAATGGACCGAGGTTAATGCTGTCACCTAAATGGTAAACCATATCATAACCTTTTGTTTTTATTTCAGAAAGAACTTTTTCAAGGGCAATTACATTGGCATGTGAATCTGCAATAACTGCTATTCTCATATTACATTATTTGAACTTCATATCAGTATAGCATTTCATAGAAAAAAATGAGAATCTTTGTTCTACCTTGAAGAAAATATTGATTTAAAGAGGTAATCTTATAAACTGGGAACCATGTGTGAAGTTCACACTTTCTTAAAAAAAGAACAAGCAGGTAAATATCCTGAAAATTAGCAGAATTTTACAAAATATAGGCGATTTGGTATAATTCAAACTGAATTAAGATGAAAAGGAGCTTTTTAAGTTATAAATGCTTAATTAAGTGCCTTTTCTTTTAGTTTGTATTCAAGCTTCTTTTTAAGGTTGTTCATAAACTTTAGATGCTCATTCCCTATTTTTCTTAATAATGAACTATAAAATCTTTGGTTTGGATTTAATAATGCTGCCAATTTCCTTGGCTTTTTAGATAATCAATTAAACAAAAGAAATCTCCATCACCTGAGACAATAACAGCTTGTTTATAGTTTGAGTATTCTATAATTGCATGAAGCACTAACTCGGCATCACAATTCCCTTTGATAACTCCTTACTGCATAAGTGTCGGCTTAAAGATAATTACATAACCCAGTTTTTGTAAAGCAGTATACATTCTTTGATTATCCGGAACATACCCAATAAAGAGAAAGCATTTTGTTACTCCATATTTTGCTCGCAAATACTCTTTAAATCTAGCAAAGTCAAGCTTCCATCCTTGGTCTCTTATTGCTAAATTAAGGTTTTGACTATCTATAAAGGCATAATTATTCATATCTACTCAACATATCGTTCCATGAGAATTATACTCTATATATTAGGTGGCAATCAAAATGATGGTTTAGTATTGAAGTGGTAAGGATATTGCCAACATATTTAAACCATGTGTGAAGTCACACTTTTTTGAAAGGAGGGGTAACTTGGTAAGATGCTATTTAATTGATTTAAACTCTTCTAAAGTCAAACCAGATTGCAGAAGAATTGACCTAAAGGTTCCTTTAGCAATTTCTTTGTGCATAGGCACAATAACAATTCGTGATTGGTTATGATATATACCCTTTAGTTTTACATGACTCCCTTTTTGAGATACCACTATAAAGCCAATTTTTAGAAGACTATTAACAACTTCTTTGCCTGAGAATAGATTAGACATGAATCTGAAGTGACTGAGTATTTACCTGTTCAAAGTGAAGGTCTTTAATTTCAGGAAAATACTGTACTTCATCCCTCGCTTCTTTATCTTCTTCCAAATATAGTTTTATTGCTTCTTTTATATTCTTAACAGCCTTATCATAAGTAGTTCCTTGGCTAGCGATACCAAACTCTAGTGACTGAGCCACATACAATTTTCCTTCTTGCCAAATTATTAAATTTAATACTTTTGATTCTTTCATAACATAGATATTATACCATAAAATTTTAGGAGAATCATTTGTAGGAAAAGTAATGATTCAGGGTTAGCCAGAGGCTGTGCTTGCAAGGAATGAGGATGCTGTGAAAGAATAAATGAGGAAGGCAAATGCCTTCCTCAAAATCTCTTAAACAAGACTAATGTATACCAATTGGCGCCAACAAAGCAAACACACCATTTTTCCTACTGATAAAGAAGCTGCCTATTACATAAGCATACTTAAGAAACTTCGAGCAGAAGTAGCTCCACTGCGAGCTGAAAATGCACTGCTCAAGATGAGACTTACTAAACTACAAAAAAAATTCCAGCAGCAAGCAATGCATCTAGCATTACTTGAGGCAGATAGTAACCTCAAAGCTGAACAAATTACAAATCTGACCAAGCAACGAGATGCACTAGCCCAAGAACTCAAAAAAGCAGAGCATAAAAATGGTGTGTATCAAGAGTATCTGTTTGGTCATGGGAATCATCAGCAAAAGGAAAGCTCAGCTAAAACACGAGGAGGACAGTTGCATCATGCAAATATCAATCGAACAGTTGATCTATCCTCATTACCACAAAAACTAGTTGCTCCGTTAGTGAATTGTCCAAATTGTGGGAATGAGGTTGCTCAAACAACTAGTACCAGGCAACGATTGTTAATCACGATTCCAATGCAAACTCCTGCACAAAAGTTGTGTGTTGTATCTCAACGGCAATATTGTCCACATTGCCACAAACAGCTCATTGCCAAAGATGAACAAAGTATGCCTTTTAGTGAATATGGCCTGAATGTCTTTTTACAAGTACTTATCCTTCGAAACAAACTCCATCTTTCTATTGATGCTACTGCTACATGCATGAATATCCACTATCAAGGACTTGCTCTAGTAGCATCAGTTATCTGTTCATTAGAAGCACAAGCCGCAGGATATTTACAAGAGAAATACGATACACTCCTTGAAGCAATCAGAAATGATGAGCTGACCTACTCCGATGAGACAAGCTGGTTCGTCAAAGGACAAAGAGTATGGGTATGGGTATTCGCTTCCAATACCGCCACTATCTATCATGCGGGAGTATCACGAGGCAAAGGTGAGATTGAACACTTGTATGGAAATTCTTCTTCCTACAATATGCATGATGGGTATGGTGCCTATACCAATACCATTGGTAAAGATAAACAATTGTATTGTTGGAGCCATATACTTCGCTCTGCCTATCTAGAAGATGAGAATGCTGCCCATAGCCTTGCACACCTATTCCATTGCCAACAAGCATCAGTCCAACAGATCCATGCTATTGCTGCAACTACTGCATCAAACCACTTACAACAGCGACTCATTACCCAAGCTGAAGGCTTAGCCAGAGCATTTAGCTATACTGATGGCACCAATAATCTGGCTGAGCGAGAACTGCGAAGTATTGTCATTGCTCGAAAAATATCCTTTGGATCTGCTTCGTTTCCTGGATTTCAAAATCGCTGCATTACTGCATCCATTATCCAAACCTATGCAAAAAAATCTTCCTTCATCAGCGATTTGGCTACTACCCTTACTGCTGCTTCTCGTATACCCATTCCTAAACAAAAACCTCATCCTTAACCTCTTCCTCTGCTTAACCCTGAATCATTACTTCATGTTTTTTCATTGCCTGCACTTACATAGCTATTATAAATTCTAGCCAACTGAAAAGCAAAATTCATAGTGAATCCTTGTTCCTAGAAGTAAAGTTTATAAGATCTAGAACCATGTTTGAAGTTCACACTTTTTTGAGAGAAACAACAACTCGGTTTCATTCCTAATTTGTAAATTCTTGAATGATATGCCCTGAGTCTTCTTTTTCTTTATAGGAATTTGAAGTATACGACTCTAGCACTTTATGCCAAAATTCTTGTGCTCCAAGATTATTGATAAGCTCTCGTATAATCCATCTGCCTCTATACATATTAAATGCTAACTCAGCTGCTTTTGTTCCTATTTGTTGCTTTCTGTAAATTTTTGCCACAAAAAACTCTGAAATCGTGTGAATACCACGTTCACTTGACTCAGGGTCATCCAAGTTAATTAGTACAAAACCTACAATTTTATTATCAGATATTATAAAGAAGGGCTTTCTATTATTCTCAAGCCAGTATTGTTC
The DNA here is from genome assembly GCA_021806925.1 of bacterium. GTDB lineage: Bacteria > Patescibacteriota > Dojkabacteria > JAKAPS01 > JAKAPS01 > JAKAPS01. Next base: position 5,018 of record JAKAPS010000005.1, on the reverse strand, counting down.
AAAGTACTTATAAGTATAGACACCTTTTTCATTATATTCTTCATTAGTAAATTGAGAAAACTCATAGAGATAAAGCTGCAATAGAGAAGCAAGTACTTCTTTCTGTTCTATTCTAACTTGACTCAGATGTATATTCATATAACGAATTATATCACTACTGATGATAAAGTGAGAGTCCACGCTCTATCTTGAAGAAAATATGTTTATTTTAAGAGGTTTATTTGAAGAACTGGGAACCATGTTTGAAGTTCACACCTTTTTGAAAGAAATTTAGTAAATTTTCATTCAAATTATGATTTCTTCCTTACCTCATTTGCCGCATCCTCAGCTATTTTCTTTTTTCCAAGCTCTGGATTTTGAATATAGAGAATTATGGCATTTGCATGTCCGTGACCTAGACCACAATCTTCCTTTAACCAATTAAGCAGTTCTTTATGGGTTGTTAAGCCCATTTTTTTAGCTTCCAATAGATAATACTCAGGGTCTTTTCCAGTTTTTGCTTGAATGTTATCAATATAAGTTTTATATGACATTACGTTTAAATAAATAAGATAGTAATATCAAAGATTTGGGTTTTTATCCCCTTTAAAAATCCAATGTATTCCAAATTTATCAAAAAACTGCCCGTATACACCAAATGGCATGCTGTGTAACTCTTGAAATCTATCACTTCTTGCTCCCTGTGAAAGTTTGTCAAAGACTTCCTTTAACTCATCATAAGAATCACCAAGAATAAATACTGCAACAATATCTCCCCATGTAGGCTCGTAAGCAGGAGAAGCCATCCAATCTGTAGCAGATAGTTCAACTTTATCACTTTTTAAATGTGCGTTGATGATACTATTATGTTTTTCTGGAGGAAACATACTTTTCATTTCAGTATCAACTAGCTTGGTAAGGGTTAACTCTCCTCCAAAACATCTATGATAAAATGTCATTGCCTCGGCACAATTTCCGTCAAACAAAAGGAAAGGAGAAGTCTGCAACATACTTTATTAGTAATATACCGAAAATTATATCATATTTGGGAAAAAGTGTGAGTCCATGCTCTAGCTTGAAGAAAAGGTGTTGTAGATATAACGAAAATTTTAGTAACTGGGAACCATGTATGATGTTCACACCTTTTTAAAACAAGAACCTAAAAATTGGAACATTGAGCCTTCTTCTATTTCTTTCAAAAACTCTAACTTATCCCTGTAAATAAGCCTTTTGCTTGTTTTTTGCTTTCTTCAATTTATCTTTGTCAGTTTTCTCCTGACTCATGTATATGTGCTTTTCCCAATAAACCCTTATAAAGGGTAATGACTGGGTTGATAAGAAGAATCCTACTGAAGGGATAATTGCATTTATAAAAGGTTGAGAATTATGAATTACATAAAGGCAAAGCGTAACAACAATATAAGTTACCAAAACCAGTGAGGCCTTTCTTGTCCAGCTTGTTTCCCATGCCTTATTTGCTTCTACTTTCTTATTTCTATCTTTAATAGCTTCAATTTCCTTGCTGAGTGTTTCTATATTCATTTTACTAGTAAAACAAAGTAATCTTTTTGTTTATGCCATCCACTTTTACTCTACCTCCGTTTGGCATAATAAATTGTGGGTCAGTATGTCCAAAATCCAAATTAAATACAATTAAGGCATTTGGATTATATTCTTGCATTACTTTCATAATAGCCTCTTGCTGTTTTTTCTTATACTCAATCTTTTCTTCAGGTGAGTTTGGTTTATCAAATTCCCAAGCTTTAGGTCTTCCTACAAGAACTGCCTTAAATTGTTTTAGGAGTCCTCTTTCACCCATTCCAACTAATACTCTGTATACATAATCATCAGCAGGTATTTCTTCTGATGCTTCAAAGAAAAGAATGGTATCCTTTAAATCCTCTTCATTTGGTATATACCTTCCAGCTCTTAATTGGAAATCTATACTTTCTAAGCATCCACCCCATGTTATACCATCAATTGTCTGATTTTCATTAACCCATGTCCATGCATCATTTGGGTAGAGTTTTCTGTACTGATTAAGAAGCTCTGGGTTTCTCCAATCTAACCCTTCATCTGCAAATTCTGGAGCATTCTGTACTTCATACTCTCCTCCTTCAAATAGAGCTTTCTTAATAGATTCAATCGTGTAGTCAAACATCGCGCCATTCATCCCAAATTGCGTCATAATTGCTCCACCATAGTATGAGACGATGTCTAAGTTCCATCTATATAATTGAAAATGAGTTGCATCACTAAACCCCATGAACATTTTAGGGTTATTTTTAACTATTTCTGGATTAAGATGTTTTAATAGTTTTATTTGGTCATCTCCTCCAATAGAGCAAATGATTCCCTTTATTTCATTGTCCTCTAAAGCGTTATGTAAATCTCTTGCTTTATCCTCAAGTGAAGCACCAAATACTCTAGTTGTAGGATACTCTACTGGCACAAGATTAAATATCTCTTTAAGTCTTTTTAACCCTAAATCAAAAACTTCTGGGAAAATCTGCGGCAATCCAGCAGAAGGTGAAAGAATTGCAACTTTATCATTTGGATATAGTTTATTTGGATACATTAAGCTCTTCATAGATTTATAATTATTTATTAGAGATTATCGGGAATAAAGGGAAACAAAAAGAAAAGGCTCTGTTTAAGCATAAATCCTAAACCGCTACTTTCCGTCTTGATTTTATTTAATTTATACCAAAACCCCTTAGATTTGTAAAATTCTGTGCCTCTTGACCAGATATTCCAATCTTTTCCTCTCTCACAAAAGTGTGAGTATCAAGTATGGTTCCCATCTCAAAGAAAAGTGCTGTATATAAAGGGATTTAAGAATTGGGTTTAGCAGGGCTCGAACCTGCGACCTTTACAATGTCAATGTAACGCTCTAACCAAACTGAGCTATAAACCCAAAATAAGCTAAATGAAACTAAACATTATTTATTTGTTTAGTTTGCTGTTAATATTGCCATCTGCTTTTTTTCCAGTAGGCAATATTGAATCAATAATACCAAAACTAAGTGCCTCATTTGGCGTCATCCAATTATCTCTATCGGTAGCTTTCTTTACTTCCTCTTTAGATTGCCCTGTTTTTTCTGAGATTAGCTTTTCTATACTTTCTTTATTCCTTAGTATCTCATTTGCAACTATTTCAATATCACTTGCCTGTCCTTGTACACCACTCATTAAAGGCTGATGTATAAGTATGCTTGCATTAGGTTGTGAATATCTTTTACCCTTATCTCCACACATTAGTATTAATGCTCCCATTGATGCGCATAGCCCTGACGCTACAGTTATTATTGGGCATGATATATGGTTTAGTGCATCTATTATAGCGAACCCTGCAGAAATATCTCCACCTGGTGAGTCAATATATATGGTAATAGGTTTACTAGGGTCTTCTTTTTGAAGGAAAAGAAGTTCAGCAACAATTACATCAGCCATTTTACTATTTACAACTCCTGATATGAAAACATATCTTTCCATCAGAAGTCTTGAAAACAGATCATATACTCTATCTTCTCCCTTTGGTGTCTTCTCTATAACGTATGGTATTGGCATAAACTTTACTTATTAATTATATCACTCAATGTCAAATACATTTCAAGATAATAATTGACATTTACATTATCTTTAAGTTCCTTTATTGGAACCTTAATTGAATTGTGCTTTTTAAATTCACTATATATATTATCATTAATTGTTAAGTTTTTTTTCTTGTTATATTCTTTTATGAAAAATGAAAATATAATATCACGTACAACTTTCTTTCTAATATTTGCCTTATATTGTTCTTCTGTTAGACCAATTGATGATATATAGTCAGCTAGAACTAATCCTAATTTTTCAATCTTTTGTGTTGATTCGGAGAATTCTTCTTCAGTATATCTGTCAATTAACAATTCTGATACCCTGTATGTAATTTGAGATAATATATTATCAATCAATTTTACTACATCATCGTCAGTAAGTTTAAAAGTTAGTGCTTCAATTTTCTCAATTGCTGATTTATTTAATTCTCTGTCAATCTTTATGCAGCTTTCTGGTAAAATAACTTCGATATCCTTGTAAAACCTTAATTTTATCTTATCTTCCTTATATTCAAGCAAATCAGGAAGAAATTTTGATGTTATGCCGTTTTCCTCTAAAAATTCTAGAGCTTTACGCATATTAACTTCATATGAATCAAGAAATATATCTTTCTCATATTTATCAAGAACCATTTGAATAGGTGCTTTGCCTTTTCTAAATCCAGTTATGGTTGCCTTTTGTTTATATTCTAATGTAACTTTATCCTTTAATTTTGCGTATTCAGCTTCATCTGGAGAAATTGAGACTATTATATCTGTATCTGTTTCTTCTTTGTCTAGTATATTGTATTTCATATGTGTATATATTTATATATTTACTATATTTTAAGTATTAAATCAAGCTATCATCTTCATCATGATAACTATCTGGCGATTCAGGAGTATTATCATCATCGTAAGGATTCATATAGTATGGATCATTATAGAAATTCTCTTGAGTGTAATCAGGATCCATTAATGAATTCTTATCTATTTCATTTCCACATATAGGGCACTTATTCTCTATAAGTATAATCTCTTCAGAACAATATGGGCATATAATAACCTTACTCCCAGATTGAATTGTATCATCGTCATCATCATCTTCATCATATTCACCATCTTCACCAGTTTCCTCTATTAATGAATGTTGTTGTTCATCTGATACAATATCTTCCTCATTCTGCTCTATCTCTTTAACATCATCTGGAATTGGTTCACTTGGTTCCTCATCAGCATCATCAAATGAATCTAATTCTATTAATTTATCCTTATCAACAGCAGTCTTTTTAACCTTTTTTTGTTTACTCATTTTGTACTAAAAAATCTTTAGTGATTATATCACCTTTTTTTTATTTATCTCAAGTTAAACAAATCTTACCTATGGTAAAAGTAGGAACGTTGATAAATCAATGAATTTAAATTTATGAATAGAGTTATAGGATACAAAATTGATATTTG
>JAKAPS010000016.1 GCA_021806925.1 bacterium | reverse complement strand
AACATACATATCTAGATTAACATACAACTACAGACAACATCAAGTCTCCGAATCCTTGACACCCTTTCTTCCTGCCACAACAATCCATTCGCTTATTTCTTTTACTCACTTACTGCAAAACTCGGGATTTGATGATGCAAATACTGCAATACTTATATCCATTCACCCCATTATATCGATATTCTATATAAATTGACAAATGTATAGGTATATGATTATTCTATTGTTAGTTATCTGAAAAAATAATTTACGATGCTAAAGAAAAAGATTTCTGTACATGGCCATTTTTATCAACCTGCAAGGGAAAATCCATTAACTGGAAATATTCCAGATGATAGTTTTGTAATTGAACAAACTGCTGGGAAATACAAAAATTGGAATGAACTTATCAATTCACAGTGCTATAAACCGAATAGTGAACTTGGTAATTTTGAATTGATTTCATATGATTTATATAGATCACTAGCTGAATGGCTTGAGAAATATGATAATTCAACCTATAAACGAATAATTAATGCTGACAATCATAATTATATAACATATGGATACGGTAATGCATTTGCATATCCATATGACCATATAATTTTACCGCTTCTAAACGAAGATGATATAGATGTAGAGGTGTATTGGGGTATAAGAGATTTCTTTAACAGGTACAAGCACATGCCAATTGCTTTTTGGCTGCCTGAAACGGCAATAAATTTGAAAACTCTATGTATTTTAGAAAGGAATAATATAAAATTTACAATTCTTGCTCCTTGGCAGATTGATCCGCAATATACTTTGGATACAGAGAAGCTATATAAATGTAGTGTCGGGAGAGGGAAATATATTGATATATTTTTTTATGATGGTATATTTTCTGGTGATTTGTCATTTAATAATGGTGAGATGGCTAATGCAGATACATATGTCAATGAATATTTGCCGAAATCAATACATAAGAATTTCAACATTGCAGCATTAGATGGTGAAAGATTTGGGCATCATTTACCAGGCGGTGAACTATTTCTGAAGCAAATGCTTAGAGACTTGTTTTCAAATTCACAGATGGAGATGGTTAATATCGTTAATGAGTATATGTCTAGAACTGAAAAGACAGTAGTGAGAATAGCAGAGAATAGTGCATGGAGTTGTCATCATGGAGGGCTTGCAAGGTGGCAGAAAGATTGTGATTGTAATTATGATACGTCTAGAGGGAAGAGGGTGTCTGGAAATTGGAAGACACAATTATTAAGTGCCTTTAGAGTCTTATCTGCTCAAGTTGATGTGTATTTTGAACAAAGTGTAAAAAGAGTAGTTGCTGATTCATTGCAGATGAAGAGAGAATATATAAATGTAATATTAAAAATTGAAGATATCGACTCTTTTATTGACCGATTCCTAATTAAAGGAATTAATCAGGATGAGAAAAAGAAGATTGGTATCCTTCTGGAAATGCAAGTATATAAGCTAAGTATGTTTGTATCTGATACATTTTTCTTTGCTGATGTTGATAGGCCAGAACCTAGATTAAATATCAAGTCAGCTGCAAAAGTAATAAAAATGTTTAATGATATAGATGAACATGAACTTGCTGAGAAACTTGAAACTGAGTTTGTATCTCAGCTGGAAGATATACGTAGTAATTTTACATCCATAACTGCAAAAGATATATATTATGAATAATTTAGAGTTAAAAGGAAAATTTATGCTTGTTCTACACTCACATATTCCATACGTGAGAATGAAGGGTAAATGGCCACATGGGGAGGAAATGATATTTGAGGCAATAAGTGAAACATATGTTCCCTTAATTCTAAAGATAAAAGAGATAAAAGAATTTAATCCAAAAATAACTATTGGACTAACTCCAATACTTCTTGAGCAATTGAATGATATATATCTGAAGAAAGAGTATATAAAATACCTAAAACAGAAAATATCACTTGCAAAGAAAGATATAAAGATATATTCAGGATCTGTTGTAATAAAAGATAAAACAGAAAGGCTGCAGCATAAAAAACTAGCCAAATTCTATCTTGATTATTATCAGAAAATCCTCAATTCATATTTAGCAATGAATATGGATGTTATTAATGAGTTTAAAGAGCTGCAACGTGAAGGTTATCTAGATATAATTACCTCAAGTGCAACTCATGCCTTTTTACCATTATATAAGAAAGATTCAGAAGTAGACGAGCAGATTAGGATAGGTGTTGAAACATATGTAAAGTATTTTGGGATATCACCAAAAGGTATATGGTTACCAGAATGCGGATATAGGCCAAGGGTAAATGGTCAAAAGGGGATAGAGGAGATTCTAGAAAAATATGGTATTAGATATTTTTTTACAGATAGTCAAGTATTTGATTTATCAGTCGGAGTAGATGTTAAAGATTGGGAAGAAATTATTTATGGTGGTTATCAAAGTTATAGAATACATAGAAGTTCAATAAATTTAAAAAATAATGAAATAAGTAAAACTACTGCTAAGAGCTATCTTGTATATGATTCTGGCGTTCAAGTTTTTGCTAGAGATAATATAACAAGTTTACAAGTTTGGAGTGGGGAATTTGGTTATCCTGGTGATAGCGAATATAGAGAATTTCATGCTAAGGATGAGATATCAGGATTTCAGTATTGTAAAATAACTCAAAAAGGTGGACTTGGATTTAAGCTTTTGTATGAACCTGAGAAGGCTCAGGAAAGAGTTAAGGAACACAGTAGACATTTTTTGTCTGTAATTGAAAATAGGATTAATAGCTTAATAAATGAGGAGAATAGTGTTAATAATCCAATTATAGTTGCATCATATGATACAGAACTATTCGGGCATTGGTGGTTTGAAGGAATTGACTTTATAGGAGAAGTCTTCAAAGAGATATATAAATCAAAATCAGTTGAAGCTAGCACTGTGAAAAAATATGTGTTAGACACTGTAGAAACTGAAAGGATTGCATTACCTGAAAGTTCATGGGGGCTTGGAGGAGGGAGTTACGTTTGGAATAATGAAAATACAAATTGGGTATGGGGAATTATTCATAACCTTATTGATAGATTTAATGCAATTCAAGATAAATACGATGCCAGCAATAGCAGTACTGAATCATCATTAAATCGTGAATTATTGCTTCAAGCAAAGAGAGAGCTACTACTACTTGAGTCATCAGACTGGCCATTTCTAATTACGACTGGTCAGGCAAAAACATATGCTACAGATAGATTCCTTGAACACATGAACAGATGTGAAAAGCTTATACTTTTAGTTCAGCAAAATACTATTAGCGATAAAGACTTTGATTATGTTAAAATGATTGAGAAGGAAGATAATCCTTTCTTTAGTCATTTATTATGAATATGTTTTTGTTTTTTAAAAATGTTTTTGTTTATGCAGCATGTACTCATTCACCATGCGTGATATCTGATTCGTTCCCATATTTTGAACTTATTGTTAATTTACTTATAATATTTTCTACTGTTGTACTATTTATTCTTCTAATCATAACTGGTGTATCATATTTTTTCCAGAAGGGTGACAAAAGGAAGATAGAGAGTATAAGAAAGAGACTACTTTTTACTGTTATTGGATATGTTTTTATATATATTCCGTTTATACTTTTTCCGATATTGAAGTCATACACAGGAGTAATAAATCTTGTAGATAATAATGGTAATAATTCATCTAATCTTTCTTCAACATATACTCCAACTCCACTTCCATCATATCTTATTAGTTCTGTAACACCTCCTAGTGTTAGTAGCGATGGTGCTAACTATGCAACTGATAGTGTTCATTATCAAATAAATGATCTTGGTTGTCCTGTACAAGTTGTTGATGGGTTTCCAATATTTCATCAAGATATGAACCCGGCAACAAATTTAAGACAATTAGTTGCAAGTTACTATGGAATTGATCCAAAGAAACCAATAGCAGATCAGTTAACATCAAAAGAGTTTAACTGTTATCAATGGGGGGAATATTCAAGTAGTAACGAGGCAAGTGCTTATGGAGGATGCTCATGCAGTGATTCATCTTTAGCAGCTGTCGTTGATTATTGGTACAATAGAACATATCAATCAAGCGGCACTTTCTCGATTAGTGATGTTCTTAATATAAATGAAGCGGATGGAACAGGCTGTGTTATTAATTCAAATACACCACAGGGGTTTTCACAGTATGGCAAATGGGGAAATTTTGTTAATACAGCCAATCTATTAAGTAATACATATAAAGGACCAGGAAAACCAATCAAATTTGTAGGTTCAACATTATTTAGTGGAAGTAATTTTGAAGTCCCGAATACACTATATAACTTAAATCACTATCTTGCTCCTGTAGTAAATGCAGGGTATCCTGTATTAATGGGAATGGATGATCATTTTATTGTACTTCTTCAAGTAAATAACGTATCTAATGATGGAAGCGGTGAGAGTGTAGTTGCTTTTGATTCAGCGGGACACATGGCATTTAATTATGGTGGAGCAAGAAATCCAAATGGAACATATTATGCACCTGCAACAAGCGATATGACCGCAGGATATCCAGCTTCAAATAAAGGGCCAGGAGGAATACAAGTAAACTATCAAATTAATCATACTTTGGATGATTTCCTTGATGAATGGGACGTACAAGGCGTTAGTTCAAATCCAGGCGGAGGTCTTGGATATGCCTTTATTTTAGAACCATCAACTTATAATGAAACATTTCCTAAATAAAAAATATATATTAATAATTGTAGTGGCATTTGTTATTCTTTTGCTTATTTCAACATATATATTGATACATAATGGTGTATTGAATAAAACAAACTCATCAAATATACAACAAAGCTTCGAGATATCCGTTATATCAAAATCTGCTACAAGTCAAAATATTGCACAAGTTTCTACTGATCATACTGTTATTTCAAATACAATTATTTACTTAGCAGTATTTAATCCAACTAATACTAATACGTATGTTGGAACAAGTACATTTGAGTTGCATATGCAAAATGGTACAGTTATTCAACCATCAGGTTTGAATGTGAATTCAGAAACTGATTACCTTTATTTACCTTCTCATGAAACATCATATGTTACTTTATCATTTCAGACATATATTGATTTTACAAATACGTACTTAACAGCAAATATTAATAACAATATATACAATGTTCAACTATAGCTTTGTTAGAAGATATTTCAAGTATTGTATATGTGTATTACTATTAGTATATCTCTTGATTCAATTATTTCATCTAAATATTCCATTTGGTGATTATGATGAGGGTGTGTACATTGCAACAATCAGATCTGTATTAAATGGATTCCCAATATATTCAAAAACATACCTTTCTCAATTTCCATTACTTATATTAATTAGTGAACCTATATATTTTATTTCTAAAAATATATTTTTCCTACGGCTAGAAATTGTATCATTCTCAATTATTACTTTATATATTTTTTATCTGTTGACTAAAAAATATACATCAATGAAGTATGGTTTAATATTTACTTTCCTTCTTGCATTTGATGCAATATTTTTCAACGTTTCTAGAACATTTCAAATGGATATACCTTTCACAGCACTTAATCTTTTAGGTGTATATTTTTTCGATATGTTTATATGTAGTACTGATGAAAAGAAGAATAAGAATGTTATATATATATTTCTTTCAGGTGTATTTTTAACAACAGCATTCCTTATGAAATCAATGCCTGCAGGCGTATTATCATATATTTTAATTCTACCATTCTTCATATTTAGTTACAGATGGAAAAGTGCAACATATATAGCATGGTTTATTTTTGGTGCCATTTTGCCAATAATACCAATTCTTTTATCAATCAATATTCATGAAATGTATTTTGAAACTGCTGGTTTTAGGCATGGTTTATTTGGTCTTGGGTTGAATAGTACATTTAGACTTCTTCTTACACATTACGCTCCGGTAATAGGTTTAAGTATTGCAGGAAGTATCCTTATTTTTAAGGAAATATTTAAATATATAACTGTACAATTTATGTATATACAATTTATTGTACTTTTGTTAATTTTCTATTTCTATCAAGATTTATTTCCACATCATCTTGTTTTTATACTCCCGTTTATGTTCTTTATATGTGCATATGTGATATATATTTTTATTGTTAGACTTAAACTTGGTGTATTTGAAGAATATATATTCATATTAGCATTTATTATTCCAGCAATATTTTTTTTGACTACTAGAAATGTACAATTACTTAGTGTAATTAATATACAGGAGAATACAAAATATATCAGTGTAGCTGAATACATAGATAGAACAACATATCCTAATGAATATATTGCCAGTGATGATCAGATTATTGGATATCTTGCAAATAGGAATATTCCACCTGATTTAGTAGATACATCATTTATTCGTATTGAAAATAACGGAATTACAGCTAGCGAAGTTGTGCAGCAAATTAAGAAATATAACGTGGAAGAAGTAGTGGTAGCTAGCGGAAGGTTTAATTATCTACCGCAATTAATTTCTTATCTTAACAGTAACTACCGCATTAATGTTATAGATGGAATCACTATTTATACTAAGAAGCATATTGGGTGAAAATGTGTATATATTGTAGTATAATATGTAAAGTGCAGTGGAGAGGTCGCATAGAGGCCTAGTGCGATAGCCTGGAAAGCTGTTATACGTGTTTTGCGTATCGTGAGTTCGAATCTCACCCTCTCCGTTGACACTGTTATAAGAATATCCAATATTACCTTTTCATAAAATACCTTTCTCTATAGAAAACAGCTATACTCTTAATGATAATTTTTATTGTATGTTGACATACCAACTTAATAAAGAACTTGATAAGGAAATGGCTTTAGCTTTTCTTCCACATGTTCAAGGTGGAGTTGATTTTGGTAAAACAATCTGGATAGATCACCCATTGCTCAAAGATATAGAGCATCAAAATAAAAAGTATATTTCAGACTATTTTGATCATTTCTATACAGATCATTTCACCCAGTTAGATAATACTGTTAGGATGTTTCAGAAGAACTGGAATTTAGTTGAACAAGATTTTTTCCAACAATGCAATAACCTCTTTAATAAATACGAATTTCCTAAAGGGAAGTACATTGGATATATATCAACTTTTAATTGTAATCCACGTTTCTTAGAAGATAAGACTTTTCAAGTATATTATCTGGCTAAAAGGAATATACAAACGACAGCTCATGAACTTCTTCACTTTATCTTTTACAGTTATACACAAAACCAATTTCCTGAACTTACAAAAACATTAGATCCAAACACTGGTGTATATTGGCAAGTAGCAGAAATCTTCAATACAACGATTCTAAATACTGAGCCATTCAAACATTTGTTAGGTTCTGGTGAAGAAGGCTACCCTCAACAGCGACAATTAGTTATAAAATCGACGGAGATATATAATAAGACACAAACAATAGACAAGCTCATCAAAGAATTATTTTCTTTAGTAAAATCTAGTAACAGTTAACCATAAAACCTGTTCGAAGAACGTCCAACATTTCCCGTTTTACTATCCATAAGACTTAGTTTTTATTTAGGAAATCTTCTAATTCAAAAATATTCCTTATAATGATTTTTTCGTTAGAGATATACTTTTCAAAAAGTTCTTTTTGCTTCCCTTCAATGTCTCTTCCATATTTGACTTCAATAAGAGTTTTGTCTTGTGTCATGAAATCTATTTCGTTTCCCTCTTGATATACGTATCGGGGTTTCTTATTCCTAATTTGCAAGTATACATAATTCTCAAACAAACTTCCTAAATCTCTAAAACCAGTTGAGAATGTTCTTATCCCAATATCAGCAGCATATATTTTTTTTGCAGCTTTAATTGTTTCATTAGTTTTTCCGAAACGTGGAACTTTGTATATTAAATATGAATCTTCAAACATCTTAAGATACCTATTGGAAGTATCCGGAGATATTTCAAGTATCTTCGCAATCTTATTGGCACTCACTACTTTTCCGGATCGTTCCATTAGAAGAGAGAGATAATCTTTTAATAGGTTTATATCCTCAATCCCATATTGAGCAATAATATCTTTATATAAGACATCATCTATGACTTCTTTCAAATAGGAGACATCGTTTCTTAATACATATTCAGGGATACCACCAATACTTAAATATTCTTCAAAATATTTCTGTTTTAGTAGTTTGTCTTCAGGAAGAATAGTAATATTTTTAAATTCAAGATACTCTTCAAAATCTAACGGTAGTATTTCAATTAATTTGTTCCTCCCTGTTAAGAATGGCTTTTTACTCTTTAACAAGGTTGCACTTGAACTGGATGCTATAACTTTTACATAGCCACTATCGTAAATGTTTTTGAGCTGTATTTCAAAATCATCTTTTGCCGTTATCTCATCTAAAAAAATATATATTTTCTCACGAAAAGGAAGTTTTTGTATTTTTCTATATTCTTCAACGATATCTAGTATAGTCAATCCTTTTAGTTGATAGTCATCAAGTGTTATATAGAAAATATTTCTATGTGGAATTCCTTTTTCTCTAATAAGATACTCTATTAATAACTTCATCAAAGTTGTCTTACCGATTCTTCTTAAACCAGTAAGGAAAAGAATATCTTTTGTCTCCAAATCGGATTTTAATCCAGAAATAATCTTTTTTCTCGGGATTATATCTGTAAGTGATATAGAGTCACTCCACCAAGGGTTGTATCTGTAAAAAGTAGTTTCCATCTATTAGTTTTAATACTACGAGAGTATTATACGATGAAATCGTATAATATGTCAATAATCTATACGAATCCATTGTATAGATTATCCATCATTAGGAAATCTGTTCGAAGAATGTCCAACGCTTCCCGTGTTTGAGACACTAAGCAGATATTGTTGTAACAACAATACTTCCCAATAATGATTTTTGACAGGAGGATGAGACGGTAGAACTAACTCTTTACATTTATATTGTTGCTTTGAGCTGAGCAGCACGTTCCATTATTCTTTCACCAATTTCCCCCCAATCAAAGTATTGCTTGTAAGTATGAGGGTTTATTAGTTTAATCTCTACAATATCTCCATCAGGGTCATTTTTAAACTCACCAAAAGCCTTTACTTTGCAGACATATCGGAGCTGATAAATATAGTTACCATCCTCATCTGTTGATTTCTGATATCCGATTGGGCGCAATGAGATGATTTGCATATTTGCCTATTCCAACACTTCCCTTTTAATGGCATCCTCCAGATTTTCCCCTTCTTCAGGAGCACCGCCTGGGAGTCCCCAATGTTTTTTGTGCCCTTCAAAAACAACCACAATTGTATCATCAACATAACATATGCCATATACCTGCCTACACTTTGACCTTTCAAGATTTGAGAAATCATCAGAGTCAGAGTACTCTAGTAAATACTTCTTTCCATCGTATTCAATTTCTTCTTTAATAGTCATCGTTAAAAAGCAAACTTTTCTTTAAATTTCAAGACAGCATTTTTATTATTTTGATATTTAAACAAACTAATAGCTTCTTCAATACTACACCATCTAAATTCATCATGTTCTTCCGGATTAAGATATATCTCTTGATTTGAAGAGACTTCAATTGTAAAGACAAATTCAAGATACATTTCTTCATTATGCTCCCAATGGAAATGCCAAATATCTTCAATAATCTCCCTGGGTTGTACTATTCCAGTTTCTTCATGCAGTTCCCTTTTCATAGCATCATTCATACTCTCATTCCACTGCATGTGCCCAATAACTGGTTGCCACCAACCACCTTCATTAACGGTTCTCTTTAGGCATAGAATTTCACATTTTTCGTCTAATCTCCTAAATACAATACCTTCAACCATTATAGGTAAATCTTTTGCTTCATCCATTAAATTTTTGTATCAAATGTAAGTACCGGATAATCATCAACATTAATACCAAGCTTTCTCATGTATACTTCACCCGTTCCCCCAAACATTTGTTCCCTATCTTCAAGCCCAAGAAGTTTTATATACTTTTGTATAATTACATCACTACTAGCTTCAATTTTCATATATGTATCAAGTAATGGCCACGTATCTATCTCAAAAATTGCATCCTCTGTTTTCCATTCTTCTCTTTTATTCTCTTGATAATTAATTTCTTTAAGACCAATCTTATTAAGTATCGCTCTTGTAGCTTCAAAATCACCCACATCAACACCTATTTCCTCCATTCCATCCACTGAATAATTTTCTTGCCGTTTATAGGTAAGGGTTACTTTTTCAACCTCATCTCTGAGCCTTATCCATGTTCTGGTCTTTTGCCATTCCGCATCCTTAAAAAAGACAATACGCTTATATAACCTTTCATCAAATACCTTTACTGCACCTATTAGAGTTAGTTTTTCTCTGGCTTCTTGAGGAGTAACGGATAAAAGTTTCAATTCAATTTCTTTCATGATAAAGATTATATCCTAAATGCTCAGTTATGAAAAATTGCAAAGTATAGTGTGGAAAGGTGTGGGGTATCCTAAATCACACCTAAATCAGGAATGTTGATATAGCAATCTAAGTTGAGGATAGCAGTTCTGACATTGTCTACTGCTCTCCGTGTTTGAGACACTAAGCAGATATTGTTGTAACAACAATACTTCCCTTTTTCAGAATTTGACAGGAGTATGAGACGATAGAACTCTTCATATGTCCCTAACAAGCAATTGTTTGCTTATAATACAGATGATATAATCAAACTATGAAACAGCTCACATTCTGAATACTTCAATTTATTGTATTCATTAAAACAATAATTCTTATATAAAAGCTCAAAACAAAATGCACAATATAATAATTACTTATTTTGGATATATATTAGGGGTTGTTCTGCCTATTCCGCTACTTATTTGGAATATCCCAAGAAATCCATTATATGGTGTTCGTATTCCTAAATCATACGCTTCAGATGAAAATTGGAAATTAATCAATACTTATGGAGCAAAGGTATTAATATTCTGGGGTTTTTTGTGTATTATAACAACCTTCATTCTTAATATGTATGTTCAGAATTTTCAGCATATATTTTATCTATCACATTTCTGATTGTTGCAATAGTACAAATCCTTTTATTTGCAGGAAAAGTTTGATTAATCGAAGTATCTCGTAAGTGAGGATATGCAGAATTCTTCATTCATTTGATTCGTGAATAAGTCAGCTCAAGGTCATTTTCCCATGCACCCGCATTCTGTAACATTTCTCCTTTACCAACCATTTTGTTTCCATTATCTTCTACACTAATATTCATCCTTTGAGAGAAATTTGTATTATCTCGCCATCATGTAAGTGATTTTCCTTCTATTATTGTTACATCATATTTTCTTGAGATACCACGTTCGTCAAAATAGAGCATAAAAGATTTCTTCTCATCATCATCACTACCGAAAATAGCAATGCCTCAGGAATTTTAGGATTATCAATCTCTGTATGCATCATTAAAAAAGCACCATTCCCCAGCCATGAAAAGGATACCTTGCCATGAAGAATAGTATTAGGAATGTAAGGATGATAACCAACTGTTATCCATTCACCAATTAAACCTTCAAAAGGTTTTAGTGCTGCATTTGCTGTTAGTGCTTTTATGCCGATTTCAGATGACATTTTTAATATTCCAATTATCTAAGTTCAAGCGTAGAAACAAGTTCATATGCCGCAAAGATTATTCCTTTAGATAAAATTTCTGCCTCTAACTGGGTAAAACGTTCTGGTTGTGTCCCTTCGCCAAATAGTTTCTTGCCGCTGCCAATAGTAACTGGAAATATCCATAGATACATCCTATCAATTAAGTTATTCTTAAGAAGAGTTTGTATTAAATTCCAGCTACCCCATACCCATAAATCTGGTCTATCTGATTCTTTAAGCTTTTGTATCTCTGCTACAACATCTCCAGTAACCAGCTCAGAATTATCCCATGGAAGTGGAATATAACTTTGTGAAACCACATATTTTTTGCATCGTTAAAAGGCTTCCCCCAGTGTGGTTCATCTTTATGATCTGGCCAACAGGAAGCAAATATATCATATGTGCGTCTCCCCAAGAGAATACCAAAAGGAGCTGCTTGAATTCTGTTTGTTATATCATCTGCTTCTTTACCCCACCCAACTTGCCAACCTCCATACTTGAATCCTTCCTCGGTATCTTCTTTAGAACCGCTTGGTGCTTGCATTACCACATCAAGCGTAATCATTGTAGTATTAATAATTTTTCTCATAAAAATTATTAATACTTCTATTTTTCTATTTCTTCTGGTCTATATCGAAGAACAACAATACCAGATTGAAATGGTTTTGCTTCTATCAATTTTATTTTTGTTTTTGGCATATCTGTAAATAGTTGCCTTCCTATTCCTAAAATAATTGGATATACCATAATTGTTATTTCATCAACAAGATTATGCTCGATAAGGAATTTAGAAAGTGAACCACTACCATGTACTGTAATATCTCCACCATCCTCATGCTTGAGTTTAGTTATTTCTTCGATTACATTATCAGAAATGATGTGAGAATTATTCCAGTCAGCATTCTTAAGAGTTTTTGAAACAACATACTTTGGCATTGAGTTAAATTTATCAGAAAATGGGTCACCGCTTCGTTGCGGCCAGGAATCTGCAAACCCTTCATATGTTACTCTTCCTAAAAGCAGTATGTCCGTTGCCTCTAGTTCATCTACTTTAAATTTCATAAATTCATTGTTATTAAAGGGGAAAGACCATCCCTCATATTTAAATCCTGAACCATCAGGGCCAGGTGCTTGGAACACACCATCAAGGGAAACAAATTCTGTTACAAGGAGTTTTCTCATAATTGTTATTAGTAATATCCAAAGTATCACATCAAATTTCTTTAGTGTCATATGAAACCATAGTCAGAATAGTGTGGAGAAGTGTGGGGTATCTTAAATTACTTCTAAATCAGAAATGCTGATGTAGTAATCTAAATTAAGTATTGCGGTTCTGACACCTCCAGTGCTGTAAGCATTGTCTACTGCTCTCCGTTTTAACTTAACAATGTTATAAGAATATTCAAGCATTTTGTTTACTCACCTGTAAGAAATTTGCATACCAGGTCTACAAGTGATATAATTATGTCAGTTTAAGAAAAATGGGTAATATACAGTATTCAAAATTACAGGTTCCATTAAAAACATCTATTAAAAAGATGGCAGAAGAGGTAGCAGAAGAATATGGATATAGCTCTGTTCAAGAAGTTGTTCGTATTTTTTTAACCGGATTTGCTCAAAAGAAAATTCAACCATCATTCCTAATCAATAATACAGAAGAATATATTTCTCCAGAATATGAAGCATATCTAAATAAAGTAACAAACCAGCTTAGAGACGAAATTAAGCATGGGAAGGCATATACCGCACATAACGCTGATGATATTATTAAAATAGCCAAGGAGTTTAAGGATGACTAAAAACATCAAACTCGGCAAAGTTTTCATTAAACATTTTAAGGCAAGAGTCGAAGGGAATCGAAACTTGGAATCCAAATTCAGAGAAAGAGTTGCTTTGTTTTTAGAAGATAGACAAAGCCCTACACTAAAAGATCATAAACTTTCCGGGAAACTCAACAATCATAGGTCTTTTTCAATAACAGGAGACTATAGGGTTGTTTATATAGAAGAAGAAAAAGAAATTCTTTTCTTATTTGTAGATATTGGCACCCATAATCAAGTTTACAAATGATAATTATTATTGATTGTTTGAGGAACGTCTAACGCTTTATCATGTTTCAATTGATAAACCAATAATACATGTTTTCCATGCAGACATTATAGGTGGCAGCCTAACTATACTAGAGAAAGAACTTCTTGATATAAAATGGCTATCTCGGTATGAAATCAAAAAGATGAATGACAACAACCAACTTAGAGCACCGTGGATTTGGGATGTAATAGAAAAGTTTGATTAAAATTCATAAATTCTGTTCGAAGAACGTCCAACGCTTCCAAAAGCGTCAGATCAGCTTTTTCATGGACAGTGATAACATTTTATTTATACTCATCTTGAAAATTCAAATAGCACCTTCATTACTAAATTTGTGTTAAATACTCAAAAGCATTATAATACAAACAAAATTCATTGTATATAAGCCTAAATTTATGCGACAGTTAGAATGAGAAAAAACCTATCTTGCAAAGTATCTTCCAAAAGGTCTAACCAGTAGTAAAAGCAAGGAGATAATTGATATATATATTCCTATAGTTCGTGAACACTCAAAGTTTAGAATTAGAAAAAATGGTGATAAATATGAAATAACAAAAAAGATACAACTAGATAAAAACGATGCTTCACGACAAACGGAACATACTATCCCTCTTGATAGTGAAGAGTATGCCGTTCTTGCTTCTGTTCCAGGAAGAAAGGTTGAAAAAGTTAGATATTATTATGAATATCAAGGTAAAATAGCTGAAATTGATGTGTTTGAAGGTGAGTTAGCAGGATTTGTATTGGTGGATTTTGAGTTTGATTCTATTAAGGAATTAGAAAAATTTACCTTACCCGATTTTTGCCTTGCAGATGTTTCGCAAGAGGAATTTGTTGCAGGGGGAAAACTCTGCGGTAAAAGTTATAATGATATAGAATCTGAACTGAAAAGATTTAATTATTCAAGACTTACTCTTGTATAAACTCGGAAAAACTAGGAACACTTTCAACAATTTCAGAAATATCTTCTACACTAAATACTATTTAAATGGAACGCAGGGAATCTTCTCTTCCATCAGAAGAATGGAATCTATCGTGCATAAAGATTTGGTCTCTCAGCCACTGTGTTTTATTTTCATCATATTCACCCTGTTCCCAACTTGCATACTCCTCCTCCGTTATTAAATGCCTATATGAAAAATCACCCCTAATGGTTCCTCGTTGTAACGGTTTTCCTTTAACCTGATTAACTCTGTCTGTTATGCCATTGCTTCCTCCCATAATTAAACATATCATTGGTCTTCCTACAATTGAATCTCTCCTAATTCTTGTCCGTAAGCATCTTCTGGCATAACCTAATAAAAAGTACTATATTAACAGCAATTATAGCATAAAAGAGTGAGAAGAGCACTGAGTATAGCTTTATTGTACTTTCTGGAAGCGGTATAATCTCAATTGTTACAACTAACAAGAGATATTTAGATAAATAACCAAATTTTTATGGACATTCAAGAACAAATAGCGAGAACAAGAGATGCCTTTAATCATGTGCAGAATTTCATTAACCACCAGCATGATAAAAAGATAGTTTCCCCTTATCATTTGACTCATTATCACTTGTTTTGGATAAGCAAAAATCTCTTTGATGCGATACAAGGGCTATACGCTCAAAATAGTGTTCTCGGTTCAGGGATTTTATTAAGAAGTTTGTTTGAAGCTTATGTAAATTCTTTGTATATTGAATCATTTCGTAATATAGATAAAAAATTAAAAATAGCTACAAGATATTTAGAATACTTACCAGTAATTCAAAAAGATTTTCAAGATGATATATTTGTAAGATATAAAGATTTAAGAGATACATTATATGATAATGTAATATCAAAACATTATAAGGACGAGAAAAGAAAGTTTGATGATAAATATATAGTGTGTGACAACACAAATTCTAATGATTGGTCAGGAGAGAAAATGGAAGAAAAAGTAAAGCGAATAGACAGTTTCTTCCTACATAAGGCTGTTGCAGATAATGCAGCCAAATCTGACCCAAATATATTTCAAAAAATTTATTTTACCACCTACAAATACTATCTTTCAGAAATGGTGCATGGTAGTGTTGTTGGAGTAAATTTTGCATTACAAAGAGATGAGAAACTATCAACACCAATTTGTGCAAATCATTATGCAATGAGTATTATGAATAACTTCATAATTGCAACGAACATTTGGGATGACTTATCAGAAGATACAAAAGAAAGTATTAAAGGACTTAATGCATTTTATGAAGAGGTTAATAAAAATCTTGATTTACAGCTAAATAAAATTGCAAGTGACTAAATAACTACTGGATGGATGTTAAATATTTCAATCAAAATAGAGAAATGTAAACACCTTATAATTTGAACTGTTTAGACCATCAGTACAGTAAACTGAAATCTAAATTATTTACTTGAAAAAAAGTTCTGATATTGAAGCGGGCTTCCCGTTGACACTGTTATAATATAAGAACAACCACTGTCTATTTTATCAATATTATTGAACAGTAATTATCTTTTTGGTATAATCAATGTATTACACAATTACTTATGTTAGATGAAATAGTTATAAAACTCATTGAACAGTCATCAAACATATTGATTATTTCTAGTGTTCCTTATGATGCAGACTGTATCGCATCAGGGATTCTTATCAAAAAGTATCTTGAATCTCTTAATAAGAGAGTATTGCTTGTCTGCCCTATTCAACCTGAACGAATAAATAAAAGTTACTTTAACTTTTTATCAGGGCTTCCTTACTCAGATGAAATGCTTTTAAAAGATACCCGAAGTATAGATTTTTCTCAGTTTGATACTGCCTTTCTGGTTGATGGAAGAAGTTATGATCAGTTTTATGACATACAATCAGCAAGTGAAAGACCATTTAATATAAACATTATTCCCACACGTATCCACATAGATCATCATGCTCCTGCTACTGATCCAATTGGAACATATATCATTCATAATCAAAAAGTAAGCTCATGTACAGAATTGATATTAGAAACAGTAGTTCCAACTACTTTTTTGAATAAAGATCTTGCATATATCGCATATAATGCACTTGTTGGTGACACTGGTAACTTTAGATGGAATACATATTCTTCGACATTAAAGCTCGCTGGTGATTTGCTAGAACATGAATTTGATATTCAACCAATTGTGAATAATATGTTTAATGAAAAATCAAACAAGTATTTTAAATTACTTCAATGGTGTCTTAATACTGTTCAATATGATGATAAAAGCAGTACTCTGTTTTTAGAGATTTCAAAAGAAAACTGTAGGCAAGAACAATTTTCACAAGAAGATATCCTAGAAATACGTGAAGTATTTACTAATGAAATTGCAAGAAGAGTAAATCATTATCCACGAGGTATTATCCTTATTGAACAAGAAAGTGTTATTGAAATTCGTGCAATCGGTAATAACCTTGAAAATAAAATCAACTTATCATTGCTATTAAAAAAAGTCGGAGGAAGTGGAGCAGGTCATCCACAATATGCAAATGCTATTATACAGGGTACCATTTCTGATATTAAAATCAGTTTAATAAAATCAATCATACAAGATATTTAGCAAATGCGGTTCGAACATCGTCCAACGCTTCCCGTTTTCACTTGATGAGGTTATAAGTGTACCCGCTACATTTCTTCCTTTTTTCTTAAAAAATGCCCCTTACCAAGACATCGTATTGCTTGGTATAATAATCTAACCTAAAAGAGGGGTATTGCTTGGTGTAAAATTCAAACCATATATAATAAATAATGGTTATGAAAATGGACACCAAACGTGAATATCTAAATGAACTGCG
>JAKAPS010000004.1 GCA_021806925.1 bacterium | reverse complement strand
ATCAAGTCACACATAATAATATTGAGAATATTTATAACACTGGAATTGAATTTGTGAAATATCTGAACTCTCATAAATTCAATTATTCTTTTCTTAATCTTGACGCTTAGTTGACTTGTTAGATCTAAAGAGAAGAAGTAAATAGATATAACGGAGTATATGTTATGAAGACATCATTAACAAAAGAAGAATTGAAAAAAGAAGATGTACATAATAGGAACGTATCCCCGTGGGAACAGTACAAGAATCTACAAAAAGTAGAACACGCATTCAGATGCTTTAAATAATCATCTTTTGAAGTACAACCAGTATTTGTAAGAAAGGGAGATAGAACAATTGCTCATGTTACTATGTGTATGTCTAGTCAATGTTTTTACTTATACTTCAAAACTTGATAATATGTTCAATGTTGGTCTTAGGGCTACATATGTTGAAAACATGAGTTTAGCATTATGGGTACAATTCAAACTACGCTTTTGCGTAAGACGAGTTATTAATAAATAATTAAAAGCACTATCTAATTAATGATGGGGCTTTTTTGTTCCCCTTTGCACATATCTTAAATAAGGTATATCCTTTTGTGTAGGTATATATCATATGATTCTAATCCTTACATATGCTTTCAGTGAATTCTTTTCTATTCTTTTATTAGGTGTTATTCTATATCTTGTATTCAGGAAAAAAAATAAAAATAAAAAATAATATAGAAAAATAGTACAGAAAGAATAATATGTCTCTATATAATAAATACAGACCAATAGATTTTAATGATATTCATGGGCAGAATCATATAGTAACAATATTGAGAAATATTGTTAAAGAGAAAAGTGGAGCTCACGCATATATATTTTCAGGGACTAGGGGAGTAGGGAAGACAACTGTAGCAAGAATATTTGCAAGGGGTTTGAATTGCACTGGTAAATCAAAAAGTAAAACAGGAGATCCATGTAATAAATGTGATAATTGCTTGGAGTTTTTATCTTCGTCTCATCCTGATTTTGTTGAATTAGACGCTGCATCAAATAGGGGAATTGAAGATATAAAACTACTGAAATCGAAAGCATATTTTCAACCAAGCTTAGGGGAATACAAGATATATCTTATTGATGAGGTTCATATGTTATCAAAGGATGCTTTCAACGCATTACTTAAAATACTTGAAGAACCGCCAAGTTTCACCCTCTTTATATTAGCAACAACAGAGAATTACAAAATCCCAGAAACTATTAATTCCAGAAGCTTAAAGTTAGAGTTCAAGCATGCAACAAAGGAAGATATCTCAAAAACAATTGAAGAGATAGTAATGAAGGAGAATGGAACAATTGATAAAGAAAGTCTTGAGTTATTAACAGACATATCAGCAGGCAGTTTTAGAGACGCTATAAGTATGCTGGAAAAGGTTTTGATATATTCAAAGGATATTAAAATAGATGATGTTAAAACAAATTTAAATGTAATATCGCTAAATGAAATAAGAGCAATTGTTGAGGAATTAAGAAAGAATAGGGGAGACAGAGCAATTGAAATATTCAAGAATACTGATGTAGACCCAATGTTTTTTACAAGACTCATAGTTGATATCCTTGAGAAGAATATTTTAAATTCAGAAGATGGATATTATGAAATATTTAGAAAGTTTGTAGAAAGAGAGAGGGATATCAGGGATTCGTTCTTTCCAAGGGCAGTAATAGAGGGAATAATGCTAAAGTTCATTGGTGAGGCGGAAGATAAGAATACAAAAGAAGTGGAGGAAAAACATAGAGTATTAAATAATGTAAGAAGTACAAATAGTACAAAACTAGATAGTAATGAAACAATAGAAGATATCAAAAAAGATTCTAAAAACACGAAAGATGAACAATTAAAAGAAGATAACCCTGAGAAATGTATTGAAGAGAATTTATCTACTGAAGAAGATGAATTACAAATCACTTCTGTTGATACTAACGTACAGGCGTTTTCATTTGAGAAATTAGTAACAAATGTATTGAATGAGAATTCAAATCTTGGAGCATTTTTTTCAAAAGCAAATTTTGTTTCCTTTGAAAATAATCTTCTAGTTCTAAATGTAAAACATAGATTTGCCAAAGATATGATAGAGAGCAATAGAACAATTGAATTCCTTAGAGGAATGTTTGGATTCCCAATAAAGGTAGTCTGTAATGTTATATCTGATTTGAAAATAGAAAGAAATGAATCAGAAGATACTAAAGATATATCTATGTCAAAGGAAGATATATACAAAGCGTTTGGTGTCTAAATTCAGTTATATAAATATACTCATACTCTATACGTATTGCATTCTATACATATATTGTATAAACTCATACTAGTACAGATAATGGGATAAACAAGAATAGAACATTTGAATTATGATACAAGTTAATAATATATCCAGAAGTTTTTTTGTAGGAGGGGATAATAGTTCAACAATTACAACAATCTTAGATAATGTCAGCTTGGAGATTAAGGATGGGGATTTTCTTGCTATAGTTGGAAAATCTGGATCTGGTAAATCAACGCTAATGCATTGCATAAGTGGACTAGATACCCCTCAATCTGGTGAAGTAATGTATGATGGGGTTAATATCTTTGGTATGAGTTCAAATGATATAGCCAACTTTAGAAATAAAAAGATTGGATTTGTTTTTCAATTTTTTTACCTTCAAGAAAAAAGCACATGTTTTGAAAATTGTGTTCTTCCACTAGAAATAGAGGGAGAGAAAATTAAATCAGAACGAATCAGTATAGTTACTGATGCATTAAAAAGAGTGGGTATGTATGATAAAGCTAATTCAATAGTTCAAAATCTTTCTGGTGGACAAAAACAAAGAATAGCAATTGCTAGAGCAATAGTTAATAGTCCTGAATATATATTTGCAGATGAACCAACAGGAAATCTTGATACTCTAAATAGCAATAATATTCTAAATATATTATTACAGTTGAATAAGGATATGAAAAAAACAATTGTTATTGTCACTCATGATCTTGAAATAGCTAAAAAGGCTAAAAGAAGCATACAAATAGTAGACGGAAAAATACATGAGAATTAGTACAATATTTAAAAAATCAAATCAGAATCTCTTTAGGTCAAAAATGAGATCTTTATTAAGTATTATTGCTATTGTTGTAGGTAGTTTTACTCTGACTTTGACAACTGCAATAGCAACTGGAGCAAATAACTTTATACAGAATCAATTTGCAATTCTTAATATGAATAATGCAATAGCAGTTACAGCGAATACATCTTCTTCAACATTCAGCCTTTCACCTCAAAAGTATTCTGCAAAGAAAATTACTGGAGTTTTTGGCATAAACTATATAAGTCCATCACAATTTGAATATATAAAAAGCTTAAAGGGATTAAAAATGTTTATCCTGTTTTCACTCCTCAAGTCAACTATATTGAGGCTAATGGAAACAAATATGATGTATCAGTAACAAATTATGTAACAAATTATGGCCTTAAATTATTAAGTGGTACTTTACCAGACAATAACAATGAGACTGGATATATACTCTTACCATATAGTTATGTATCTTCTCTTGGATTAGGAAGTGTTCAGAGTGCTATTGGAAAGAGTGTATCAATCCAATATTTTGGGGTAAATGGAAATACTATGACTCAAAAATATACTGTAAAAGGTATTATGCCGTCAAGTTTGATAGGAATATATGGATATGTTAGTACAGGAGATTTATCAAAAGTGAATGATTTTGAATATATAAATACTCAACTTGCAAACAGCTATGTAAAAGTTGTTGCAAGTACAAATGGAAATATATCACAAAGTTCAATTAACTCTATAGAGTCAAATCTAAAAAAACATTCTCTAATGGGATTAACTCAAGCACAAACACTGAATCAAATCCTGGCAGTCCTAGATGCAATTGAAGCAATGCTGATTTTCTTCTCACTAATAGCTATTCTTGCAGCGTCCATAGGCATTATAAACACAGAAGTGATGAGTGTATATGAAAGAACTAGAGAAATAGGTATAGAGAAAGCACTTGGAATGAAGAACAAAGAAGTGTTCCTACTATTTTCTATGGAAGCAATGTTTATTGGATTCTGGGGAGCAATAATAGGCTCATCCTTTGCAATAACACTTGGATTAATAGCAGACAAAATACTAAGTGAAACAATATTAAAACAATTTTTTGGATATAGGATACTTATATTTAATCCAATCTATGTAATTGCAGTAATACTAGGTATAATGGCAATAGCATTCATTGCAGGTAGCATTCCATCAGTTAGAGCAAGTAGAATAAATACTATTGAGGCTTTGAAGTATGAGTAGTATCACCTTGTGGTAAATTATTATCATTCCGTCTATGAAAATATACATCTCTATTTTCATTATGAAAACCATCATCAAATGCTTTTAAATAAGGATAAAGACGTTTCATGATGCCTTTTATTCTACCAATAAAATTAGAACTTAATTTTTCTATCCAACTTCCACTATTCTCATGACTACTCATATACTATATATATTACAACTGATACATATCTATTTCAATGCCTCAATTTAATCAATGTAGATATGAGATTATGGTTTTTCTTGTTCCTGAGTTTCTTTTGAGTAAATATTAGTAGCTATTAGAATTGCTATAATAATTTTATGTGGAATTATCCGATGGATGCATACACATTTAGAAATTTTTCTAATATTTGATCTGTCTTAACAGTTTCTTGTTCTGGTTTACTCATAATGCTTCAGCAGTCTACAACCCTATATAAACTATGTCAATAGTTGAAATATTTACTATTAATAATTAATTGCTTTTTACTCTACTCTTATGTAATAATTAAACATATGAATAATCCATTTTCATCTGTAGGTGATTTAGTTAAAATGCAGAAACAAGCTAGTGAAATGCAAAAGAAATTGCAAGCTCAAAGGCATTCTGGAAAATCAAAAAAAGGTAGAGTAGAAATAGTAATTGATGGAACACAAAAGATTTTAGATATTAAGATTGATGATATGCTTCTCAGTACTGAGTATAAGGATGAGTTAATTGAAGGAATTAAGGAAGCAATGCAGGATGCAAGTAAGCAAATGCAAAAAGCAATGGCAAAAGATTTTGATATGGGTACTTTGCGTTCAATGTTCGCTTCTAAGTAATTTAACCTATAATAAATGAATAATTTGATTGAGTCTTTGATTACTGAATTTGAAAAATTACCAGGCATAGGTCATAAGAGTGCTTCAAGGTTGGCATATTTTTTTTTGAATGCACCGGATGATAGGTTCTCCAATTTCCTATCTGTTTTAACAACATCAAAAAAAACAGTTGTGAAATGCGTGGAATGTTTTAATTTTACTGAGAAAGGGGATAATGGAGATAATTTGTGTGAAATATGCTCAAATAAATTGAGAAATTTAAATCAGATATGTGTTGTTGAAGAAGCATTGGATGTATTAGCTATAGAATCAGCTGGAATATACAAAGGAATATATCATGTATTAGGAGGAGTCCTTTCTCCAATGAAAGGCATAGCACCGGAAAATATTAGGTTATATGAACTAAAATCAAGGATCACTAAAGGCAATGTAAATGAAGTTATTATTGCATTAAATCAAAATCTTGAAGGAGAGGCAACAGCTATGTATATAAAGAATGTATTAAGAGATTTTGTTAAAGTAAAAGTATCAAGAATAGCAAGAGGACTTCCAACAGGAGGGGATATTGAATATGCTGATTTTCAAACACTTGAAAAAAGTTTTGAAAACAGATCAGAAATACTATGAAATTATACAACACATTATCAAAACAGCTAGAAGAATTTAAACCAATTGTTAAAGGAATGGTTAAGATATATAGCTGTGGACCAACTGTATATTCAAACCCTACAATAGGCAATTGGCGTGCATTCATTTTTGCTGATATTTTGGTTAGAAGTTTCAGATTTCTAGGATATGATGTATTCAATGTAATGAATATAACGGATGTAGGTCATATTGTAGGGGATATAGATAAGGGAGAAGATAAACTGGAAAAACAAGCAAAAATTGATAATTTAGATGTATGGGCAATTGCAAAAAAATATACTGATGTATTTTTAAAAGATAGGGATAGATTAAATATATTACCACCAAGTGTTTTAGCTAAAGCTACCGATCATATTCAAGAGCAGATAAAATTAATCGAGATACTTTTAGAAAAAGGATATGCATATAGGACAGATGAGGCAATATATTTTGATGTAACTAAATTTCCTCTTTACTATAACCTATCTGGACAGAAAACAGATGAACTTATGGATAATTCAAGGGATAATCTAAATGAATCTGTAGAAAAGAAGTCGCAAAAGGATTTCAGATTATGGCAGCTTGATGATCCGACACACCAAATGCTGTGGGATTCTCCATGGGGAAAAGGTTATCCTGGTTGGCATATTGAATGTAGTGCAATGAGTATGAAATACTTAGGAGATGAATTTGACATTCATACTGGCGGAAGTGATTTGATATTTCCTCATCATACAAATGAAATAGCTCAATCAGATTCAATAGCAGGAAAACAAGTTGTACATTATTGGTTGCATAATGCTTTTATAACAATAAATGGTGAAAAGATGAGTAAAAGCAAAAACAATTTCTATACACTTGATGATGTTGAAAGTATATTAAATTCTGAATTAAAAGCTAACACAAAATATGCTCCTGAAGCTTTACGATATCTATTTCTATCAGGAAATTATAGGAGCATGATAGATTTCTCTAAAGAAGCAATTCTTAATGCGTACAGAGCTATATATGGAATAATAAGGCAGATAAGATTATTTGCAGAGGATGATTCTGCCACTCCATTACGGAGTACAAGTACTCACGGCAGTGTATCTCCAGTGTATGATATGTTTTCAAATGAATATTTAGTTAAATTAAAAGAGTGCCTGGAAGATGATATTAATACATCAAAAGCTATTGCATTAATTCATGACATTTTAAAAAGGAATGATATGGCATCTAAAGAAAAGATATCTAATATATATGCAATAGGAAGTGTATTGGGTTTTGATTTTAATTTAATGGTTGAAGCATCAAATAGTAAGGATGAGGAGTATAACGAACTGATTAATAGAAGGAGTGAAGCGAAAAATATCGGGGATTACTCTTTAAGTGATAAATTAAAACAGGATTTAGAAGAAAAAGGATTTGAGGTAATTGATATGAAAAATAACAGAAGTTGCTATATTCTTAAATAAATTAATGTTTGTATATTTGTATAAATATTAAATATGCGTTATGGAATAGTATCACAACTGTATATACAAAAAGGAAAATAAGCCATCTGTTATATTACTGAATAATTTTTCTTATATCTGTAAATATATCTAGGAGCTCTATTTTTCTTCCCACAACAAGTCCAGTATTGTATCTTTTGTGATAACTTTAACTGGTATATTGTAGGTATTAGAAAAACTTTTTGCTGATTGTGTTATGTTTAGTTTTGACCACTTCATTTCATATGCCTTGAATGTATTTGTTCCTTTTACAATTAAGTCCACTTCACTGCCATCTCTTTTGCGCCAGAAGTAAATATTATTTTTATCTCCTTTTATTAAATTAAGTTTGGCTACTTCTGAAACAACCCAGTTTTCAAACAGTGAACCTATATCAGACCTGAACGGTGAAAGAGAAAATTCTTTAAGAAGTGCATTACGTACACCTGTATCCCAAAAGAATATTTTTGAGTTTTTAACAATTTCCTTTCGTTGGTTTGTACTAAATGCATGTACTTTAAAAATTACATACGACCTTTCAAGTAGTTCTATATATCGCTCTATTGTTTGTCTAGAGGTGTGTAAATTCATAGCAAGTTCATTAATAGATACTTCATTTCCTGCTTGATATGCAATCATAGATAAAAGTTTTTTTACTGGCTCAGGAGATTTTACCAGTCCGTTTTGTAAGACGTCTTTGAGTAAATAATCGGATGTCAAATTTAGTAGATACCTCTCTTTATCAACTGTTGTAATTGCTTCCGGATAGCTACCATATACCATTTGTTGTAAAAGCAAGGTTTGAATTTGATCTTTAAATTGTTCTTCAAGAATCGATTTTGTTACTTCTGGAGTAAGCCATGATTGATTCTTGAGAATTTCACTAAACAACAGTGGTGTTAAATAGATTTTTTCATTTCTTCCAGTAAGAGGTTCTGCAGTAAGGTCTAATAAATTAAGGCTTGATGACCCAAGTAGTATTATCTTTGTAGTAACACGAGCATCATACCAACCTTTTACAATTCTTCCAATTTCTGGTAAGTTTTGTGCTTCATCAATGACTAGAAGTTTTGGATTACCAAAAAATTTCATAGCTTCAAAGGGGTGTAGCGAACTAGAAGCTAACAATCTTGATTTATCAATATCAATATCGCAGTTGAGTAATAATCCAATTCTCTTTCGAACTAAGGGTTCAATAAGGGTGGTTTTCCCTACTTGACGTGCCCCAAGGAGAATAAAAATTTTGGATCCCTTAAAAGGTTTTCTAATGATTTTTCTACAAAGCGGTGTATATACATAGGTATACTTTACAAAATAAGGGGTTAATTTGTCAAGTGTATATTACAATTTGTCGATTAAATGAAGTGATATCTGCATCTGATTACTCAAATTCCTATTTTCTGAATATATTTCAAAGTAGTCTCTTTTTTAAGATTACTCTTTAAGTTATCAATCGAAAAAGGATTTGAGGTAATTGATATGAAAAATAACAGAAGTTGCTATATTCTTAAATAAATTAATGTTTGTATATAAATTGTTGTATAATATACTAGGAATTGAAGATGGACAATATTATCTCTGCTCTCAAACAAAACGGATTTAGTTTGTATGTTGTAGGCGGATATATTAGAGATTCAATAATAGGAAGAGCTACTCATGATATTGATTTAGCTACTTCAGCTCATCCAGATGAGTTGATGGAAATATTCCCTAAAGCAAATGATGTTGGGGCAAAGTTTGGTACGATTGTCGTAGATAATATTCAAATAACTACCTTTAGATCCGATAGGGTTTATTCAGATTCAAGACACCCCGATGATGTTTCATATTCAGACAATATATATGATGATTTGAAGCGTAGAGATTTTACAATAAATTCAATGGCACTTGAAATTGGGGATGATTTTGGCAATTACAAAACTATTGAGGAATATGTTAAAAATAACTTGGATAAGGTTATAGATCTCTATGGAGGTGTAGATGATATACAAAAGAAGTTAGTTAAGGCAACTGGTAACCCAAAGGAAAGAATGCTTGAGGACTATTTAAGAAGTATGAGAGCAGTACGTTTTGCTTCTATTCTTGAATTTTCAATTGATAGTGATACATTTGATGCAATAAAATATTTTGCAAAGGATATATTAAAAATCTCAGTAGAAAGAATAAGGGATGAACTTATAAAAATATTGAACGATTCACCAATTCCAAGTTATGGAATTGAGTTATTAAGGGAGTCAGGTATATTGGAGGTAATTATGCCTGAACTTCTTGAGGGAATTCATATTGAACAGAACAAATTCCATACAGAAACTGTATATATGCACCTTATACATTCGTGTGATAAGGCGCAAAAAGATGTAAGGCTTGTATCTCTACTTCATGATATTGGTAAACCAAGAACCAAAGAGGGGGAGCATTTCTATTCACATGAGATAGTTGGAAGCGATATGGCTAAAGATATATTAAAGAGATTGAAATTCCCTAAAAAGGATATTTTGAAAATAATCCTTTTAATAAAGATGCATATGTTCAATTATTCTGAGGATTGGAAGGATTCTAGTGTAAGAAGATTTCTTTCAAAAATACCATCAGAGGATTTCCTGAATGAGCTATTTCTACTAAGAGAAGCAGATATAAAGTCAAACCCTCTTAATACAACATATGATAATCTTTTATCATTTAAGAAAAGAATAGAAGAAGTAAAAAGAAAGAGTAATGTATTAACAAGAAAAGATCTTGCAATTAATGGAGACGACTTAAAACAGCTTGGCTATAGTGGAAAGGAAATAGGGGAGGAACTTGAAACGCTTCTATCTAAGGTTCTAGAAGATCCGGAATTAAATACAAGAGAAGAACTAATTAAATTAGTATGCTCAAAATCAAAGGTAAGACAAGTGTGATTTATAGCAATCTTTTGTCAAGCTTTCTGTCAAGTTTTGTGTCAAGTATTTTTAATACATTAATAAATAACATGATTAGAGTTTATATATGTTAGGGTAGTATATATTATGCAACTTTTTAACTTCGCTATAAGAGGACATAATATGTATTCTTAGATTTATTTCTTCTTTCAATATATCCTTTCTCTGTAAGAGATTTAAGAAGATTGAATGCTTGTTGTCTTGAAATTCCCATTTCTGATGATATATTTTGTGAAGTTATTTCATGGTACTTTTGAATAAGATGCAAAACTTCTTCTTCCTTCTTTGTTGGTCTTAATGAAATTGATAACTTTGATAATCCTTTATTTAATTTATCTATTGATGATTGTAGTGAATAAATTATACCATTTGTGAAGTATTCAAGCCATTTAGTCTCATCACCAAAATCTGCAGAATGTAATTTATTTGAATATTCAATCTTATCAATATCATAATAGTCATCAAGTATGAAATACTTGTTTATTGCGTAATTGTATTTTAGGAAAAGCAATGATGAAAGTAATCTACCTATTCTACCATTGCCATCTTCAAAAGGATGTATATATTCA
Source organism: bacterium (assembly GCA_021806925.1). GTDB lineage: Bacteria > Patescibacteriota > Dojkabacteria > JAKAPS01 > JAKAPS01 > JAKAPS01. The sequence goes on along the minus strand of JAKAPS010000004.1, from coordinate 58,927 downwards.
AATTGATGATGAAATATACCGATTTTTAGTACTTTAACAATATCATTTTCTGTATTGACCCATGAAAACAAGTCATTAAGTGTCTCTGATATTTTATCTCTTGTAGAGAATGGAGGTATATGTCTTGCTATTAATTGAGAATTCTCATCAAATCTCCCAACAACAACTTCGACATTTCTTATCTTACCTTTTATCTCATCATTTATACCTGTTAACAACTTATTATGAAATTCAAGCATAAGTTGAATATTAATCTCTTTATCAATACTTTTGTTGATACTTTTCAAAATATCGAAATAATTAGTTATTTCTTTTTCTGCTCTGTTTACTGGGACTCTTTCACCTAATAACAAATTTGTTACTTCCAAATGGGTTAACGGATTGCCTTCAATTTTGTTTGATGAATATGTTGATGTGATTATATTCTCATTTTGAAGATTGAGCATTAAATTCTTTGGAATATGTATACTTTCCAATTGTCCATAAAGTCTTTCTATTGTATTCGTGTTGGATATAATTGTGTTTGTATATTCATATTTAGGTAAAAACATTTGTATTGTCAGTATATATTTCTGTCAAGCCTTCTGTCAAGTTTTGTGTCAAGTATTTTTGTTTCCAATATATATTAGAATAGTTTGTTAAAAGAGATGTGGTGAATTAGAAATAGTTACTAATTCACATATTGTGAAAATGGAAATTTCAAAATGGAAAGATATTATATTACTAATATTTCAAATATTTCTGTATTGAAAATAGATTCTTTTATGTGTTTTATTAATAATTGCAAGCTACAATACAAATTATCTTCTCCCTTATATATTTTTATGGTATAGTGTAAAATGAATTTATGACAAGTATAAGATTTTTAGGTGCTAATAGAGAAGTTACTGGAAGTAGCTATATATTGGACCATAATGGATTTAAGGTAATGGTTGATTGCGGTTCTTATCAAGAAGAGGATTTAGAGCATAGAAATTATGATGATTTTCTCTTTGATCCAAAAGAAATAAATACCTTCATATTAACGCACTCTCATCTTGACCACTGCGGATTGATTCCAAAGCTTATTAAACATGGGTTTAGCGGTAATATATATTTAACACCTCCTAGTAAAGATATTTTTGAAATAACTGCATTTGATAGTGCAAAAATACAAAAGGAGGATAATATAAACGCAGGGAAGAAAATAATTTACAATAGCGCTGATGTTGTAGAATCTCTTTCAAAATGTAAAACAATTGAGTTTGGTGAGGTAATTGAGCTTGAGAAAGATTTTCATTTTTCTTTGAGGAATACAGGGCATATATTAGGTGCTGGATATATTGTGATGGATATCGAAGATAAGACTGTAATATTTTCTGGAGATGTTGGAAGTAAATGGCAAAGTATATCTCAGTTTATAACCCCTATATCAAAAAAAGTTGATTTCCTTGTTATTGAATCAACCTACGGTAATAGTTTACATATGGCTAGAGAAGAAAGTGAAAATGAATTTGTTGATACAATAAAACAAACTGTATCAAGAGGTGGAAATATAATAATGCCGACATTTTCAATTGAAAGAGCACAGGAATTGTTGTACACATTAAGAAAATTGAAGATTGCAAATAGAATTCCAAATGTACCAATATATTTAGATTCTCCTATGGCAAGTAAGGTTACTAAAGTCTTTGTGAAATTTCCTAAAGAGTTTGGAGAAGATGCAAGGAAGATATTTGAAGCTGGGCAGAATCCATTCTTTGTAGATAATCTTAGATATGTAAATATGTCTCAAAAATCTAAGAAAATTGCTTCAAAAAATACCCTGAAAGGACAGCATGATAGTAAAAAATCATATATTGTTCTTGCAGGATCTGGAATGTGTACAGGCGGAAGGATACTAGGATATTTGAAGAAGAACCTGCCATTATCCAAGAATACTGTTATATTTCCAGGGTTTCAAGCTAATGGAACACTAGGTAGAGAGATTAAAGATGGAGCTAAATCCGTGGTTATATACGGAGAAGAGGTCAAAGTCAATGCTGAAATAAGGACAATGGGGTCATTTAGCGCTCATGGAGATAGAGACGATTTACTAAATTGGGTGAGTACTGCGGAAGGCGGTAAAATAGGCAAGAGAGTATATGTAACGCATGGTGATGAAGACATATCACTTCAATTTGCAGAAACTTTAAAAGAGAAAGGTATGGCTGATGAGGTTGAAGTACCGTATTTTAATACAGTTCATGAATTATGGTAAGTAAATATATAGTTGGTGTTATTGATATTGATGAAGAAAATATAAACAGAGTATATATTTCAAATGAATTAGCTGATAAATTAGGTGTAGTAAAGGGAGGAGGAGTAATTTTTTCATATAAAGGCGAACAGTTCGGTTCAATAGTTGAGATCGATGATATGAAAAATGCAGATAATAGCAGATTTTTTTTCCCTTTGAATATGATTAAAAAATATGGACTAATTGATGGGAATAGTATTGATGTCCATACATACCTTCCACTTGAATCAGTTAATGCTATTGGAAGAAAGCTTAAGGGGGGTCATTTAACAGAAAATGAAATAACAAGTATAATTTCTGATTTTATGAATCAAAAATTGAATGAAGTTGAAAAAACGTTTTTTGTTTCAACATTCTTCAATTCAACATTTAGTGATGATGAAATTGTCTATTTCATCAAAGGAATGGTTTCTACTGGGAAGAGGTATAAATTTACTAGCAAATTTCCGATAGTTGATAAACATTCAATAGGCGGTGTAGCAGGTAAGGGTATTACTCCTATTCTAGTTTCAATATGTGCATGTTTGGATATGTCTCTGCCAAATACATCATCAAGATCACTAACAACTCCAGCAGGAACCAGTGATATTCTTGAATCAGTAATGTCAATATTCCATAGCGGTGATAAACTACAGAAATTTTTAGATGATGAAAATGGATTCTTAGCTTGGATAGGCGGTATAGGAATAGTTCCTCTTGACGATGAAATAATGCATATAGTAAGTCAAATAGGAGTTGAAGATGATAGTGAATATATTGTTAGTATACTATCAAAAAAAGTAGCATTAGGTATTGATACCTTGTTAATAGATATTCCATGCGGGGAATCTTTAAAGGTCAAGAATATTGATGATGCTAGGAAAATAAGTGATAGATTTGTTAGAATAGGGGAGTTACTTGGTATAAAAGTACATACATATATAAGGGAGCCAAAGGGGATTGACGGGAATGGAATAGGAGCAAAACTTGAGATTCGTGAAGCTCTTTATGTTCTAGAGCAATCAGATAAAAGATCAATGCAGCTTGAAGAGGAGTCTCTAAATGTAGCAGCTCAACTTATAAACACTGTGAAAGGTATTGAAAACGGCTATTCATTGGCAAAGGACACTCTAACAAGTCTAAATGCTTTACAAAAATTCAGAAGAATATGCAAAATGCAAGGAGGATCAGAAAGTATTTCTTCGAGCGATATTTCTATTGAATCAAAATATATAGATATACATTCAGGTGCAAGTGGAAGCATCGTAGGAATAGATAATAAAAAAGCTATTCAGATAGCATTATCCCTTGGTTGCCCTCATGATAAGGATGCAGGAATATATTTTTATAAGAATGTAGGGGATAGCATAAATAAAGGAGATGTTGCTTTCAGCATATACTCTACAAGTGAGGATAAACTTAATTCTGTAAATGACTTCATAAAGGACGAAAATATATTATTAATAAAGTAACTTTTTTTGTAGAAGTTATTTGTATAAGTTAAATAAATATGGTATATATTAGCAATAATATATAGCTTTTTGTGAAGTATAATCTTTTTAAACAATATATTTATCTTATTAGAAAGGTAAGTTTATGTCGTTAAGTGCTGGATTTGTAGGTCTTCCTAATGCCGGTAAATCAACTTTATTTAATGCACTAACAGGTGCTGGAGTTCCTGCCGAGAATTATCCATTTTGTACAATAGAGCCAAATACAGCAATTCTATTTGTAACTGACAAGAGACTTGAAGATATAAACGAAGTTATAAAGAAGGGGAATAATGGGGTTGGAACAAAGAAGATAGTTCAATCAATGATTGAATTTAGAGATATTGCAGGGTTAGTAAAAGGAGCTTCTACTGGTGCGGGATTAGGTAATAAATTTTTAGGTAATATAGCAGAGGTTGATGAATTATGTTTCGTTTTAAGATACTTCAATGACGATTCAGTTACCAGCGTTGCAGATAATGATACTGGTAATGGAAGTCTAGTTAATAGTGTAAATAACCCAGTTAGAGATCTTGAAATTCTAAAATGTGAAATATACCTGAAAGATCTTGAGCATATTGATGGATTTATGCAAAAGCTTGAAAAGCGGCTGAAAACTGAGAAATCTGCTGAGTTAGAAAAAAAACTTGATATATTAAAGTACATTAAGTCACAAATCGAAACCCTTTCAAGTGATCCTGTTCTTTCTGAAGAGGATTTAGAGTTAGTTAGGGAATTCAATCTATTATGCATAAAACCAAGAATATACATACTTAATGTGGATGAGAAGGGAATGGTTGATGATAATTTAAAAATTGATTTTCCTTATGAATATATAAAGATATCAGCATCGTTCGAAAATTCCTTAAACAGTATTACATCAATTAAAGAGAAAGAAGAGTTGTTGAGTTTATATGGCATGAAAGAATCTTTAGTTACAAACTTAGTGCACAAGGTATATTCTTCACTTGGTCTTATATCATTTTTCACTGAAGGTTTAGATGAAGTAAGGTCATGGACAATAAAGAAAGGGACGAAGGCTCCAAAAGCTTCAGGAGTAATACATACTGATTTTGAGGAAAAATTTATAAAATTAGATGTGGTAAGCTTTGAAAACTATATAAGTGCAGGCGGTTTTGAAAAGGCACGTGAGAAAGGACTGGTAAGGTCTGAAGGTAAAGACTATGTTGTTAATGATGGTGACATTGTGCTTGTAAAGCATGGATAAATATGGCTAGTACAGACAGACACAGGGGTATATTATATAAGGGTGAATTATTTATGTTTTTTTTGTGTTTATTCTATAAAACATATGTAAGTATAAATTGTAAATTTACAGTAAGTTTAGATGTGTATAAAGTTAATTACTCTAAAATAATTCTTATCTCTTGCATTTACTAAATATTTATGATATCTTCATCTGTAGGAAAAGTATGAAGATTTATGAAATGATGGTTGCTGTTCAAGCAAATATTACAGCAGACCAAAGGAGGAAATTGATAGAAGGTACAAAATCTTACATAATAAATGAACTAGCTGGAGAGGTTATTTCAGAGTCAATGTGGGGGAAAAGAGCATTGGCATATAAGATAAAGAAATTCTCAGAGGCTTTCTATTTTGTTCTAAATTTCTCAATTGATGCAGATAAAGTTTCCCTTTTAAAGAGACGTATGATGTTAGATGAACATGTTTTGAGATATATTATTCTTAAGGAAGAAAATAGCAAAAACAATAATAAAAACAATAAAAATAAGACCTCCATTAAAGGAAATTCAGCCGATCAAGTCACTTTTAAAGGTGATGAAGAAGCATTAATAAATAACAATTAAAAACAATGGCAACAAGATCAATAAATCAGGTTATATTAGTTGGTAATCTTACAAGAGACCCTCAATTAAAATATACACCAAATGGTGCAGCTGTAGCTACTTTCGGTTTAGCAACAAATAGTGCATGGAAAAATGCACAAAGTGAGACTGTTCAAAGTACAGAATTTCATAATATTGTTGCTTGGAATAAATTGGCAGAAATCTGTGGGCAAATTTTGAAAAAGGGATCAAAGGTATATGTAACAGGTTCAATCAAATACAGGCAGTATACTGATGCAAATGGCGAAACAAAAAATAGAACCGAAATAAAAATAACAGATATGCTTCTACTTTCAGGTGGTAAAGTATCAGGTGATGCATCAGGTTCATATGCTGATGAAATTCCTGATGATTCACAAGTTCCATTAAGTGATGCTGATGCAATTATTGAAGATGTAGACGATCTTCCATTTTAAATTTACGTTAATATGAAAATTCAAAAAAAGAAAAAATCAAGAATACAGAAAAATTTAAAATGCCAAGTTTGTCGTGATAGTTTAGTTCCTGATTACAAGGATCTATTTCTTCTTGCTCGTTTCATGACAAGAAGAGGAAAGATTCTTTCAAGGGAGAAAACTGGAACCTGTAGGAAGCATCAGAGATTGTTGATGCTGAGTATAAAACGTGCAAGAATAATGTCTTTAATTGCTTTTGAGATCAGGTAATAACTCATTATTTTTATAGCTATTTTTTACATAAATACATTTTCTTTGGTATACTGTACATATGCGTAATGTCGTTTTAAAGAATAGATTTTTTGATTCAATTCTTTATTATGATAATGACTTAAATCTAATAAATATAAAAAGAAACTTTCACTATTATCCAACAATAAGTAATAACATCAATTCATGGAATACTGTTATCAATGTTGCTGAATTAGAAATGGGTAGATATTATTTATCCTCATTTTTTAATAAAGATTTCACATTGATATATATTGATTCAAAACAGGTAGTTTGTATTGATGGCATAAGCACTCAAATTATCCCATTTCAGAAATTTGAAATATTTAGAGGTATTCCAATGGATAAAACTACTATTGATGGAATATATAACAGCATGTTGTTTCCTCAGAAAAGTAATTACTTATCTGTCGCCTTAAGCTATATCTTAAAGGATATATTAATAAGATCAAAAAATATTGTTGTAACAGGGGATTATGTTTTAGGAAATTCTGTATTCTCAACAATATTAAATCAAGCTTTTTCAGTGTCAATATATTCTGACTATTATTCACTTCTTGTGCATAATGAACAATTATCAAAAATATCATATAATTTTGTTGAAAGAGCTATAAAGAAGAGTATTAAACTGGAGGGAACATATATTTGGGCTAGATCTTCCGAAAAGATTGGTAATATTGCAGGAAGGCTTGATATACATTCATGGGACGAAGGGTCAAAATCAATATATCCGTTTCTTGGAGAAACAGTTGTGATTGACGGTAAATATAAGTCAGTTGATTTTTCATGTCTTGAAGATAGCATTGTGGTACCAGAAAAAATAGTAAAAGGTAAGGGGATGTTACTTGTAACATTTGGAAAAAAGGATAAATATATTCCTGATATAATTTTGAGTATGTATGAGAAAATTTAAGATTCCTAAAATTTTAGAATATGAATTTCCTATTGATGTAAGGAATATTGATGATATAAAGGTTAAGAATGGAACAAAAGTATCGGCAGGGGATTTACTTGTACTTAGGGATATATCATATAGAGAGGTTACTATTGACTTGAAAGATGAACTAAAATTGAATTCTAATAATATAGGGAAATATCTTGATGTTAAAAACGGAGATATAGTAAGAAAGGGGAGTATCCTTGCTCACAGAAGTATATTACCTGTCGAATTAATTATTAAAAGCCCTATAGATGCATCAGTTGCTGTTGATGGGTCTAAATTAGTACTTAATACTATTCCTCAGAAAGAGAGTATATATTCTCCAGTAGGTGGAAATGTTAGGATAGTAGGGGATAACTTATACTTGAATTGCCACATGATGGCATTTGTAACCAACTATATTGCTCCTGTTGTAAGAACTAACATGTACTATATATTAAATTCAGATGTTTTGCCTGTCACTTATCTTGGATATGATGACTATAAAGACATATTTAATGCAAAATTCTCTACACTGGTTTGCTTGTCAATGGATCCAGAATTAGTTCATATTAAAGATTTGCCAAGTGTCCTTATTGGAAAATTTCAAAGCGATGGTATAAAGAATAATGAGAATGAATATAAATGGTGGAAATACATTTTGAACAAAAAAAATGAAGGATGTTACATAGGGGATAATATGGTATACTTTCCTTTGGAAGAGGATGATAGGCGTAAAGTAGCTTGCTCAATTTCTTTAGATATTGATGACTTCTTCGCAGTAGTGTAAATTGAATTGAGTTACACACATAGATTTAATTTAAATTCAATTAAATTGATAACTATGTGCTTAAGAACTTAAGAAGAAGTAGAATAAATAAAGAGCGTAAAAAAAACAAAAGAGAAATCAATTAAAATGAAACAAAACACTAAATTAATAAATATTCTAAATATATCCGCAATTGGAATTATTTTCTTTGTTTTAGGATTCTTTGCAAATAGATACTTTGAAAATATTAATTTTGCTAATGTAAATGATTACTTGACAGTTAGGAATCTTTTGAATACTGTATACTATTCAAAATCATTGAATCAAACAGATTTGACTAATGCATCAATTCAAGGGATGGTCGGATCATTAAATGATGTTGGTACAATTTATCTTACACCTAGTGAAAACACTACATTTAATAGTGACTTGGCAGGTAATAACCTATCAGGTATAGGAGTTAAATTAGGCTACTATAATTCTGAAATAAAGATTGATGAAGTCTTGCCAAAAACTCCAGCTGCAAGTTCACCAATAAATATAGGGGATATAATATTAAAAGTGAACTCTACTGATATAAAAACAGGAATGAGTTTATCAGCTGTTGCTTCAATGATACAGGGGATACCTGGAACTGTTGTAACAATTGAACTTATGAATAAGAATGGGCAGATATATACAACAAATATAACTAGAGCTGCAATACATGTTAATAGTGAATATGTTACAAAAGAAATTGGCAAGAATGGTAATGTTGTTGATGTAGTACAAGTTACAAGATTCTCTGATACTACACTTGCTGATTGGGAATCAAGTTGGGATACTACTATGTCACAAGTTAAATCAGATAATCCAAGTAGTATAATTTTTGATTTAAGGGGTAATCCTGGTGGATACTTTGATGCTGCAGTTTATGCAGCTTCATCAATACTACCAGATAATACAATAGTTGCTTATCAGGAAGATAGAAACGGCAATAAGACGAGCTACGCAACTCAGTTTAATCCAATTATTCCGCAAAGTACAAAGATAGTTGTGCTTGTAGATCAGAATACAGCAAGTGCAGCAGAGATTTTTACAGGAGCATTGCAATTCTATAAAAGAGCAACTGTTATAGGGACTGATACATTTGGAAAGGGGACTGCTCAAGTAGTATATAACCTTCCAGATGGAAGTGCTCTACATGTTACTGTAGACCATTGGCTTTTGCCATCAGGAAGATGGATTAACAACTCAAGCCCGATAGTTCCTAATGATATTGTTAATTTAAGTAGCACAGATATTCAAAATGGAACTGATACTCAGATGAATTATGCACTGAATTATTTAGGTTTCAATTAGAATGTACCTATGTATTCCATAGATATCTTTTATATATGATACCTTGAAAGAGGGGTGATTCTTCTTTGTCCTTTTGTTAATATATTTATATAACTTAAAGTCATTGTCATTTGTCTCTGTTATACATATGCTATTATTTTCTTTAATGTGAGAAACAACTTGTTTAAGAAATATTCTTATGATGTTTGAGCCTTTCCTAAACAGGGCTATACGTGGTTCATTTTTTACCCTAGCATTTAATTTTCTCATACTCCGTCTTGGAATATATGGAGGATTGGCAGATATGACATCAAATTTAATATATTTAATTCTTTTATTCTTAAATAAATCTGATTTTATTAATCTTATATCTGGTGTATTAGGAACAAGAGTTTTCCTGTTTATATCTGCTACAGTCAATGCAGACTCAGAAATATCCGATAAATATATATTAGGTTTAATTCTAGATTTATAATATTTTGCAATACTTAGTCCAATAGCTCCGCTTCCTGTGAATATATCCAATACATCTATATTATCCATATATAAAGTGGGTTTAATTTTTGTATGTGTATCAATCCAATTTAATATGAATTCTGGTATGAATTCAGTTTCGCTTCTCGGTATAAGTGTATTGTTGTTAACGTAGAATTTATCCTTAAAGAAATATGCACCTTTCGTAATATATTGAACTGGTACAGAATCAAATACGATCTTTTTCCTTAGAAATTCAAATTTTTTCAAGAGATGTTCGTCTAATTTAGCATTGTATTTGTTTGAAATAGACTTGTTATCATTATATCTACTCTTTTTATCTTGATTATTTATATTATTCAAAAGAAATGTAGAATAATCTAATTCAAATATATATGAAAATAGAAGTACTTCTTCGTTATATGTATTAGATAATGGATCAATCAAGTATTTGTAAATCATAGAATTCATGGAGTGATCTTGATATATCTTCAAAGTTATTTCCATCTACTATTTTAAATATATTTGAAAATGATTTATTTATTCTATGGTCTGTAACTCTATCCTGTGGAAAGTTATATGTTCTTATCTTTTCAGCTCTCATTGATTGACCTATTTGAGCAGTTCTTAAGGATTGGATTTGCTTTTCCTCTTTTGATTTATAGTAGCTCCATACTCTCGATCTAATCAATTCTAGTGCATTTGCTTTATTCATGTGTTGTGATTTTGAATCCTGACATGATGCAGTCAGTCCTGTTGGAATATGAGTTATTCTAACTGCACTTTCTATCTTATTCACTTTTTGGCCTCCTGGTCCAGATGCTTTAAATGTTTCAATTTTAAGATCATTATCTGATATTTTGTAGTCTGTATCAGATATCTCTGGCAATATAGCCACGCTTACAGTTGATGTATGTATTCTACCCATATTTTCAGTTACTGGAACTCTTTGGACTCTATGAACTCCTCCTTCGTATTTAAAGCTGTAGTAACCTCCATAAACTTTAAATCCTACTTCCTTAAAACCGTCAGCAGGGGAGTATGATGTAAAAAGTGGCTCATATTTTATCCTTTTGATGTTACAATAATTTGTATACATACTGTATAAATCGTTTGCGAACAGTGATGCTTCATTTCCTCCAGCACCAGCTCTTAACTCAATTATACAATTCTGAAAATCATCTTCCAGATATATATTTTTTACATTATTTAGGAATGTTTGGTAATTACTTTGCTTATTCTCCTTTAATTTGAGCTTTTCTTCTTCTATATATTCCTTAAGTTCAGGAGAATCAATTGAATCTAAATCAACTAATTGTTTATCAATGTCGATATCTGATTCAAGGAATCTTTTATACTGATTTAAAATTGATAGACCTAATAAATCACTCTTTTCGGTTTCTTCAATACGTTTCTTTAAATCAGAGAGATTTTGAATCACTTTTTGAACTGTTGTAACATATCTTTAAGAGTTAGTGTTCTTTCTCCTTTTATCTCTGTAACTGTATGCTTTGCTCTATTTTTATTCTTATCTTTCCTTGAAATTACATTATCAGATTTCTGAGCTAATCTCTTATTGAAATCACTTACCTTATTTGCAGAGTCAACAATCTTTTGTTGCCCTGTATAAAATGGATGACAATTTGAACATATTTCAACCTTTATTGTGCTATATGTACTCTTTATAACATATGCTTTTCCACATGAAAGACATGTCGTATTCACCATGTTAGATGTAGGATGTATATTTTTTTTCATAGATTACTACTTCAACTTTTGTGTTAACATTATATCATAAAAAATATCTTATTGATATATATGCGTAAGGTAAGGTATAATACACTAGAAAGTTATTGGAGAGGTGACCGAGTGGATTATGGTAACGGTCTTGAAAACCGTCGTATGTTAACGCATACCGTGAGTTCGAATCTCACCCTCTCCGTTTTTCAATTTCCTTATAACCATATCAAGCTGTACGATTAACAGCTTCCTTATATTAATACCACTTTTTTGATTTTTCGATTCAGTTTCATTTAATATACACAATCCGTGATATTTTGCTAGAATTATCTCTTCATATTCTCCCTTACTCACTATGTAGCTATTCACCCTTTTTTCCATAGAGGTAGAAGGGTTAAGCAGGTATATAAAAGTGTGTACTTTACTAAAACATATTTTATCCAACGTAATTTTGCTTCTTCTGTTTAAAAAAGCATTGCAATACGGAATCTAGTGAAAATAGTTCACCTTACTCTGATTTGTATTCAAAGTGAAAATATATTACAATATTTATTGTAAGGGATTGGGGTAATGTCCATGGCCCTTACTGAAATTCAAAACCCACGTTGAATAATATATTTTTTCAGTTTCTATTGTTTGATTAACTTTAATTTGTTTTTCTAGCTTTGCTTGAAATGTTCTTAATATACCTTCTCGCACTTGATCTTTCTTACTCACTTCCCAATTGTGCATGGCAAATCCTGAGAGCCCAGTCAAAATATCAACAATTTCCATATAGATTAGAGATTCCGATCTTATCCGTATAAAATAATCTGGTAACAGCTTCTGTTCACAAATATTTACTATTTGTATTCCAAAATCATCAAGTAATATGCAATCGTCTTTTTTGCCATATTTTTGAAGGTATTGATTAATAATTCTTTTATACGATGCAATAAGTCCAGAAGTATCATGAAAACTAGGGTCTCGACGGTCAATACCGATAACGACAAAATGAAATCCTATATCACATAGGGTTTCCAACAATTTTTTATAAATGTCTTGATTATCCTTGTTAATTTTTGAATATTTAAGTTCGAATTTACTTGGATTCTTAGCTAAAAGTGCTAATTCATGTATTTTATTCTCATCATGTAATAACGCTACTCTTTTTACTCTCTCTTCTCGGCTCCGCCCATATAACTTATCCTTATATAAACTATATGTTTTGAAATATTTATCTGGATTTGTTAGGCGTAAAAATCCAACAAGAAAAAATCTATCTTGCTTTTTAGTACCACTCTCGTCAATAAAAACAAATGTGTTTTTCATTACATTTTCTTTCAAAATTATTATACTCTGCATGAACAAGAAGTCACAATGAGATAAAATGATATATCCTTTATAAGAAAATAACCTGACAATCTATTTACATAAATACTGCCACATATTGTTATAATATGCCTTGGGAAGGCTTGAACAGATTGTGTCTTATAAAATTGTTGTTATTATTCCAAAGTAACCATATAAATACTTTATATTAATATCAGGAGAAAACAGCATTAATCGACGTTCTAAAAGGTGAGTTAGCAGTATTTGTATTAGTGTATTTTTAGTTTGATTCTATGCTTCCCGTTTTATATGAGAACGCTATAATATAAGAATGGTTAATTCATTTATTTTCTAAATTCATAAATCACACAAGATAATATTGACAAATACAAACTATTTATATATTATATGTTTAACATATAGCATATAATTATGATAAGAACACAAGTATACTTAACAAAACCAATTTATCAAGGTATTAGGATACTTGCACATAGAAAAAACAGACCAGTTGCAGAAGTAATTAGGACACTCCTAGAAACAGGTTTAGAAAAAGAGAGTAAGAAGAAAAATAGTGTAAAGGCATTATTATGGATTTCTAACAACGCAATTCATACAGATATAACTGATATTTCTACAAATATTGATAAATATTTATATGAATAATTCATCTGTTTTAGATTCAAGTGCTATTTTATCATTCTAATTGCATTTAATCTCAACATGGTATAATATATGGGTATATGGATGATATAAAAAATTTATTGATAGAGTTTCAATCTAAGTTATCAGGCTTAGGATTTAGTAATGAAGAATCAGGAACAATATTACAACAGGTTGTTGTTATGGCAAGTGCAAATATGTCTAAACAAGACCTGACATTTTTAACTGAAGAAGAAAAAAAACTTGTATCTGATCCAAGTCTTTTTAGTATGGATGCAAGTCAACTTAGTGATATTGCAAATTCGAGTCCTAATTTAATAAGATACTTAGATATTTTTAGAGATGAATTAAAAGGAGCAATAGGGGATTTTGATTCACTTGTATCTGATGTACAAGCTGGTAAGCCAAATGATGAATTAACAATATTAGGTAAATATGGGATTGATCCTAATGATCTTCCAAATGATGATGAACCTCAAATAAGTGAATAAGGAGAACTTTTTAAAATATTTGTTATTTGCACTTTGTGTTAGGTTTGTGTTGCATTCCTTTATAACTGTATTCCTTTTAGGAGCTTTATATAATGTTTTTGATGAAAAGGCAAAATACAGGAATATAATAGTGTCTTTAGCACTTGCTTTAGAAGCATTTCTGGAGACATCAATATTCGGAAGTTTCTCATTGAACACAACTATTCTTGGATTTATGAATGGATTTCAATTATCAAATACTCCATTGCAATATCTTGAAGCAATCTCAATAGTATTATCAGTGATATATATAGTATTCCTGAATACTTTGATGTTTGAATCGGGGTTCTATGTTGTAAATTCATTCCATGATAGGATAACTGCAAAATTCAGAAAATTAATATCATAATAAAAAGAGTATGTTTTAATATGCTTTGTATGAAGGTTAGGTACTTTAATTTTAACTGTAGTATAATTACATTAAATTCATGAAAATACAATATATAACTCATGCGTGTTTTAAAATATCATCAGATGAGGGTAGGGGAGTCAACATATTAATTGACCCTATCGCTGCAAAGATGGGTAAAATTCCTCACCAAAAGGATATTGATATTCTTCTAACATCTCATAGCCATCCTGATCATTACGGATTAGATAATGATATTGACAAAACATACTTTCATATAGAAACGCCAGGGGAGTATGATTTGAAGGATGTCTTTATTGAAGGTATTTCTACATACCATGATAAAGTAAAAGGTGCAGAAAGGGGATTGAATACAGTATATACAATATTCCTTGAAGGAATATTTTTATGCCATCTAGGAGATCTAGGAGATAAATTATCCGTAAAAGAAATAGAGAAAATAGGTCAAGTTGATGTGCTATTTGTTCCAGTTGGAGGTAAGTATACAATAGATTCAAAAGAGGCACTAGATGTAATAGATCAATTAGAACCTGGAATAGTGATACCAATGCATTATGGAAATAAAGATCTTGGAATAGATGGACTTGATGATGTAGATAAGTTCTTATCTTTAAGTGGTAAAACTCACGAAACGGTAAAGACATTAAAATTAACCCGTGATATGATTCCGGAAGATAGAGAGCAGTATCTAATATATCTACTTGAAAAAAGTATTTAAAAGTTTGATTATATAAGAATATATGGCAGATACAGTTCCACCACAGGATATTGATGCAGAAAAGTCATTACTTGGTGCGATATTGCTTGACAGAAATGCAATTACCGATGTTGCATCTTTTTTGCGTCCAATCTACTTCTATAGTCATGCGAATTCCTTAATATTTGAAGGAATGATTGAATTGTTCTCCGAAGGTGATCCTATTGATATTTTAACAGTTGCAGATCTTTTAAAAAGGAATAAAAAGTTGGATAAGATAGGAGGAAAATCGTACCTTGCAACTCTTGTTGAAGATGTCCCAAGCGTATCAAATGCACAATCGTATGGTCATATAATTAGGGATAAGTACATTAGAAGAAGTTTAATAACAGTAGCAGGTGAGATCAGTTCTCTTGGTATAAATGAGACAGGAACGATTGAATCTGCTCTTGATGAAGCAGAAAAAAAAATATTTGATATATCCCAAAGCGGAAATACATCCGATTTTATACATATTAAAGATCTATTAAAAAGTGCATATGAAAATTCAATGGATCCAGACAACAAGATGGATACATTTAGAGGTGTGCCTACTGGATTCAAATCAATTGATAACATATTAGGAGGTCTTCAAGATAGTAACTTAGTTATTCTCGCAGCACGACCATCAGTAGGAAAGAGTGCATTTGCTCTTGATATTGCAAGAAATGCAGCACTTAGACACAATAAAAAAGTTGCAATATTCTCTCTTGAAATGTCTAATCTTGAATTAACTTACAGATTAGTCGCATCTGAAGTAGGAGTAAATTTGTGGGAACTTAGAATGGCAAAAATAAAAGATGCAAGTACAGTAGAGAAGATGGGGGATGTATATGGGCAGTTATCTGAGAGTTCTCTTTATTTGGATGATACTCCAGGACAAAGTATTCTTGAAATAAGGACAAAGGCAAGAAGATTATCTGTTGAGAAAAAGATTGACCTTGTGATTATAGATTATCTTCAATTAATCTCATCTAATAGATCATATGAAAATAGATCCACTGAAGTTGCGGATATATCAAGATCTTTAAAAAATCTTGCAAGGGAATTGAATACTCCTGTATTAGCTCTATCTCAATTATCAAGATCAATTGAACAAAGAGCGAGTAAAATACCTCAGTTATCAGATTTAAGAGAATCTGGTGCAATTGAGCAGGATGCAGATGTTGTTATGTTTATAAACAGAGATGATGCTACAAATCCAGAATCAGAAAAAAAAGGTATAGCAGAAATATATATAGCAAAGCATAGGAATGGTCCTACTGGTATGGCTGAATTATTCTTTACTAAAGAATATGCAAGATTCAACGATATGGAAAAAGTAAGGAAGGAATAATATTATGTATACACTAATTATATTATTAAACTTAGTATTAATAAACACAATATTTTCATTTGATAATGCAATTGGTATAGAAAAGGTTCAACCTAAAAATAAAGATCTTTTGATTGGTTTAATAATGGGTGCTGTTATTAAAGTATTACTTACCATGTTTATTGTATTCCTTTTGAGCATACTACATATACTGTACATTTTTACTGGAATATTTATCATATTCTTAGCAGTTAAAAACATTAATGTTGAAAAAAGGGTAGCTGGTATTTTGCTCATAATCTTAATAGATATTTTTCTTTCCTTTGATAATGTTATTGCAATGGTCGCTATAACCAAAAACATCTTACTTATTTTACTTGGAGTAGCGATATCTACAATAGTATTATTCTACACAATAAGAATTCTTGATGTGTTGGAAGAAAAGTTTGTATATTTTTCAGAATCAGGGAAGGCAACTCTATTTATGTTCGGCATTGTTATAATCCTAGAATATTTTAATATAAATATATCAAGCTACTATATATTAATTTCAATATTTGTAATATACATTGCAGGTTATATTTTAGGAATAGAGAAAATACGAAGGAAATTTATTGATAAAAAGGATGAAATACTTTGATATATATTGACAGATATCGGATCTATAATGTATAAGAAGAGTGTGGAAATGTGCCGAGGTGGCGGAACTGGCAGACGCACTGGACTCAAAATCCAGCGAAGGTGACTTCATAAGAGTTCGACTCTCTTCCTCGGCATACTATATATTTAAACACAAAAAGGGGTATTATTCGTCACTCAGTTATAATGTAAAATCATTTACATAAGTGACTCTATTTCCTATATTATCATACACTTTCTTCAAATCAATTGCCTTGGCCTGTATTGTTCTTGTTGGAAGAACTGGGCTAAATAGTAACCATTCTGTTTGAAATATGGTTTCATCAACAAATATATCGATATTCTTTGAGAATCCAAAAGGGTACATACAACCAGGTTCAGCACCAAAGTGTTCTTCAAGTTCTTCTTTTGTTGCAAGTTTAATGCTTTTTATCTCATTAAGGTGTAAGTCTTTCCTAGACTGATTTATAGTCTCCTTTATTTTATTAATATTTAATCTTTTACCTTGCAATGTATTGCAAACTATAAACTGAGAAGACCCTATATTTAAAGCCATGGATTTTGTTTCACTTCCATAGAAACCAGTTTCCTTCTGTACCTTTAATAAATCTTCATATGTTAAAGCAGGCATATGTTCATATTGAATATATTCAACATTGTTTTTATCTAGTAAATATAAAACCTTCTTGTATTGTTCTATTTTGTTTATCATATTTTGCTATGTATATTCTAACACATGATGATGAACTTGGTTCAGGATTTAATATGGCAGTAAAGGATCTTGAAATAAGGGGGCAGGTAACCTCTTTCCATAGAAAACAGCATGGTAACGTAAATTCTATCGGTTTTGAACTCTATACGAAGCTATTATCAATGGAGGTGAACAAACTTAAGGATAAATAAAATTAGAACAAAGTGAAATATAGTATAAATATTTATCTTTTTTTTATTTATTTTCCTCCAATCTCTTGGATCAAAAAAAGCTCTAAAGAAAAATCCAGTAGATATAAGATTTGCAACAATTACAGATGGAAAATGTGTTGAAAGCACATACAGTGTACCTAACGCGAGACCACTTAGCACAAAACTAGTTTTTGGATGTTCACTAATAATTTTTTTACATTTATCAGAACATGCACTAAATACTTTACTAATAGTTTTTCTATCTTCAGATTCACAGGGTTCATATTGATTTTCGTTCATACCAGCATTAGAACATGCACTAGATACTTTACTAATAGTTTTTCTATCTTCAGATTCACAGGGTTCATATTGATTTTCGTTCATACCATAATGTTACTATATATATATATTTGTCAATATCTACTGCAGTAAGTATTCTGGGATATTCCCAATGAATTTATACAAAGGCTTAAGCAGTAATCAGCTCCTTGACATTATTATATTATAGGTGCTATAATATAGTTATGAGTTCAATAGATATAAAAAAAATTGATACTGAAGAAAAGAGAGGTTTAAAGAAAGGATTGATATTATCAATTGCTTTTGTTTCTCTTTTATCAGTATTTACGTTCCTAGTATTAAACAGAAACTATATATCCAATGTAGAGAGTAGGGGAGTATTCTCTATGGGTGGTAATTATAGTAGGAACTCGAATGGTATATCATCTGTTGTTACATATAATTCAAGGACTGACTATAAACCATCTGATAATTCTACTAAGAAACAACAAACAACATTAAATAATAATTTTGTTACAAATAATAAATGCCCACTTCCAATAGTATTGGTTAGATTATTAGATTGTAATCCTACACCAGTAAAAATGTCACAAGGACAAGGCACACAAAATATAAATAAAATTTTCAGTAACGCTGGTAATAATCTTTCAAATCTAATTAATAAAATACAAAGTAAAAAAACAAGTAATGCTATACAATGCAGTGAAACATACATTATGACTAATGCAGATAATAATTATTTCTATTCAGTAAAATTAATATTAACTGATAAAAATGGAATATGTGTTAATGGAACTAAAATAAGTATTCCAGTAGGATCAACTGTTGATGTTGAAGCATATTACACAATAAATCATACAAGAAATATATCTGATGAATATATAGGAATAAGTGCAGATGAAATAAATCTAAATGGAAGTCAGACACCATACGAATTAAATAGTAAGGTACCTGGTAGTGAATATAGAAATTTTGCACCATACCAACGTACAATACAATATATTGCAACAAAGAATAATCCTAAATATTCTGCTGGTAACACATTCCAGATAGCAAGCGAATTTATATTTGGTTCAACTGGCGAATATCAAATAGATGCAAATAGTTATGGATATTATTTGTCAACAAATAATGATTGTGCAAATGGATACTGTGGTCCAGAACTTGGAATAGTATTTAATGTACAGTAAATAAGATTAATACTCAAATAAGGAACAAGATATATATTGTTCCTTATTTCTGTTAATAGACTGATATACTTTAAAGCTTTGGTTTATTTAGAAAGGAAACTCAAAGGGAATTAGTATGTCAGTCTTTTTTGTTACATACTGCATACAGCATTTGTTTTCTCTTATCTTTATTATTCATCTATATATACTTGTGTTTTGTTTCTTCCATTCTTCCTTCTTTTAATATATAATCCAAAAAGTTATGTTAGCAACAGATTTAAAACCAGGTGCAGTATTTAAGATGGACAAGGATACATTTATTGTCTTAAAGTATGATCATATAGCTATGGGTAGGGGAGGGGCCGTAATAAAGGTACGTGTAAAAAACTTGAAAACATTGTCAATTGTTGATAAAAGCTTCAGTAATAATGATAAATTTGATGATGCAGATGTGAGTAAATCTAATTATCAGTTTATATATTCAGAAGACTCAATTGGGTATTTTATGGATATTGAGTCATTTGAACAGGTTTCTGTTGATATAGGGGATGATATAAAATACCTGAAGAACGGTGAAAAAGTAATTGGAATGAGTATTGATGGAAAACTTGTAAGCGTTGATATTCCTAAGATTGTTGAACTTACTGTAAAAGATACTGAAGAGGGGGTTAAAGGAAATTCATCAAGTAATCCTACAAAACCCGCAGAGTTAGAAACTGGCCTTATTATTCAAGTTCCGCTTTTTGTAAAACAGGGTGAAGTTGTACGTGTAAATACAGAAAATGGGGAATATGTTGGCAGAGAGTCAAAATGAAAGTATTTGATATAAAAAATGGGACTCTATTAGTAAATAAATATAGCAAATTAAATTATCACCAAAGTAATAATGATACTTCATACTTACATATTGTAATTAGGCATGGTGCAAAGGATGATAAAATCATAGGGTTGTCTCATTTTGTTGAACATATAATTCTAAAGGGAAGTGTAAATTATTCTCAATTTTCAATAAGTAAATTTCTTGATGAAAATGAGGGTGAGTTAAATGCCTATACCTCAGCAGAATTTATTGAAATAACAGCAGAGATTAATTCAAAAAAGATATGTGAATTGATAGATATAGTTCTAGATTTAATTTTTAGAAACAAATTTAGTAAGAAAGATTTTGAAAGTGAAAAGAAGGTCATTCATGAGGAAAGAATTAGTAATGGATATGATTCAGAAAAAGAACTATCTGACTTAGTGTATGGGCAAATATTGTATAACTATCCAGAAATATCAAGGGATATCATAGGGAACGAAGATAATATAACCATTGGGCAAGTTAGAAGATTTATAAAGAAAATATGTGTTCCTGAGAATCTGATTATTTCAATAACATCAAAGGCGTCATATACTTCAATATACAGACAAGTATTTAACAATGTTAAAGATGTGCATAATATAAACAATGTGCAGCGTAAAAGAGCACTTCCGAAGTATACGGATATAGGTCATAGTACAAATAAAACACTATACAAAAAGGTAGTAAAAAAGAGCAAATCAGAAACATTTCTGTCGGTTGGATTTATAGGTCCACGATATGGATCAAATGAATCACTTTTACTTGAAGCAGGTATGAGTATATTATTAGGTGGAACAAGTTCATACCTATGGCAAACTCTAAGGGAAAATTCTGGTATGGTTTACTCAATTGATTATGAAGTATTTTATTTTCATGATTTTTCAATCTGCTATATATATTCTTCAGTTACCAAAAGAAATGTTAAAAAAGTTATAGCTGAAATAAGGAATTCACTAGAGAAGATATCTAATGGGGAAGGCATAGATATCAATAGGGGAGTTAAGTACCTAAAATCAATATATAAAAAAGAGATAAATAATCCAGGTGTGATGAATAAGCTATATTGCTATGACTACTATTATGAAGATAAAGTAAATAATTACGTTGATATAATTTCCACAATTAGTAAAATTAAGAGTGTAAAAATTAAAGAATATTTTAAAAGTATCGCTTCTAATGATATATTTGAAACTATTTTGACAAGCTGATTTATTTAAGGCTATCATGTTAAGAAAATAAATGATAGATAATATATTAGTAGATTTTGGTTTCTTTATATTCTCATTAATATTTTCATCATTTAGTCTTTATGTAAAATGCTTTAAATACAATTATGATAAAATCGATAGTTTTGATATATTCTTTAGGATAATATTCATATCAATAATACCAGCAATCCCTTTCATATATTCACCTGATATTTTTTTCCCTTTGACAGTTCTATTGCTTATACCAACTGCAATTCTTGTGTTTAAATTAAGTTATGTTAAATTCACACCTGTATTTGTACTTGAGATATTAAGAACGTACATACTATTAAATATTTTCTTCTCTATTACATGTATGTATCTTGTCTCACATATAAATATTTCTAAATTTGTGCTTACAGAATGGCACTTCCTGTTATTCTATGGTGTGATATATATATCACTAGTCGTTCTTTACAAAAACATAAAATGGTTTTACTATTCCTTATTCATATATTTTCTAGTAAACATTCTGTATAACTCAACTATATTAATATCAAATATATATAGTTTGAATACAATATATTACGCATCAACGGCTGTTGTTTATATGTCGTGTATTACATACTTTATGTATAGGAATGATCTTATACACTTTCCAGCTCTTTTTGATCTATTTGGAAGAAGGGTAGGAAAATTATCTGCTTTTACATTTGAAATAAAAAAGTAGTAAAATATACAATAGAGTGATTATGATAAAATTTAGTGATTTAATTAAGAGAAATAAGAAGAAGCTTAAGAATGAAGAGGAAGTTCTTGAAGATAGTATTGAAAGGATTGAAAATGAAATAAATCTCAAGGATACAGATAAATATCTTGAGGATATTGACCCTGCTGCTAGCCAGGATGGTGAACAGAAAAGACTTGAAAATATTGAAAGTGAGTCAATCCTAAAAAGATACCTGAAGAATATAAGGTATTCTTTAAAATTGATAAAAACAAAGAAATACGGGAAGTGTAGAAAATGTGGTAAAGACATAGGTAAAGAGCGTCTTGAAGCAGATCCAAGTATAATTTATTGCATCGAATGCGAGAAGATAATCGAAAATGAGATTCGATAAACTCGCAAGTTTAAAATATCCGCAAATTTCCAGAACTCAAATACTCCATCTTATCCGTGATGGGAAGGTTGAATTAAATAATACATTTGTTACTAACCCTTCAAAAATGACAAGAAGCAGTGATATAGTCTATATACAAGAGAATACTTTGGATGCTGTTCTACAACAGAATGAATCAATTAAAAACAGTTTTAAAACAATTGAACCTGCAAATATGGATATTCCTATTATTTTTGAAAATGATGATTTTCTGGTCATAGATAAACCAGTAGGAGTAAGTGTTCATACATCTAAAAATGAAAGAGCAAATACAGTTCTTAACTGGCTTGTATATAAATACGGATTAAATGACGTGTCTTTCCCAAAATCAGTAACAACTAGACCATATATTGTTCATAGAATAGATAAAGATACAAGTGGGTTACTTTTAATTGCTAAAAACTATGAATCTCAAAGAGAGCTGATGGAGTTGTTTGCAAAACGAGAGGTGTATAAGGAATACCTTGCAATAGGAATACCTTCATCGCTATCAATAGAAAGGAAATTTGTAGATATAAATGGTGATAAAAATGAATTTAAAGTGGAGGGATATGTAGCCCATAATCCAAGGGAGTATAGAAAAATGATGTTTTCTACTAATAAACTTAGAGTATCTAAGTATTCTCTATCATATATATCACCAATCGAGATAAAGAATAACATGATTCTTTTCAAAATAGCTCCGAAAACTGGTAGAACACATCAAATTAGACTTCATCTCAAATACTTAGGGACTCCTATATTAGGTGATAAGCTCTATTCTGGGACCAAAAATGAAAAACGAATGTATCTACTTGCAAAAAGTCTGACATTTATATATAGAGGAAAGGAATACTCATTTTCCCTTGATATTCCTAATGAATTTATACAAAGGCTTAAGCAGTAATCAGCTCCTTGACATTATTATACTATGGGTGCTATAATATAGTTATGGGTTCAATAAATATAAAAAAGATTGATACTGAAGAAAAGGGAGGTTTAAAGAAAGGATTGATATTATCAATTGCTTTTGTTTCTCTTTTGTCAGTTTTTGCATTCTTGATTCTAAACAGAAATTATATTAATAACGTAGAGAGTAGAGGAATATTCTCTATGGGGGGTAATTACGGTAGAAACCATTTAACCCAATATAATAATATATCAAGCGGAGTTTCCGGTGGAGACAGAAGTGTATTTTCAAGTGCAAATACAAGTGGTGGAACTAGTACAGGAAATACTGCACCAACAAAAACAAATAATTCCTGCCAATTAATAAACCGAGAAGAAGTTTGTACTACTTCTAGTACGCCAACACCAACAGTAAGTCCTACAGTAGCAACACCGACGCCAACACCAACAGTAAGTCCTACAGGAACACCGACATCAACGCCAACAGTAAGTCCTACAGTAGCAACACCGACACCAACACCAACAGGATTACAGTGTCCTTCAACCTATACAGTATCTAATAATTATTATTACTACAGTGTAAAGATGGTTTTTGATGCTGTTTATAACCAAGGTTACCCAGTAGCTAGTATAATATGTGTAAAAGGGAATACTATAAGTATACCTGCAGGAACAGTATTAGATGTTAAAGCTGACTACACAGTAAATCATGTTAGAAACATACCAGATGAATATATAGGAATAAGTGCAGATGAAATAAACTCCAATGGAAGTCAAACTCCATATGAATTAAATAGTAAAGTTCCAAGTGGTGAATATAACTACTTTGCGCCATATCAACGTACAATACAATATATTGCAACTAAGAATAATCCTAAATATTCTGCTGGTAACACATTCCAAATAGTAAGTGAATTTACATTTAATTCAACTGGAGAGTATCAAGTAGATGCAAATAGTTACGGATATTATTTATCAACAAATCATGATTGTGCAAATGGATACTGTGGTCCAGAACTTGGAGTAGTATTTAATGTAAAGTAAATTTGATTAATACTTAAATAAGGAACAATTTATTTGTTCCTTATTTTTGTTAATAGGCTGATATACTTTAAAGCTTTGGTTTATTTAGAAAGGAAACTCAAAGTGAATTAGTATATCAGTCTTTTTTTGTATATGTTGCAAAATAGTGTTATTTGTGTCTACAATTTATGTGTAGAATGTCTTATGAATGTAATAATGCAGAATCTTTCTCCTTACATAATCTATTAGAGAAATATAATCTAATTGGACAAGAATACTCTAATTCAGATTCAGGCAACATTGGTAGTTTAATTAAGGTTTTACATGGAGTTGTTGAAGATAGGAGTCCATTATTAACTCATTTATTATCGAACGATATATGGAATAATGATCATATTGATCAAATTCATAAATATGTTATTCTATCAAATTGTTTAAGCTTAATTCTAAGAACGTCAGGTAGAGTAGTGATCGATAGTGAAATAGAAAAGGATATATCTAGGGCTGTAGTATATGAAATTAAATGTGATAAAGGAATTAATTTAGAGAGAGCAGAAGATAATGATTTACTTTTAATATATCTGGCACATAAATTCGGATATGTAAGTAGTGATGTATTAAAAGAATCAGAAGATACTATATCGATCAATAAATTTGATCAGAGTAATCTAGAAAGAAATATATATCAATTGTTAATAAATTATTTTCCATTTGTTAATATATCAGATGATAATGATGGTTTTGTAAGTTGTATTATGAAATTTGTTGGTAATTTAGTATCAGGGAACAATACAACAGAAAACTATAATGATGAAATATTAAAAACGAACCTAATAAAAGTAAATGAAGATTTATGTAAAGGAAATATAATAGAAGGGTTAGTAACCCTAACTACAATTTTAAATTTAATACTAATGTTATCTACAAGGAATAGCAGAAATGTGCCTAGTGACATTACTGATACAATATGTAATAGTATGATGGGTAAAGAATATAACCATGACGTATGGGTTAGCTATCTAAAGCATTTTGTATAATTTAAAGAATCTCTTTATGTAGTTTTTCTACGTAGTAGAATATATTCACCATCTTCTGAGTATTCTATTCCACATTTTTCAGGTAGATCCATTGGCATGTTTTCCCCAGTAAAGCGTGATTTATAAGGGACACATGCATCACTGCGTATTTTTATTTCATTGATTTGAATAAACTCATTGAATAGAAGAAATGCAACGCCTAATACACAAACTTGTGTATATTCACCACCAAGGATGATTTGAGTTTCTGGTGTGATAATCAATTTCATTTCATTTAATATCCTTTTAAAGTTGTTTATATCAGAACCAGGTGCAATTAGATCTTTAATAATCAATGTATTAGGGAATGCATAATGAAGACATCTATCTTTTTCTGCATTCTCAATAAGTTCTGCCTGAAGGTCTTCCCAAGAGAAACGTTCATTATTATTATTAGGTATTGTGACGCCAGGTATTTTTTCCATAGGAGTTATAACCGTAATATTATTTCGTTTCGTTGGGTAAAATTTACTTATTTTTTCAAGGAATTCTTGATAGACTTTATCACTTCGTAATGGAGTAAGAAAAAAAGGATGTACACAAATAGCTAGTACTCCAATAGGTTCATATTGTTCGTGTGTGTGATTTTCATAAGACATATAGATATGAATAGTATCATTATTTATAACTTTATTCAACTCTATCTTGTGCGTTCATGTGTCCCTACATGATATAATACAAGGAAGGTATATGTCAGGACATAATAAATGGTCACAAATAAAGCGGAAGAAAGGTATAAATGACTCTGCAAAGGGTAAAATATATACAAAGATATCAAAGCAGATAATTCAGGCTGTAAAACAAAATGGAAGCGATGATCCAGAATCAAATTTTGCTTTGAAAATGGCAATATCCAGTGCAAGAGAAGCTGATATGCCTATGGATAATGTTAAATCTGCTATACTGAAAGCCTCAGATAAATCACAGAAAAATACACTTGAAAGCATTGTTTATGAGGCATATTCATATGGAAATTCGAGCCTATTAATAGAGTGTCTGACTGATAACAGAAATAGGACTGTAGCAAATATTAGAGAAATAATAGAAAAAGGCGGGGGAGGTAAATTAGTTCCAAGTAATAGCATATTGTGGAAATTTGCAATAGTAGGATATATATCGCTGCTATCAGAAACAAAAGAAGAACATGAACAATATGAGAAGAAGTTGAAGTCTATGAGCATTAGAAATATTGATACGAGTAATGAGAAGAGAAAGTTGCAAAGTGGTAATCATGAATTCATAGATAGTTTTATGTTAGAACTACTTGATGTAGAAGGAATAATTGATATAAAGGAGGAGAATGTTGTTGATGAGGATAGAGGAGAAGATGGTGTATTTAGTATTGATATATATACACTTGATAAGTCATTAGCCAGCATAAGAAAATTGATTGATGAAAAATATAAGTTTGAAATAGAAACAAGTAAATTAATATATTTAGCAAATGAACAAATTCACTTAGAACAGGTTCAAGTTGAGAAATTACAAAACCTTATACTTTCTCTTGAAGAAGACGATGATGTAATATCATGCTATACAGATGTAAGTAATATATGGTAATACTTGGGATTGATCCAGGTTTTGCGATTGTGGGGTGGGGAGTAGTTGAATTTAATTTTAATAAATACAGCCTCATAGATTATGGTTCAATCAATACAACAGCAAATAATCCAATTGAGGACAGATTAGAATATGTGTATTTAGGACTTAGCAAGATAATTAGAAAATTTAAACCTGATGTTGCTGTTGTTGAAGAATTGTTCTTTAACAATAATGCAAAAACTGTAATCAAAGTAGGGGAGGCTAGGGGAGTAATAATACTAACTCTTAAAAGAAAAAATATACCATTTATAGAATTGACTCCGCTTGAAATAAAAATGGCATTAACTGGTTATGGTAGAGCCGATAAAAGGCAAATTCAAAATACTGTGAAATTACTACTATCTTTAGATAGTATTCCTAAGCCTGATGACGCTGCAGATGCAATTGCTGGAGCAATTAGTTATACTCAATATAGTAAGAAGAATATATTATGATAGGATATATTGAAGGAGATGTCGTTTATTTAAACAGTGAAACAGGTGAAGTAATAATTAAAACAAATAGTGGTGTGGGGTATTCGGTTGAGACAATCATCGTAGAGCCTATTACTATAGGGACAGAATTATCACTTTATATATTTACAAAATTTACTCAAGATAACATATACCTATATGGTTTTAAAGAAAAGAAGGAACTTGATTTCTTTAAAAAATTATTAAATATCTCTGGAGTTGGTGCAAAAACAGCACTCAAACTTATGAGAAATATCGAAATTAACAAGATATATGAGCTGGTTAATACTGGAGAAAGTAAGTTACTAAAGAAATTAGGAGGTATAAGTGACAGGACTGCTATGAAAATAATAATAGAGTTGAAGGGTGAATTAAAGATGTATAATCAAACTCATGATGATTTTTATTCAACTCTACTACAATTAGGATATACTGATGCTGAAATTATAAACGTGGAGAAGGATATTGATTTTGATATGCCTTTAGAGGATATTATAAAACATGCAATAAAGAATATTAGAAAATGAAAAAAGGTAATACTAGTATTAAATCTGTAGCAGATAAAACAATTAATAGCAATAATCATGCTACAAATGATACATCAGAATTTCAGGAAGATTCTGATATAAGTAATAATGTAAGACCAAAAAATTTCGAAGATTTTCCAGGAAGGGACAAAGAGATTAATGAAATAAAAATAATGATTGATAGTGCAAAAAAAAGAGGTGCAACTTTGGATCATATTTTACTTTATGGTCCACCTGGACTTGGTAAAACATCATTAGCATATGTAATTGCAAAAGAAGTAGGAAGTAATATAAAGATAATAACTGGTCCTATGTTAAAGAAGAATGCTGATTTGATATCGATTTTAACAAGCATTACAAAGAGAGATATTGTATTTATTGATGAAATACATAGAATGAGTAAAGAGACGCAGGAGATACTATATAGTGCAATGGAAGACTTTAGGCTTGATATCATAATTGGAAAGGGAGTAAGTGCAAGAAGTATATCAATTGATATACCTGAATTTACTTTAGTTGGAGCTACAACTAAGATAAGCCTATTATCTTCTCCATTTAGGGATAGATTTGGACTTCATTTGAGGCTTGACTATTATTCAATACAGGATTTGATAAATATAATAAAAAGAAGTGCTAATATATTAGATATAGAGATTGATGAAAAAGCTTCAGATGCAATTGCAAAGAGGAGTAGGGGAACAGCAAGGCTAGCAATAAGGTATCTAAAAAGACTCAGAGATTATGCTATTGTCTCTGGTAGCAGAAAAATAGTCTTTGAATCAGCATTAATTGGATTAAAAGCACTTGGAATTGATGAAAATGGATTTGATAACATAGATAGGTTGATAATAGATTTACTTGTTGATAGATATCCAAAAGCTTTAGGGATTAAAACAATCTCAGCAATTGTTAATGAGGATGTTTCTACAATTGAAGATGTTTACGAGCCATATTTATTAAAGCAAGGATTTATTCACAAAACAGAGAAGGGTAGGGTAGCAACAGAAAAAGCCAGGGGGTATAAAAGCACATGAAAAGACCTATAATGTTCCTATTGTCTATATTATCCTCTTTTGTATTATTATGGGTGGCGTTTGTAGATGGTTTCAGACTGGACCCTTATCTGCTAATAGGGTATTCAATAGTATTATATATATCAATGTTTGTGGTGTTTGAAAGAGATATTGTATATTCATCACTTGTAACATCAATGCTATTTCCTGTAGTTTTTGTGGATAACCTTATTATTTCCGCTGTATATATAATAAGTTCTCAACATATTTCAAATATATTACGAGATGCTGAGAGTGTTATATTTGCGATAGTTATTTTTATACTTACTAATGCAGTTATTAGTATTATGAATATATTTAATGTTGGAAGGTATAGGAATTTACCTCTTCTTGAAGCGTCAAGAAGTCTTCTATTCCTATTCTCTATCATAGGAGGCACAATAACATCATATAATACATATCACTTCTTTGAATATATATATGTTGGGCAGAATATGAATACTAATTCACTTTTACTGAACAATGTTATGTATAGTATCCATACATATATAGTTCCAATTATATTCATGCTCATATCTATATACTACATATTTATATATAACTGGGGGCTTGTTTTAAGGCTTAAGAATAGTATTAGTATCATTTTATATACATTGATAATATATATACAGTATTTCCTTATTCTTGATTTGTTCAATATAAAGATATTCTTTGTTCCTGTACTTACAAGTATATTTATACTTTGGTTTAATGTAATGAAATTCGAGTCAGAGAATACAAGAATATTTAATAGAGCAATGTATCTTGTAACTACACTCTTCATTATAATTACAGCAGTATTTATATTGATTTCAATAAATACATAGTATAAACTGAGTATAAGGGTGATTATACTCAGTTACTTATTATTTGAAGAGAGTAGAGAGGTAGCATATTTTTATTTATTCCCCCATTCTATCCCTTAAATTAATTTATTCTTCTTCTTATTCTTTTAAATACCGTTTCATTCTCTGATATTTGTGATTTAATATATTTTATAAAAATCTGTAATAAATAATTGAACAACTTGTCTATTTGTATATTGCAGATAGATTGAATTAGGATACTCCCCTATTTACATATGTTATTAGTAATAGGGGGATTAATTATTATCAGTATTGCGATTAAATTTATTTATCTTTTCATGTAAACTTAATTGCGGAAGTAGCATTTTGAATAAGTCTGGATTTTCACTTCCTGTAATAGATAATATATTCATGGAAGAATCAAATATAATACCAATATCTTGATTTCTACCTAAATAAATAGTTAATTGAAATTGGTTTAAATTTATAGGTGTTACTGATAGCAATAAGCTATCATCGTTATTAGAATATACTTCGATAAGATTCTCATCAGGATTAGGATTTGGTATTAATTTTGTATAGGTTGCCTCATGAATTATTTTAATGATGTTATTTCCATTAAAAAGCTTATGTATATGGTATTCAATATATGTTGGATAATCATATTTAAATAACGCATATAATCTTGAATATTCATCTTGTATATCTATTCCTAATTCCTTCATGTGTAATATTGTATTAATAAGGTTTTTGATGATTTGTAAATTCATAGGAGCGTTTTCTAATGCAATATCATAAATATCACCAATTGTATCATCTATAGGACTCAATTTTATAACTTCTGATATA
Source organism: bacterium (assembly GCA_021806925.1). GTDB lineage: Bacteria > Patescibacteriota > Dojkabacteria > JAKAPS01 > JAKAPS01 > JAKAPS01. Next base: position 28,002 of record JAKAPS010000004.1, on the reverse strand, counting down.
TATTTCAATGACATAGTTGTATCACAAAATTCTATTCTCATACTATTCCACATATTTAATATATTATTAATTACATTAATTTCATTATTAAATGATATGTAATTATTTATTTGTATATTGTTATCATAAACTTTAAATTCTATTGGTTTATTACCATTAATAAGTAAAATGTAATTACTATCTGATATTTCCTTAATAGTTAACGAGTATTCTTCCAAATAACTATCTTCTGAGGTTTCCTCTTTATTCTTAGAGGAAGCTGGTTGATTATTATTTGAATCAGTAGTGTTATAGGGTGCTGCAGGGTCAAAAACATTTAACATATCTACTTTATTCCCGGTAAGATTTGTAAATTTCGATATATTCACAGTTAATTCACCTGAATTTATATCAAATTTGATTTCTGTATATGTTAATATACGAGGCTCATGTTTCCTATATACAAGAATACCATCTTGAGTAATAAATATCTCCTCGGTCATCAACTTAGGATTAAGTAGATTATTTGGCAATTGTAGCAATGCATTGTAAAGTTTATGCAGCCCTAGAAGTATCTCTTCTTTATTGTTGTTATGTTCTATAGACATTTTGATGTGAGTATACCATATCTTTGTTATATTTGTATGTTAATAGGTTATATTCTGGTTATCATCATCACGAAATATATTTCTAATACATTGACCAAGTATACAGTTACTTTTTAGAAGGAAATTAAGTATTGGTGAATCTATATATGAATTATTTACTATATAGGATAAAACTATTATTTGATTATACTCATTTAATGTAAATTCTATTGTATACTCTATATTATTTAACGATAATTTAAGTTTATATTTATTTTCTTGCAGATAATTTGTTACTAATAATACTTCTCTATTATTTTTATCCGTATATATTGCATCTAGACTGTATGTATCAGATATCCTGAAGTTATTCTCGGTAAAAGGATTAATAACGCTTCTATATTTATTATCGGTTAGAATTTCTTGTATCTTATATGTAACGCTGCTGAGTTCTCTGTATTCATTTGAAAACTTTACCCAATCATCAAAAAATCTTATTAGCAATTCCTTATTCTCTCCATTTACATCTATTTCATTTTTATTCAGAAATGAAATACTTCTATCATTTGAGTTGTACTCTATTATTAAACCATACAGCTCCATTATATATAAATGATTGTCAACTTTAGGACTGTATATATTTATCTTTGAATTACCGTAAATAATATTTGATACAAATATCTCTAGATTACTATTCTGATCTATTTTCATGTTTATTATTCTGTAATCATTTCTTATGTTAAAGTAGAATGTCTTATTTACTCCAGTCTCTTCTGATTCGCTATACTCACAACTGAATATATAGGTTCTTAATAATATTAAGAACCCATATAATTCTCTTATAGATTCTCCTATTGGTTTCTCATTTTTGAGTTCATTCATTGTTATATTCCTTTATTATCTCAATCATATGTGAAATTGTTCTAAATAAATTGAAGACTGCACGGTTATTATTTAAAAGTAAATTAAGTAGGTACTTATTTACATTTGCATTTATTTCTATATTTTCAATATTAATATCTGCTACATTATTAACATTAACGTTAAATTTAATAAAAAAAGGTTCATTAAACACTACTTCAAATCTATCATACCTATTATCAATTTTATTTATAGATGCACGAATATTCTTATCTTTGAACCGATCTATATATTCAATAAAATTAGGCCCAATTAGAGTATTATCTATTAATACGGCTACCATTCTAATATATGCATACATTATACCCCTCATTCTGGTTATATTTCCTGATGCAGCAATCCCATCATATGTATTCTCACCACTATCATGTCCATCATCTTCATTTACATCCTCGTCATCCCCCCCATCATCATCTTCGTCATTCCCATCATCATCGTCCTCGTCATTCCCATCATCATCGTCCTCGTCATTCCCATCATCGTCCTCGTCATTCCCATCATCATCATCATCGTCATTCCCATCATCATCATCATCGTCATTCTCATCATCGTCATCATCATCATCATCCCCTTCTATTTTATATAGCACGTCTTTACATAGTATTTCTAATTCGTTTTGGATATGATTAAAGTCCGATTCAATTGATAGTGCAATATCAAATGTTTCAATTATTTTATCTGAAGCATATTTCCAGTCAAGTAATACTTGGTATATTAGTTGTCTATATTTGTCATCTGATTTTGATATTGTATCATGTATTATTGGTGTTCCATCTTCTGAATATTCGATTTTTAATAAGAAGTGTTTTCCATTCAAATTTATTAAGTAGGTTTTATCATCATTATTTACTCTGTTTATTCCAATTATTTGTTGCTCTTCACAATCTTTTTTTGTATAGTATGCTTCAAATGAACCGTCATCTCCTACTAATATGTTAAGAATATGACCATCTTCTTCGGTATATTGAATATGAAATTCTCGTTTGTTTATACTGCTATACTTATCAATTACTTCTTCTATCTTAGTATTTTCATCAGGCGTAAACTTATTCAAGATACTAATAGATTTTAATGCTAAATTAATCAGTTTATATATAGATTCATTGCCATATGCCTCATTTAATCCATTGACCATATTTATATTACAAGGTGTTATTATACCATGATTGGTCTAAATCTGTATAGATTACTGGTAATATTCTATACATTGTTGTATATATTGAGTATGTCTGAAATAAGATCTAATAACTTACAATGTGTAGAAGATGTCAAAACCATTGTTCATTTACTTATTTCTCAATTAGATATTAAGTTTTATGGTAATATTCCATATTTTCATAATAAAATACAAGTTACTATTGATAATTATAATAAAATGGATTTTAGTGTATTACCACGTGATAGCAACTTGTATAAGGAGAATAATAAAAATATTCTGTATATACATCATGATCTATCAGTATTAAACGAATTGATTACTACCTAGTAGTTTTTCACTTATCTTTTCTCTTATATCATCAAATATGTGTTTTAGTTCTTCAGTGCTTTTTATAGCTCTTCTAGACTCATAGTTACTATGACATAAATCATGAGATGGGTCTTTTCCAATTTCTACCTGATGTTCACTAGAAAACATAATCTCTATAGGTATACCATTAATTTTAAGTTGAATTTTCATGTATGATACATGGTTATTTGTATCCACATCTATAATCTTATATGTCATTTCTTCACTTGAATTTTGTGGTAAGACGGAATAAAAAACAGATAATATATGTACTATTTTTTGCATGACATCTGTTGTAGATATATCCTGTGTTACTATTCTTATTCCTATGATGTCACCTGCAGAATCTATTCTATCTAATCCTTTCCTGATAAGTTTTTGCACAAGCGATTCTAAGGATTTGACTCTTACTTCCATCCCTATAAATTGGCTCCCAAATAACTCATTTAATAGGGTTGAAAATTTATTGTAGTCAATTAGTGAATTTAAATTATTTATTGAGTCAATATACTCTTTTGAATTATGTATAATCTTTGCAAGTGCAAGTCTTCTAACACAACCAGAAATATTATCAATATCATCGGAATCCACCTCTGTACCGTTCCTTTTATCGCATATCTTCCTTTCTATATATTTAATTACTTCTGTAGCATTGTATTCATTTATCTCTCCTGTATTAAGCAGTGATTCTATAGTGTCAGTTGGCTTTTCCGTTATAGTATTATCATCAGAAAGCATATATTCATAGTGTAGTATTCTGTATGCAGTTATTAATTCTTCTGGACTGATACACGAATACATCTCTGATATTTTACAAGTCTGATCTGTTCCTGGCATGAATAGTAGCGTGACCAATTCATCAGCCGTTTTATTAAGAAGCGGTTGATTGTTTTTATTAAGTTCTTTTATTTCTATACTCATAAATAAAAAAGGCTCCCCTGTTTGGGAAGCCATATTTTTAATGGAACTACCCGTAGGAAATTAGGTATTAATAATTACTGAAAACAAAATACCAAATTGTCTTACGGAACAATATCTCATATATTTACTAAGATTTCAGTATTATAAAGTATTTATAAACATTTGTAAAACACGAAATGGCACAACTATTCAGTTTCTAATATATTATTAGTATAATAGGAGTAAGAAGTTGGAATGTCGTTATTTATAATAAATAAGGAATTAAAGGTATATGATATAAATGAATTAATGCTGACATATAAGTCATACATCAAATTTGTTGTTGATATTGAGCAAAGTATTGTGGCAGCTGGAACAGTCATGCATTATGAATGCGAAAAATTCCTACTGGAGAATGGTTCTAAACAAACTAATTTATGGGGTGGTGGTATTGATTGTATAACGAAAACTATTGACTATAATTCCTTGATAAATATAAGGCCTGATAGTAACAAAAGCATGGAGGTATTAGATACAAGCATAAGAGTAAAAATTGATTTAATAATTAAAAAATATTTTAAGAAGATTTTAGAGAATGAATAATTTACAAAAAAGAACAGTGATTCTATCTATAGCCTCCAATCTAAAAAGGGTAGCTAATTTGATAACCGAAAATAAGGAAGATATTAATAATCAATTAATAATATCTTTTAATAATCAATCAATTGAATTATTTAATACACTTGATTATATTAATAATGAAGATTTCAAATCACTTGAAAGACTCTTGTATCAAATAAAATATGGATTCCCATTTAATAGTTACGAGAGTGCAGAGAGAGCATTAGTATTATATAACATACTTCTTAACAGGGTAGATTCATATTAATTGATAAATCTTCTGTTTTGTTGAGATTGACATCATCACATTTTATGTGAATAAGCAAAGACAAATAAAAATAACAAACAGAAAATTGAAACCTTGTCAATTGAAGTAAACTATCAAATTATATATCTATATTTACGTTATTAATTGGAAGTGTTACTTGTTTTCCTGTATAAAGGTTTTTTATTGTGTATGTTTTATCCTTTATCTCATCACTTCCAATTATAACTACATATTTAAAGTTATTTTTATTGCTAAATGAGAATGCCTTTGATATAGATTGCTGATCAAATCCACATTCAACTGAATAATTTGTTTTCATTCTCAATGACTTTGATAGTTCAATTACTTCTTTTAAAAATTTAGTATCAAGTAACGGGATGTAAATGTCAGCTCTTTTAGTAACCTTTAAATATTCTGGTAACAGATTATTTGTAATTAAAAATAACTTGGTTGTTTCATCTCCTGGTGCAGCACCAACAGCAAAAACATCTTCTTTAAGACCAAATATTTTAGATAGTCCATTGTATCTACCACCACCGAAAAGAGACCTTTCATTAGTTCCATTTATAGGAAACATTTCAAAAACAGTTCCATTATAGTAATCGAATCCTCTGAAGAGAAGCGGAGAATATTTAATATATTCACCATACCCAATACTCACTAGCATATCCAATAATTCATTCAATTTAATATACCCTTTTGAACTTGATAATTCAGGATATTTGTATATTACATCTTCAATTGTTTCTGATAGAATAAATGATTTTATCTTTTCTATATTTATTTCAGTAAGTCCAAGTTCAGTTAAATTTTTATTTAGTTCTTCTTCTGATATCTTGTTAAATTTATCCAATATCTCAATCAAGCTAGTTCTTTTATTATTCTCATTTAAATCAAGATATTTATTAATGAAATCATCAACAAACTCTCTGTTATTAATCTGAACTTGGAAGTTATCTTTTGTAGCTCCAAATTGGATCATTATTTCTATCCCAATTTGTATTATCTCAATGTCTGAGATTATTGATTCAGTTCCAAATATATCATAGTTGAGTTGCCAGAATTCCCTATTCCTCCCCTGCTGTGTATTTTGATTTCTAAAAAAGTTTGCAATAGAAAAATACTTTATAGGTTTTGTTTCTTTATTATATATCCTTGAAATTATTCTAGTAATACCAGGTGTCATTTCAGGTCTAAGTGATAGTTCTCTCCCTCCCCTATCGATAAATGAAAGAAGTTCATGCTTACCAATATCTTCACCAGATTTTGCCTTATATATTTCAGAATATTCAAGTATGGGAGACATGTATTCTTGAAAACCAAAACTTAAAACTACTTTTCTCCATACTGAGAATATATATGACCTAATAGCGTATTCATCAGGAAACCAGTCTGATGTACCCTTTGGCGGTATGTTTGAGATTATAATTCCCATTAATTTCTTGTATTATACACCATATGTTATATAACTAACAAAAATATGTGCAGTAGATATATTTATATGCTTAAATTGTGTATGTCTATTTTTATATGTTTCGTTCTGTACTATGTGATCGACGACCTATCCTTCTCGTAGGATTTTTGGGTCTCATACAATTACGTATGTTTGAAAAGTCTACTATTTCGAATACAGATAATTTAGAATTGCTAGACGATAGTTCTATTTTAAATTTGTTTTCTTCATTTTCAATTTTAGAAACACTTAGTTCTAATCCATACTTTGCTAATTCCTTGTCACTTAAGAGCAGCGCTACAATATGAATTCTTTCTCTTTGAATTGGATTACCAAGCAAATTTCTACAAAAAACGACCGGGTCCGGAGTGCAAGTTATACCTCGCTTACTCATTGCATCTAATAAATTATTGATCTCTCTTGCATTACTAGGACTAGGTATAACTGGATCTTTATATGCATTATCATCTCTGTTTGCATGTAATTTTGAATAAATCAAATTGAAAAATTCCAATTGCGTACTCATGTCGCTTGGTAACCATTTTATAATTTCAGTTGCTATCATGTTAGCAATTCTCTTATCTCCTCTTGTTCTTGGTTTATAAGGACCAGTGTATGGCGGATAAAATGGTTCATTGACTTTAGGTTTACCTGTTCTATAATTTGACATGATTTACATAATACCATATTTTCAACAAATTGCAATACCTATATTTTTTATATATATCTTCTAATAAATCACATGTTTGTATTGTAAAGGATTTCTCTAATGAATTTGTTTTTAATGTGTAGTATAATTAGCTTACAAATTAAAGATGTACAAATATATAGAAAGGGGTGGAGATATTGTACTTTCTCTCGTGTTCATAGTTTTATTCTCCCCTATTATGCTTGTTCTAGCTATCCTAGTGTATTTTGATGAAACAGATTCTCATAGTGTTTATCCACTCAAGAAAGATATGCCAGTTCATATTGGATTAAAAGGAAAACCATTCTTTATGAAGAAATTTAGATCAATGATTCCAAATGCATGGGAGGTATTACAGGCTAATACTGAGTTATATGAAAAGTATAGGAGAAATAACAACAAATTAGGTATAGATGAAGATCCAAGAATTACAAAGATAGGTAAATTTATTAGGGCAACAAGTATCGATGAATTGCCACAATTCTTTGATGTGCTTCAGGGGAATATGAGTATTGTTGGCCCAAGACCGTATTTTAAATTTGAAATAGATGAATATTGGAAAGAACACCCTAAAACACGCGAGGATATAAAGAAGATATTGTCAGTTAAACCTGGTATAACAGGAGAATGGCAAGTAGGCGGAAGATCAACCATATCATTCAACCAAAGAATAAAGATGGATGCAGAATATGTAGATAGGAAATCTTTTATTCATGATATGTTAATTCTATTAAAGACACCCATGGCAATAATAAAGAAGAAAGGTGTTATTTAAATATACATTCTATGAAGAAAAGAATTTTTTTAGATTGCAGGCACATGCATAAAAAGGATGGAACTGGTAGAGTAACATACAATATATCTACAATACTTTTTAGCCAATATTCAGAAGAATTTGATTTTACAGTGCTTGTACACAAATCAATTTTATCTAAAATGAGAAATAAGTTTCCTGAAGTCCATTTTTTTTCTCAAAAATTAGCTAATATTAATGTATTCAGGGTTCTTTATGACTTTACACTTCTTAATTATCAAGTAAATAAATTCAAAACGGATATATACGTGTCATTTGAATCATTTACAATTCCATTGTTTAGTAAGTGTAAAAAAATAACGTATATTCACGATTTGATACAGATAAAATTTGGCGGGTATATAAACCTATATTCTAAAATCTGGTTTATAATAAAATCATTGCAAGCTCAAAGATATGCTGATTTGATAATTACAGTTTCCCAATTTTCAAAAGATGAAATATTGGATACATTTCCAAAATTAAATGAGGATAAGGTCCTTGTACTATATCCATCAATATCACCCCAGTTTGAATCATTCCTACTTAACAATACTAAAGCAATTAGTAATTCAAAAAAACAAACAAATAAATCAAGACCTAAGTTCAATGGTGAAAATAATATTAGGCAGAATGATAGGAATCTTATAATATGTTTAGGAGGGTTTGATAAAAGAAAAAATAATAGCTTTGCAGTAAGCGGATTTATTAAATACCTTAGCGAACACAAGGATAGTAACTTAAAGATGGCTATTGTTGGGATAAACGGGTTATCTACCAGGAAGACTAAAAGTGTAAAGCCAATAATACCTATAAAATACAAAAAATATTTTGAATTATACAGTGAAATAAATGATAAAACTTTGAGCTACCTATATTACCGTTCAAAAATTGCAATATGTTCTTCAGTTTATGAAGGATTTGGGTTACCAATTATTGAGGCTCAATTCTTTGGCATTCCTGTTATCTCTGTAAAAAGCTCATCTTTGGTTGAAGCTGCAGGAAAGGGTGCTGTATTTGTTGAAAATAACGATGTAGATAGTTTATCTGAAGCTATTGATACACTTAGTACGGATACAACGAAACGAAACAAATTAACGAAATTAGGTGCAGAGAACATTAAGAGATTTTCCTGGAATGATGATGTATTAAAGCTTGTGAATATATTTAAGACTATGTAGGCGTACATATTTCCCCTATCCTATTTATTTTTGTCTCCAAACAAATTTCTTTGCTAATACATAGTTGACTATGAATCCAACTCCAATACCTGGTATAGGTATAAGGAAATTAGTCTTGTATTTAGAGAATAAAAGTGATGTAATCTGTGTAACAGTTGATGTTACAATTAATGATATAAGTGATGTTCCATTGTATTTTATTAATGCTTTAAGTGGCTTTTCATTTGATTTAAATGTCCAGTAATGATTAAATCCAAAATTAAAGAATAATGATAATTCATATCCTATTGCCTCTGCTATAAATGCTATTTTTACATCTTTAATAACAAGATGGTAGATTATCAGATTAATAATTGTTCCTGTTAATCCTACTACACCAAATTTTAATATTTTTATAGAGTTTAAATATCTAAACTTAAATGCAAGGAAGAAGAAATTCAATATATCAAGTATATATTGCTTATTTAAACTTATTTTACTTTGACCAAATTTTCTATCTTTGAATAGGAACCCAAATTCTTTTATCTTTGCATGTTTTTTCTCTGCCAAGTAAAGTAATTCGAATTGAAATGCATAACCATCAGAAGTAATGTTTTCTAAATCAATTTTATTTAGTATTGTTGACCTTATAGCTCTGAATCCAGATGTTGTATCATGAGTTTTCAATCCTGCAATTCCTCTTGATACAATATTTGCAATCTTACTGTTTAAAACTCTAAATTTACTCCAGGTTTTTTCATATGCTCCACCACTTACATATCTTGACGCAATAACAAAATCATATCCATCATATATATATTTAATTAAAGTCTTTATTAATTTTGGATCATGCTGTAGATCTGCATCCATCTCAATAACTACATCAGCATGAAGAGATTCTATTGCGTACTTCATACCCCTAACATAAGCTTTACCTAATCCTTCTTTATTCCCCTCGATTATTCTAAGGAAGCTATATGAAGAATCCTTCATAAGCGTCTTTACAGTCTCCCCTGTTCCATCAGGAGATGAATCATCTACAACAAGCTGTATAACAGTATCAGATTTATTATTCTCCTCCAATTCATGTATAACTTTTCCAATTTCTTTTACAAGAATCTTTATATTCTCATTCTCGTTATATGTAGGGTTAATTATTACAATATTCATGTCTATTAGTTTTCTAGTATTTCTTCTTCAGTTTGATGTTTTTCCAACTCTAGGGAATCATTATTTACAAATCCGAAGTAGTAGTATTCTTCAAGTATTTGAATCTTCTCTATATCTTGACTTCTTGATTCAATTGCATCATCTATAGATCTTAGTTCTTCAGACATTACATCTACTCTGTGAACTATTCTAGCTTCAAGAGTTTTCGGAGCTACTGGTGATCCCCATTCTTTCTTACCATGATGAGATAATACAACGTGAATTAGTCTTATTAATGTTTCATCGTCAATACCATATTTAGGTGCATTCTCTTTTACAAAATTTGCACCCATGAATATATGTCCATGTAAATTACCAAGGACAGAATATTTAAATACACCTTGTTGCACTTCTTCAAATTCCCATATTTTTGCAAAATCATGCATTAGAATTCCAGCTAAAACAATGTCTAAATTTACATAATCAAATTTATTTGATAGATATACACCAAGATCAAGCATTTCCAATACATGCTGACTAAGTCCACCTACATATGCATGGTGCATTGAAACTGCTGCTGGAAATGTAAAGTATGTCTTATACTTCTCATCTTTAAAAATATCATTAAGCATATCCCTCAATTGATCATTCTTTATCATATCTATAAATTTAAATGTCCTAGCCTTTCTTTCCTCTAAAGGTATTTTTGATTCTTTATAGAAATCACTTCTATCAATACTAATTTCAGAGAAGATTCCAGCATCTGATTTTGTATTACTTAGTGAACTTATAATCAATTGGGGTTTAGATGCATATGTTGAATCAACCTTTCCTGTTATTTTCACAATATCGCCTACTTCAGCCTTATCACATAATCCAATTGCCTTATCCCATATTTTACCTTCTAAAACACCAGATTTATCACTTAGGGTTAATTTTATATAGTCTAAATTAGTCTTTGTTTTTAATTTCTCAACTTGTTGTACTAACACCAGTAAATCATTGAATTGTGGTTTATCTAATATATCAGATATATATATTTTCATTTTGTATTACTTGCAAATTATCTCACAAAGATATATGTAGGTAAAGAAAGTTTATATATATGGGTTGGATATACAATATATCTCTTATCTATCGGATTTTTCTAAGTATATGTATTTTTTTTAATCTTTATCCCATATGTTGTATGCTTCACAGGCATATTCATTATTCTTACTTTTTTGATTCTAATATCATAAAAAAATTATTTTTACAACAATGTGGCTTCTCAATAAATAACTATTTTACTTGCTAAAAACAAATGTGTCTTTTTGATGTTGCAATATTTTTCTATTTATATGATACTTAAATAAATAATTAATCACCTATGGGAAATAAAAGTACAAGAGAAAAAGTTGAAGGTAAAGAGAAAAAACTTTCATTAACTATTTTTATGCCAGCATTCAATGAAGAGAAAAACATAAAACTACAGGTAGAAAATATACTTAAATACTTATCAAGCAAAGATTTCTTAAGTGAATTCCAAATAGTAGTTGTTAATGATGGTTCGTCTGATAATACTAGAAAAGTTGTAGAGAAAAACTTCAAAGATAATAAACATGTTAAAATATATGATAATGATAATGAAGTAATTCACTCATACGGTAGTGCTTTAAGGAAAGGATTCTCAGTATCTACAAATCTTGAGTGGGTTTTCTTTACTGATAGCGATAATCAGTTTGTTGTAGAGGATCTAGATAAATTCTTTGATATCATAGCTAAGAAGAAAGGAATTGACTATATAATAGGTTATAGAGCACCTAGACATGATCCATTCATTAGGCTACTAAATGCAAAAGTATATAATTTAATGGTTCAACTTCTCATTGGTGTACATGTTAGAGATATAGACTGTGCATTTAAATTATTCAAGAGTGATGTAATAAAATCAATAAACATTGTTTCAAATAGTGCCCTTATAAACACTGAAATACTATATAAGCTTAAATTAAAGGGATACAAGTATGTTGAGGTACCTGTAACACATAAAAGGAGAGTATTTGGAAAAGCAACTGGTGCAAAACTGTCGGTAATATTAAAGGCAATTATGGATTTGTTTAAATTGAAATTTGGGCAAATATAACAAAAAAGTAATATAAGTCAGCTTTATAACTGCTACATATTTTATTTAAATATATCTTCTAGTTCATGAGATTGGTCAATTGAAGAAAAGTATTTGTATCTTTCTGTACCTAGTCTTTCTAACTTTTGTCTTAACCTAGTGTCGTAGTAGAGTGATTCCATTTTTTTCCTAATATCATTAACATTATGCGGGTCACAAAAAAAGTTCATTTTAGATATCTCCCGGAATGATTCAATATCAGACATTAAAACTGCTTTATTGTATTTAAATCCTTCAATTATTGGCATTCCGAATCCTTCATATATAGATACAATTGATAAGAATAGGCAGTTTTTTATAAGTGAATTCTTTTGACTCTCTGTTGGGCTTCCAATATGTAATACATTCTCTGATTTTAGTAATTCCATTATTTTGTTATTTTTCCATCCTTTATTTCCACTAATTACTAATTTCATATTCTTCAATTTTGCTTCATTAAACGCTTTTATAAGGTTGATTAAATTTTTTCTTGGTTCAAGATTTCCAACAAAATATATATATTCATCCTTCTTAAGAGAGTATGTTTTCAGTAGGCTATCATCTTCTTCAAGTGACTTATCAATTGACGGATATATTACATGTATCTTTTTCTTAGGAGAGTAATATCTATATATTTCCTTTTTAATTGAGTTCGATACTGTTACTATTACATCTGATTTATTCAAAGTGTACGGCACTATGAAATTTAGATTCATTCTATTTATGAAGAATACAGCATGAGGAAACTTTTTGAATGTTAAATCATGAATTACTGTTATAGTCTTACCTGATTTTACTGGGTAGCATACGTAATTCTCAAAAAAATAGAGATCATGCCTTCCAAAGAATATATCAATTGGAGGTGCAATATTTAATCTCATTAATAGTATGTATATTGATCTAGGTAGAAATTTGACTATTTTTTGCTTTACATCTTTATTCTCATAGTTAATTTTCCTCTCATTAGAATAAAATGAAGATAAAGTACCAAGCTCAATATCATACTTATTTGATTTTACAAGATTATCAATAATACTCTTTAGGTAATATCCTACTCCACTTATTGGCGGAACTAATGCATATGCATCAATAAATATTGATCTACGTTTGTTAACTTTACTTTCAGATAATTGATCATCTACCTTGCTTCTCATAAATCTTGTAAATATCTGTTTGGATTATACTAGAAATACATTAATTTATGTAGATATTTGAATTCAAATGTTAAGAGTATTATTATATGCTGTATGAGTGTTGAAAAATTATTAAAAGAACAAGGATATAAATATAATTCAATAAAAAATATGACTGACCCAGAATTTATGCAGGAGGCTAGATCCTATGCAGATACCATTATTTCATATAGTTCAGATATAAGTCTTTTGCGGCAATTAGAACAAAAATTATCCTTTGAAGTGGATCCTAATGTTTTTGTTGCATATACGTTGAAGCTTGCCATATCAAAATTGATACTAATGTCAGATCCAAAAAAAAGATTGATTAGTATTGTTATTCCAATGTATCACGAAGGTACAAGGATGCAAAGAAAGGAAGAGAATGAGTTTGGGGAGGATTTTTTAAGACAAAAGTATTTACAGCTTGAATGGCTTTTTAAAGGCTCAAACAAAGATTATGTAGTAACCTTGATAGATGATCAGTGTAATGATGATCCACCATCAGGAGTACTGGCTGAAGCTATAATAAATGGTGATCCTTTATTACGTAGTAAGTTCTATGTTAATTTCTTAGGTAAAGCAATAGAAAATAAGGCTAATATTGATGATGAAGTAATTTTACATTCACTAGATGGAGCAACTATACCAAAGAGTACAGTTAAAGCTGCAGCTGTCGAATACGGGATGGCATTATCATGTTCGAATTCTAAATCAAGTAACGATATAATCGTAACAACTGATGCGGATTTATCTGTTGATCTTGGACAAATTGGATTATTATTAGATGCATTTGTAAATAACCCTGATACATTAGTTGCTGCTGGTTCAAGACGTTTGCAAAAATCAGTTATGTTAATTACTGCGGATAGGAATATTAGAGCACAAGTTGCAAGGTATTTAAGAGAGACCCTGTTTGGAAGAGGATTCATTCCCTTAGATACGCAATGCGGATTTAAGGCTTGGTCTCCTGATTGTGTTCGCAGGCTTATTAAAGATGGAAATTTATGTATAAGAGGATTCTCATTTGATGTAGAATTACTGTTAAAAGTAAGAATGATGGGTGATGAAAATTCGATCACACCAATCCCTATATGCTGGTTTGATAGTGCTGAGATGACAACTACGAATCCAAGCACACATAGGAAATTAATTGAGGATCAAGCTAAACTAGCTCAAAAACTATATTCAGAAAGTCCAGAAAAAGGTAAGTTGCCACATTATGTAAATGCTATTGATATATCCTTAAGAGTTTCAGCGAAACAGAGTGTATGGGATGAATTTTTAAATGTAATATCAAATAATCAAGAGCTAGTCTCACAGATAAGAGAATTTAATCCACTTGCACTTGGTACTATGAATGAAATATTGAATTCTATCAATGTAACATAAAGATACGAATTAGTTTTTTTATTTAGTTAATTCATCAAAAATATCCAATAATTCATCATCCTGATGAAGAGAGTTAAAATATTTAAATCTATCTTTACTCTTTGTTTCTAGCCTTTGTCTTAATTCATTATCATATATGAGTGTATTTATCTTCTTCCCTATATCTTCTGTATCAGTATGATCTGTATAGAAATCATATTCTGAAACCTCTTCAAATATTGGAATATCCGATAGAAGCATTGATTTTCCAAATGAGAATGATTCAACTACAGGCATGCCAAATCCTTCATACATTGAAACATTTATACCAAATAAGCAATTCTTAAATAGGATTGCCTTCTCTTCTGAAGTAACTTTTCCAAGGCTTATGATGTTATTTTCTTTTATTGATTTGAGTATCTCTGAATTATTCCAAGCGTTAGCTCCAGCTAGTACCAATTTTATATTGTTTCTTAACCCATCACTTTTAACATACCCATTTATTAGGTTTACAATGTTCTTTCTTGGTTCCATATTCCCTATAAAAAATATGTATTTATCCTTCTCTAGATCATGTTTTCTCAGATATTTTGTAGCGTTATCGCTAAACCCTTCTTCAAACTCATGTGAAGTGAAATTCTCCCCAAACTCTATTATAGGGTATATAACTCTAAAATCCTTTCTATCAAATGTTTCTTCTAATTCTGATTTTACTGAGTTCGATATTGCAATAATCACATCAGCATTTTTTATAGAATCCTTTACTGAGTAGTTTAATGATAATCTGTTATTTTTTGATAATGTATCCGGGAATTTAAGGTAGGATAAATCATGTATTACAGTGATGCTTTTCCCCTTTATCTTTTTAAATGTTGTAAAGTTTTCAAAAAAATAAATATCATTAAATCCAAAGAATATCTCTAATGGAACCTTTATACCAAGAACGGCAAGTAGAATATATACTGATTTTGGAATGATTCTCTCAATTACAACTGGTGTTTTTATATCATTAATATCAAGGTCGATTGGTTTTTTATAGAAAGCTCTCATTAGCCCCATCTTAAATGTGTACTTATAAACCCTTGGATTATTTTCAAGCCTTTTGAGTATATTTTTTAGGTACTCCCCTACTCCGCTTCTTGGTGGAGTCAACGGTTGTGCATCAATATATACTTTATATTTTTTTTGTTTATCCATTCTCTTTATAGAACATAATAATTAACTCTTTTACATCAACTATTCTAAATAGAATAATTAATGCAAAATACACGACTCCACTTAGCAGTATATCAACTATAACATTTTGTTTCAAAAGATAAAATGTTACTATTCCCATTATAACTCCTGCAGGAATTGGGTATAGTACTGATAACATATTTATATCAAGTTTTAATACATGTTTTATCTCAAGCAAGTACAATACTGTGAATATACCCTCACCTAGTACTGTTAAGAATGCACTGGCAACAAAAGTGAAGTGAGGAATAAGTAATATATTTAATCCTATGTTTATAACAGCAGAGATAATGTTGTTTATCATCATAACCTTAAATTTTGAATAAATTATAAATAAACCTCCGAGGTAGTAATTGAAGAATGTAAAAAGAATACTAAAAGATAATATCTGTAAGGCAATTACTGAATTTGCCTCTATATGTGTTTTAAATAAATATATATATATATTAGAATTCGTAAAAGTATTATTGCCAAAAAGGGGTATAAGTTTAGGTGCAATTACAATTGTTCCAACAAGTATTGGTATGACAGTTATTGACATTAATTTTATTGCAAGATTTGATAAGACTCTTATCTTTTCTGTGTCATTTTCACTATAGATTTTTGATAATTGAGGAACAATATAGCTCATAAATACTCCTGGAATAAACAATAGTATTTCAAGTATTTTATATGGCAATGAATATAACCCTACCTCTGTAGCACTTTTCATTAAAGAGAGAATAAGTGCATCAATTTTAAAATATATTGTTCCAATAGCACCAACAAAACCAATAAATATTGATTCCTTAACGATCTTTTTTACCAATTTCTTGTTAAATGCAGCATATATTTTATTTGCTCTTATACATGAGAAATATCCGAATATAAAGATAACTATATTATTTATCAATATTGCAATAAATAAATATATGATTGGAAGATTATAGGATATGGTTATGAATATAACTAAAAAAGATAATATCCTTCCTATAAGTTCACCTATGAAATATGTATATGTATCCAGTGAGCTTGCTTTTATAACAAAAAATATCATGGAGAGTCCAGAAATAGATTGGGCAACTATTAATATTAGTATACCCTTTACTTCTATCTGGTTATATCTCATGAAAAATAGTGCTATTAAACTTACTATATACGTAATAGCTATGAAAATGAATTTGACAGATATGATATTTGCTATAAATTCATGTTTTAGATTATGGTTTTCCTCATTCTTTAAAATATCACGTTGCAGAATTGTACTAACCCCCCAATCAGCAAAAAGTGCAAAAAATGCTATATAATTTACAGCAACAGAATAATATCCAAAACCATTTGATCCAAAATGCTTCGTAATTAAAAATGTACTTGCTAGACCAATTAGAAGTAATATTGATTTTATACTAATCTGAATTATTCCGTTACTTAAAATCAATCTCTTTTTATTTGGCATACCAATATGATTATATTACATTTATAGATATTATTCTCTGTAATATATAAATCCTAAAATAGAAAGTTTTATTACCACTCAGATTCATTAAAGACTTTATGCAATTTGATATATGTGTTAGCTCTCTCAATTCCAACAAACCAGATGAAGTACACTAATTATATGTTTAGAAAATCAGGAGAATTGAAGTGATTTACAGTTAGGATAATGTGCCTATTAAAATAGGTATAGTTATATAATTGAAAATCTTTTAATACATTTATGTATAAAAATATGTATAATAGTTTTTGGATATAATGAATAAAAAAACATTAGTTGTATTTCTGAATTGGAAATCTGAGGATACTATTGTTTCAGCTATTAAGAATATCTTATTGTTAAAGAACAAGTATATATTCATAATAGTTATTGATAATGAAAAAAATAGCCACTGTAAGGAAAAGCTATTAACTAATTTTGGTAGTAGTGTTGTATATAAATTTTCTGGAGGAAATATCGGATATGCCGCGGGAAATAATATAGGAATTAAATATGGATTAAAGAATGGATTTGATTATATATGCGTTATGAATAGTGATGTAACATTTGACAATAAATATATATTAAAAGCAATTTCAGATTTATCTTCTAATAGTAGTATTGATTGTGTCTCTGGCTTAATGATGCATACTGATTCTTCTCTTGAATCTGCGGGTGGATCATTTGATTTTAATTCATGGACTGAGTTATTTCCTCAAATACATAATTTCCCAGAAGGCTCACTTTATGAAGTGGATATTGTTAATGGGACTTTTTTTATGGCAAAGAGCTTAGTTTTCAAAAAACAACTAATACCAGAAGACTATTTTATGTATTATGAAGATCTGGACTGGAGCTATAGTGTGAAAAAATTAGGATTTCAAATATGGATCGATCCAAATATTAAAATATATCATGAAGGTGGAAAGAGTTCGCAAGGTTCAATATTTAAAGATATTCTACAAAGTAGAAATTATCTTTACTTTATTCAGAAGCTTAGAAAAAATGGAGTAAAGATAAGGCCAACAATATACTTTTTTAAGTATGTCATGTATCCATTTAGAAATTTATTTGGTGCTTTGAAAGCAAATAGTGGAGTTCCTTTAGAATACAGAATGAAAGTTTTTAGGGGGTCTTTTATAGGACTTTACCTTTTTTTAAGAAAACATAAGGGTAATATAGTGTAGAAAATTAATTTTTTAATTTTTGCATATTGACTTTCCCTAAACGACTGTACTATACTCCAGTATAGTATGCTTAAGGGCAGATTAAAGAAGATATCAGGGCAGGTCAATGGAATTATGAAGATGATTGATGATGGAAGAAACTGCGAAGATGTAATGCAACAAGTAGTTGCACTGCAAAGAGCTATCTCATCATTCAGTAATGAATATGTTAAATATTCTATTTCTAATTGCAAGACAACCAAAGATATGTCAGAGAAAATACAGATTCTTCTTAAACGGATTTGATTAATTTATCCGTTATATATATAGAAAAAGAAAATGAAAAAAATAACAGATACAGATTTCTCAAAAACAATTGAGGAAAATAGTGTGATATTAGTGGATTTCAACGCAGTCTGGTGTATGCCATGTAAGATGTTATCCCCTATTTTAAATGAATTAGAAGGTGAATATACAGATGGTAAAATTATGTTTGCAGAGATGGATGTTGATGAGAATCCACAAACATCAATGATGTTCAATATTCAAAGTATTCCTAATGTTAAAGTATTTAAGAATGGAAAACTTTTCAAGGAACTTATTGGATTACACAGAAAAGATGATTATAAAGAAGTGATTGATGATGCGCTTGTAGGGTAAAACCAAAGAGTGGGTCGGGTATTATCTAAAGAGCGTAGAGTTAATATATATTGATGTTAGGATTTGTGGGATACATTAATTATTAAAAGATTGGTATGAATATACAAATGTGCTAACTATAAATCCTACTGCCATAATAAATGAAAATATATTATTCTGTCCAAAATCAACAAATATAACTCCACCTATATATGCAATTACAATACCAGTAAGCCCTATGATTCCATGAAATCTTTGTGTCTTTTCTTTTCTCACTTGTATAAGATACATTATTGATAGAATAATTAGTAATGTGGCATTGATTGTATGAAACAATATGTATCCAAAATCATGAAATACAAGCCATGGTTTTATATATGGAATTGTTTGAAATAGATTTGCAGCCATACCGAGTAGAAATTGCAAAATAAGAAGGACTAGTATTAAACGCACAAGTAAAAGACTATTTCTTTTAAATATTTTCACGATAATTAAATGTAACAGTAATGTAAGAATAAAAAGTACAATACCTATAGAAAGGGTAATTATTAAAAAAAGTTCTATAAACATGTTTACTTAATTACTCAACATTATACACTCTTCAGTCAATCTTTGATTTCTTATTTATATATACAGTTGTTTTGTAGACATGTGAGATATATTTTAATGTGCTTCATTTTAAATATTAAATAGTATTAAATTATAGTATAATTTTTATATGATAGACTCTTTGATAAATAAACTACGAATAAGTATATATGAACTTGTTTCTTTAGTTATGCTTATCTTTATGTACTTGTTCTATTTTTACAGATATCCTTTTAAGATAAATTCAACACTTACATCACCTACTTATCATAATACACCGCTATCAATACAAATATTTAAATATGTATTATTCTTTATTTTTTATCTTGTACTTATTTATATAATACACAAGAATGAGTTATTAAAAAAAATAGATATTAAGAAAATATATGGAAAGATAAAATGGTACATTTTTTTTATTGTTTATATTCTTATATCTGCAGTTGTTTTTCATCTATCAAGTTTGCATATGCTAATAAGGAACTCCAGTGTTGATTTTATTATAAAGTTCGTATTTTTCACTCCCCTACTCTTATTACCTATATTTTTTAGTAATTTTAGAAATGTTAAATATATAATATTTTATTTATTTTCCATGTTTTTATTAATTAATGTATCAAGTGATATTATTCAACTAATATTATTCTTCACGGTACATAGATTACCTGCTCTTGCATATAGTGGAGGTTCAGTAAGATTTGGAGGATTATGGGATGACCCTAATGGAAGTGCTTATTTTACATTTTTAGGTGTAGTATATTTCATATTCAATATTGATGTGTTAAGTAATATGAAGTTCTTTAGTGAAAGGAGTAAACAGCTATATTCTTATATATTCATAATTTTATCGATAATATATATTGGATTAACATTTTCTTTCACAGCGTTTATATTGCTGTTTTTATATGGTCTTTATTTAATTTATATAAAAAATAGATACGGGTATGTAATACTATTTTTCTATATACTCTCCATATTAGTTATTCTTTTTGATAAGGGCCTTTATACAAAAGAAATTGTTAATAAATTTCCAAGTGCTATTAAACATTTCACAAATCCTACAATTGTTAAAACTGGAAGTAGTTTATTAACCAAAGTATTAAAGTTCTTTTTTGGAAATAAACTTACATTTTCAGAAGACACTTATGTTCAGTTATTTTATAGCTTTGGCATCATCGGATTTATATTATTCATCTACTCTTTTATATCCAGTATATTTAATAACAGGAGAAATATTGAACTCATAATCTTAATAATTTTATTTCTAATAGGTTCAATAGGACTCCCCTATTTTGAAATATTTCCTGTTAACGGATTTATATTCTTCTTATTAGGTTTATATTTGTTTGATGATGAATATATAAAGAAGTTAGATTGAATAAAACTTTATTCAATCTGATTCTGAAGAGTAATTGTATTTTTTTTATATATAAATGTATAAATAAACATTATGAATACAGTATTAGATAAAAAAGAAGAGTTCTTGATAGAGTTATTAAATCAAAATTACTCAAGGGAAACTATATACAATTATAGGAGAGATCTATTTGTTTTTGAAATGTATTTGCTTTTAAATCATATTGAATTTAATGGTATAACAAAACTGACAATAACAATGTATAAAGGATTTCTTAGGGACGGATTGTATTTGGGTAAGATAAGCGAATTTTTTAAAGCTCATGAAACTGAATATATTGAGGAATATAAGGAATTTTGTGAGCATAAAAAAAAGGATTACGGTGAAAAACTTGCATCAAGAAGTGTAAACAGAATGCTTAGTGCATTACGATCATATTTTAAATTCTTATCCGATTTTGATTTCTCAAGCCCTATATCATCAAGCAGTATAAAGTTGATTAAGATGGAGAGAAAGGAAGCACAAGTTGCAGAGCTTGATACTCTAATAAAATTAATTGAATACCCAAGTACATTTGAGAAGAATCCATATGTTGCATCAAGAAACAGAGCAATGCTTGAAGTCCTTTTTTCAACTGGCATGAGAATATCTGAATTAATACGTATAAACAGAGAAAATATAGATGATACTGGTAAAATATATATAATGGGTAAAGGTAAAAAACAAAGATTTGTATACCTTACAGAAAGAGCAACCCACTATATTTTAGAATACCTAAAATTAAGAGGAGATGATTCACGTAAGGCACTATTTCTTTCCACAAGAGGAGGACGGAATCACAGATTATCAGAAAGAATATCACCTAATTACCTGCAAGAAAGAATTGCTACATATAGAAGGTTACTTGGAATAATCGTTCCTACATCAGCTCACTCTCTAAGGCATGGATTTGCAACCTACCTGGCAGAAAATGGTGCAAATGTTGGAGCTATTCAAATTCTGTTAGGACATGAATCGCTTCAAACTACAAACAGATACCTTCACACATCAGATAAGATTGCATATGAAGCTCATAAGCACTTCCATCCATTGCAGGAAGTGTAATAAACATAAACGAGACTTAAATAATATACTTGTTTCAAAAGTACGATGCAATAATCCAACAAATCGTATAGTCCAGTAAAGAGTGTATACGATTTTGTTGTATAGGATATCTCTTGTATTTAATATATATATTGAAACAATATTTTACAGGTAATACATATTAAAGAAATGTGCCTTAATTTTATAAATTCCGAACTTAAAACCCCGACCGTAAGGTCGTGGGAAGTTTATTTTTATACATTTTTCTCGGTATCCATATCAACAATTTATATTGTGATAGTTAACATTTCTTGAATCCTGTTGCATTCTTAATAATATTTATATATCATTGTCTTTAGTGAAAGAAAATAAATCTAAAAAAACATCAAAGAAAAGCACGAATAACCTCAAAAATATCTTAAAAGAGAATACAAAGGGTACTATACAAAGCGATAAAGTAAAGAAGGAAACAATGAAGTCTACAAAGAGTGCTTTGGCTAGTGATAAAACAAAAGGTCATGGGAATATGAAAAACACAAAACATAATACAGATAAAAAAAATGAGGAATTGATTATCCAAGAACCTGTCATTATTGAGGAAGAAAGTATAACAGTAGTTGAGATTGATAAAAAAGATAGTGTCAGTGATAAAGAGGAATATCAAAGTTATGAAGATAAGCCAAAAAGAAAATTTCTTGTTTTTTTTACTACAATAGAGAAAATATACTTTGCATTGTTTTTTGTTTCACTAGTTGCGTTATCATTTTTTGGAGGAATCAGCCTAACTGAACCAAAGGTATTTACTGTTGCATTATTAGCTTCCGGTTTCTTCTTCTTGAGAAATTTAAGGGGAAATTTATATATATCAAAATCATTTTTATATGTATTTTTTGCATTCATGTTTTTTGTTTTGGTATCTGATATATTTTCAGTTTATAAATATAACTCAATTCTTTTCACAATAGAATTAATTAGTTATGGTCTATTCTTTATTCTTTCATATGATTTTTTTCATGGGAGAAAATCAAGAAGGACATTTTTCAATGCACTTAGCGTCGTATCAGGCATCATCTTTATATATGTAATATTGTCATATCTTCAGATATCATTTGCAAATAATGTTTTTACACAGAAAACAGTGTTTTTAAGTTTATATAATTTCTTAAAAACTAAAAATTATTTGATTCCATCAAATTATTTAATGTATCCATTTTTAAATCTTAATATATTTCAGGCTTTGTTTGGTTTAATTGTATTCCCATTCTCTCTCCAATCTATATTCAGTATAAGGGGAAAGAGAAAACTAGTGTTTTTAATTTCAAGCATAATAATATCTATTGGGATATATATAACATATTCAAAATTTGCATATGTTGTATTTGGAATAGAGTTGTCACTACTACTTTGGAAGGATGTAGTTGAAAATAGATTCAAATGGGTTGAGAATAGAGTATATTTGATTGGTTTTGCAGTTATTACTATTATACTTTCATATATTCTAACTAATCACTCTTTTACTGTTGCATATAACCCAATATTTCTGGATGAAAGGAACTTTTCAATGGCTCTAATGGAATCCAACTATATTCAAGCTCTAAATGTATTTAAATCATATATATTTACAGGTATAGGGCTTGGGAACTTTAAGAGTGTTTCACAGGCATTTGAATTAGCACCATGGCAGGTATTTACAACAACTGGAAGTGAGTTTATATGGATGTTTAGTGCTACTGGTATTATTGGTGGACTAATCTTTCTATTCTTTATATACAAGGCATTCAGAATGTCATTAAATTTGCTTACTACAAAGGATACAAGATCAACTCAATCCTTTGAGGTTGGGTTAGTATTGTTTGTATTTATTCTCTTTATGTTATTTTATCCAGTAATGCACGTAATTGAGTTGACATTCCTCTTCTTTGTTATATTAGCAATTGGAGTAAGGATATTAAATATTGACAGGTTCTTTAATAATTCTGGAAATGTCTTTTCATACAGTGTAAGTGTAATTTCCCTTCTATCCCTTATTTTATCAATATATTTCTTTGTCGGATATCAAATGTTCCAAGGAATACTAAATAGTTTAGTTAATCAATCACAGACAGCATCAATTGCTCCTCAGGTTCAATCAATTGAGAGTTTGATAAGATTTAATCCTATAGATGCATATTACCCATACTTCCTAGTTCAAGTAGGTTTGAGTAGTTCAAGTCAAGGTACAAATTCTACTCCCCCGCTATCAATGAGTCAGCTTGTTAGCTATAACGCCAGTGCTATGAAATTAGATAGTCAGAGTTTGTATATAAGGCTGAGTAATAATCAGATATTGTATTTCCAAGGTCAGACGAACAAGGCAGAGGGTGATATGAATGATATATTGAAAAGATATAAATATGCAGATCCTCAAATATACCTATATGCAGCACAACTATATTCAAGTGATACAACTAAGGAGACTAGCTACTTAACAATGGGTAAAAACATATTTGTTGTAAATAATGATTATACAGTTGGAAAATTATTTTATCAGAACCTTGGTATGAGCAGGTCATTAACTGAGTTATTGATACAATATGGATTAAATACTAAGGATTATAGCGTTATTAAGACGATTAATAGCTTGTAGAGGGTGTTTTCTCTTTTTTTGATGTATTAATCTCTTTCATTATATCTTGAAATAATGTTAATGCTATAGAAAATGGTAGAGAAGCAAAATCATAGTACTCTCTTATTCTTTCTCCTACCCTTTTTAATTTATTAGTTAAATTGAGCTTGAATTTATTGAACGTAGCTGCATAATATAAGTATTCTTCTTCAAGTATTCTAGTATATGTTTCGTCTGATGAGAAATAAGTATTATATTCTTGTAATATTTTTTTGGAATATTTTTCCATAAAATAAGTTTTCATTTCTTTGATTAAATATTTTCTTACAGCAGTATGTCGCTCAGGATCAAAACGTAAGTGTCTTTTTATTGCATCTGTTATTGTTTTTTCTAGACCTACATACAACATTATTATATCCTCTGTTGATAATTCTTTGTAATTAAGAAATCCATCATTAATTTTATTAAGTTGAGACTTAGTTCTTTCATCAATACACCCATTTATAATGGGAAGCACATAACAATAGTTGTTGTGGTCACCATCAAAAGATACTGACGGATGGCAGATATAACATAACATGCCTCCTGCAAACAAATTAAATGGAGTTGTTTCATTGGGTTTCTCATCAAAACTATTATGACTAGACATATCTTTACTATGTACACTATTTGTGTGTTAATGTCAATACTTCAATCTTCAATCATGTTGATTAGATTGAATCCCTACTTATATCAATTTTGTGTAGCATTTATTCTTTCTTGGTCTTTGTGTAATATCTTAATCACTCCAAGTCTAAATAATTGAGTTAAGGTCATTGTTTTTGCATCATAGGGAGTTCCAAATGCTTCACGTAAATTAATGTCTCTAGAATGTGTTAATGTTCTCTCATCTGAATCTGTTCCATGAACCTTTCCGCTATAGCTACTTGGATCTATTTCACAGGAGAAAAGATCGATTATTTCAGTAGTTTCACTTCCTGCTGGGTATACAGCAACGTGAGTAAGATCCTCTTTATTAATTTTAACACCATATTCTTGACTTGCTTCAGTCATTGCTAAATAAGGCAACGATAATTCGTTATCATTACTTCCAGCAATTATTTGTTCTGCACCTGTTAATCCAGTTGCCATACGTAATTCCCCAACCATTGAAATTGCCCTACCATCACTTAATCCAACACCTGCTGATGGTTTCCTTGCTAAAATTGGCTTTTTCAACACTTCTACTTTACCATTTTCAAGAATAACAGCTTTTACTTGAAAGAATAGAGGCTCTTTACCATTTCCAAGTATAAGTGGATCGCCTATCACACCAATAGAGTTTGGATGTTTACTCAATATGTCTGAAAAAGGAGTATATTCTAAAGTTTTAGAATTATTTTCCACTAATCTACTATCTCCTATCACTAATTTAGTTTCTGTATTATTTACTTGTCCCTTTTGCTTCTGTTCTTCCATCCTTTTAGTAAGTGCATCGGCAATTTCTTCTGCATCATCTTCTCCAGCATATAGCAGTGCTACTGCTGTTAGAGTCAAATCATTACTATTTTTAATAATTTCTGCAACTGGAAGGAATGCCAACTCCTTAGGAATTTCAGATTGATATTTGATAGGGGTAGGTGAAAGTGTGGTGTGATTGTTAGTTCCTCCAAAACTACTATATATACTATATACAGTGTCAGTAGTATTATCAGTATCTGGTGGTAGTGTCATTTCATTTTGAACATCATAATTAATACGAATATATTGTTTACCATTTATTTCAATTACATCCACAATTTTTCTCTCAAATTCAAGTTTCATTTCAAATTTCTGTGTTATCTCTACTATTTCATTTTTCGCATTTTAACCTTTCACAGTTATTGCAACCATAGCAGATATAACTTTGCCGTTTTCATCTTTTGCTATAGACGTAACAGATATTGATTGTATTCCTATTTGATTTTGATCTTCGGGATGTTTATTGTGGTGTTTAGTATTCTCTGCTTCCAGATTGTTTTTTAGGCTAGTTATTGTTTCTTTGAAAACAGGATGTTCCACAATGTATTTTAGGTCTTTACCATTAATTTCGAAGATTCCTGATTTTTTGATATTCTCTAATATTTTAGAATATTGTTCATCACTTATACCTTCATTTTTAATATTAGATAATAATTTGGAATTATCTTGTGTGAATATTATAGTTTCCCCATTATTGAAGAAATACACCTTTTTATCACCAGCTAAACTGGTGATATAGTCACCATGGTCAGTTATAATATGTGATTGTTTATCAATATTGAAAGGTATACCGAGATATTCCTCTACAGTTTCATTTTCCCGGTATTTTTCATATGTAGCGTTAAGTCCGTTTGGATTAAGGTTTTTATCTGTTAGAATAATTTTCCCATTTCTACTCATAAAATATGCGTAATTATTACCAACTTGTATTCTTGTATATTCATTTTCTTTGGTTACAATTGGAATAATGTTTGATTCTAATTGAGGGTATAAAAACCTCCTAATACTTGGATCTATATTTATTGCATATTCAATATTTGTATATCCAAATTCTATATCTTCTGCCTCCTCTTTCTTCTGGAAATATTTTACTACTGGTACATATCCAAACATTGCTCCGCAAACAATAAGTCCAAATCCAAATAAGGGATTTGAAAAAATAAATGATACAATGGATATTCCAAGTGTAGATATTGCTATTTGTGGACTAATAAATGATATAGAATCCAATATTCTATTTCTAACAAATGATTCCGTATACTGTTTTCTTATTAATTCGCTTATTTTATGTTGATCATTTTCTCTATATTCACGCGATATCTTTCCCCTAAGGCTACTGTTCACATTCATACAATGCAAAACTACATTATGCACTTCTTGTTCTTCTTTACATACAATTTTTGATAGTGTTTTTGCTAATCTAGTATATGCTTCTATTACCTTATTTGAAGGAATTTCATCACCACACGTCAAAGGTAATTCTTGTATCAATTTATTCAATTTCCTTATGTCTCTATTACTACATTTTTTACCAAATATTAGAGATTATCGGGAATAAGGGGAAAAAGAAGGTAAGAGTTATCCAAAAGAGGAAAGGAGTTAAGTTCGAGAGTCAATTCTGAGATTATGGAGTCCAGCCGAAACAAGCATAACCTGATCCATA